>QHUR01000177.1 GCA_003221995.1 Gemmatimonadota bacterium | reverse complement strand
CAGCAGGAGGCCCTCGCGCGAGCGCGCGGGCAGACGCTGGCGTTCGTGCGCGAGAAGGATACGATCCGGGCCACGGTCGTGAGCGTCGAGCCGCCGCAGTACCGCCTCGGGGACGGGCGCTTCCTGCTGGCAACGCCGGGCACGCCGCTCTTTCCCGCGGAGCTGGTGCGGAGCGAGCCGCAGGTGACGCTCGCGCTCGAGGCGAGCCGGTCCCGGCCTCGCACCGAGATCGCCTACAGCGCGGCCGGAGCGTCGTGGGAAGCGGTGTACCAGATCGTCCTCGCGGAGGGGAGGGCGAGCGTCTCCGGCGCGGCGACGGTGCGATCGCAGGCCGTGCGCGCCGACTCGGCCGAGGTGCAGCTCGTCGCGGGATCGATCGCGCGGGCGCGCTCGCCCCAGCCGTTGCGCGGCATGATCACGGCACAGGCCGTTATTGCGGAAGACGCCGTGTCCGCGAGCGAGCAGGCGGTGGGAGAGACGCACGTGTACCAGCTCCCCGGCCGCGTGACGCTCGAGCCCGGCGTTCCGGTCACGACCGCGCTGTTCCCGCGCGCCGCGACCTCCTATCTGCAGGAGCTGATCGTGCCGGGTGCGCTGCCGTGGCGGGGGTTTTTCGGGTCCGCACCGGCCGAGCCCGACCGCGTTCCGGTGCAGGTGTGGTACACGCTGAAGCGGGGGCGCGGGACGCCGTTCGGCGACCGGCCGCTTCCGGCGGGCACGGTGCAGCTCTACCAGGCCGACTCGGCCGGGCGGCTGCAGCTCGTGGGAGAAGCGACGAGCGCGCACTCCGCGCCGGGCCGCGACCTGCGCGTGCAATCGGGCGATGCGTTCGACGTAACCGCCGAGCGTGTGCAGGTGGACTACGCTCAGGAGCCGATCGCGCCGGCCAAGCGCGGGATGCCCGCGCGGCAGCGGCTCACGGCGGCGTTCCGCGTCACCATCACGAACGCCAAGCCTGGGCCCGTCACGGTGGACGTGCGGGAGGCGCGCTTCGGGGTGTGGCGCGTGGTCGAGAGCAGCGTGCCGTCCGAGAAGCTGTCGGCGACCGAGGTGCGGTTCCGCGTCCCGGTGCCCGCGGGCCGCGAGGCGACACTGACGTACACCGTACAGGCGGAGACGTGACCGTCCAGATCCTGCAGCTCGCGGACCTCCACTTCGGCGCCCTCGTCGACATCCGGCAGGTCGAAGCGCTGGAAGCGATGATCCCCGATCTCCATCCCGACGTAGTCGTGCTGGCGGGAGACATGACGCAGCGGGCCCGCCATGGCGAGTTCCAGCGCGCCCGCGCGTTCGCCCGCCTCGCGACCCGCACGGCGCCCGTCTACGCGCTCCCCGGGAATCACGACGTGAGCTGGTGGACGCGTCCGCTGATCCCATTTGCGAAGGACGCGCTGTACCGCAAGTACATGCGCTACTTCGGCGACGATCTCGCCCCCACCCTGCGGCTCCCCGGCGCGATCATCGCGGGAGCGCTGACGGCTCACGGCGTCGCCTGGGGCTCGCTCACCTGGCAAGTGCGCGATCTCGCGGTGAAGGGCCACCTGCCCAAGCGGGAGTACGTGCGCGTGCAGCAGCTGTTCCGCGAGGCGGCGCCGGAGCTCGCGCGGGTGTTGGTGCTGCACCACAACGTGGTGCGCGGCGAGATCTCGCGCCGCATGGGACTCGCGCGCTGGCGGCAGGCCGAGCGCCGCATCGTGGACTCGGGCGCCGAGTTGGTGCTGTGCGGGCACGACCACCAGGAGGGGGCGGAGGTGGTGGCGGGCAAGGTCGTCGTCTCGACCACGGGCACGCTGTGCACCCGCAGCCGCGGCGGACGCCCATCCTGCTTCAACTTCGTGACGATCGAGCCCACGGCGGTGCAGGTGACGTTCTTCCGCTGGGAGGCGGAGCGGGCGCGGTTCAAGGCGTCGGACACGCACGCCTTCGCGCGTACGCGGGCGGCTGCGGGGCGGCACCCCCTTCCCGTAGGCACAGCAGGCTAGAACCCCGAGGAATCCATGGCACCGAAGTTTCAGGGCGTCGATTTCTACGACGTCGGCGGCCTCCTCTCCGAAGAGGAGCGCGCCGTGCGCGACACGGTGCGCGCGTGGGTCGACGACAACGTCATCCCCATCATCGGCGAGCACTACGTCGAGGGGAAGTTCCCGAAACACCTCGTCCCCCAGATGGCCGAGCTGGGGCTGTTCGGCGCCAATCTGCCCGAGGAATACGGCTGCGCCGGGCTGAACAACGTCGCCTACGGGCTGATCATGCAGGAGCTCGAGCGCGGCGACTCCGGCGTGCGGTCGTTCGCGTCGGTACAGGGAGCGCTCGCGATGTACCCGATCCACGCTTTCGGCAACGAGGAGCAGAAGCGGCGCTGGCTCCCCAAGATGGCGAGCGGGGAAGTGATCGGGTGCTTCGGCCTGACGGAGCCCGATTACGGGTCCAACCCCGCCGGGATGATCACCGTCGCCAAGGAAACGAAGGACGGCTGGCTCCTGAACGGCGCCAAGATGTGGATCACGAACGGCTCCACCGCGAGCGTGGCGATCGTGTGGGCGAAGACGGGGAAGCTCGACGACGTGGAGTCGATCCGGGGCTTCATCGTGCCCACCGACGCCAAGGGCTTCTCGGCGAAGGACCAGAAGGGGAAGCTGTCGCTGCGCGCGAGCGACACCAGCGAGCTCGTGCTGCAGGACGTGTGCGTTCCCAGGGACGCGATCCTGCCCAAGTCGGGAGGCCTCAAGTCCCCGTTGCTCTGCCTCACGCAGGCGCGCTACGGGATCGCATGGGGAGCGGTCGGCGCCGCGATGGCGTGCTACGACGAGGCGGTGGGCTACGCGAAGAGCCGCGTGATGTTCGGCAAGCCCATCGGCGGGTTCCAGCTGCAGCAGGCCCGGCTGGCGGAGATGCTCACCGAGATCACGAAGGCGCAGCTCCTGTGTCTGCAGCTGGGGCGCCTGAAGGACCAGGGCAAAGTGACGCCGCAGCAGGTCTCCCTCGCCAAGCGGAACAATGTCGCCATGGCGACCGAAGTGGCGCGGGAAACGCGGCGCCTCCTCGGAGCCAACGGTATCCTGGCGGAGTATCAGGCGATGCGCCATCTCGCGAACCTGGAGTCGGTCTACACCTACGAGGGCACGCACGACATCCACACGCTGATCCTGGGGCAGGAGATCACGGGAATCAATGCGTTCAACTAAGAACGCGGAACGCGGAACGCGGAACTCGGAACAGTAGGACGAGGCATCGGTGCGCTTGTCTTCTGTTCCGCCTTCCGCGTTCCGCGTTCCGCGTTGGCTCGTCGGCGCGTTGCTGCTCGCCCTACTCCCCCCGCCCGCCGGCGCTCAGCAGCCCGATTCTCTTCCCAAAGACTCCGCCACCCTCGCCCCGGTCGTGGTCACCGGACTCAGATTGCCGTCGGTGCGCGAGCTGGCGCGCGGGCTCGCGGGCCGGACGGCGGCGCTCACGGCGACCGACCTGGACGCGCGCGGCGTGCGCTCGCTGGCGGACGCGCTGGAGCAGCTGCCGGGAATCACGACCTCGGACGAGCTCGGCGCCACCGGACAGCTCGACGTGTCGCTGCGGGGCTTCAACGTCTCGCCCGTGATCGGGCTGCCGCAGGGCGTGACCGTGTACATGGACGGCGTACGCGCCAACGAGCCGGGGGCGCACGAGGTGAACTTCGACCTGCTGCCGCTCGAGGACGTGGAGCGGGTCGAGGTGGTGTACGGGCCGTCGGTGCTACTGGGGCGGAACGCCCTGGGGGCGGCGGTGAACCTGGTCACGCGGCGCGGCGCGAGCCCGCCGTCACGCGAGCTGGAGGCGTCGGCCGGGAGCTTCGGCCGCTACGAGCTCAAGGCACACGCGGGCGCGCGCCACGGCGTGTGGGATTACTACTTGGGCGCGCGCTACGAGCGCGAGGACGGCTGGCGCGACGACACGCAGAGCCGGATCGGCACGTTGTTCGCCAAAGCCGGGCTGCTGAATCACACGTGGGACGCCACGCTCGGCTAT
>QHUR01000088.1 GCA_003221995.1 Gemmatimonadota bacterium | reverse complement strand
CGTAGATCGTGAGGCCGACCTTGACGGCGTGGGTGAACCCGTCCAGGGCCGCGAGCGTGCCGGGGTTGATGTAGCGGGGGCCGCCCGGCTCGGAGACCGGCCCTCCCATCGCGCGCCCGCCGGCGGGCGGCATGCAGCCGACCAAGAGGACCGCTATGACAGCCATGCCTATCTTCACGACAGCTCCTGAGTGTGGGGTTCTCCGATGCCGTGACGGGCGAAGAATTCCTCGCAGGCGTCGCGCACGTCTTCCCAGCGGCCGATGACGCGCTCCGCCGGCGGCAGTCCCTCGAGGACGAGCGGGCCATACCGCTTCGTGACGACGCGCCGATCCAAGAGGATTACGGCGCCGACGTCCGTTTTGCTGCGGATCAGCCGGCCGAATCCCTGTTTCAACTTGAGCGCCGCGTTCGGCACGAGGTAATGGCTGAAGCCGTTCAACCCCTTTGCCTCGAGGCGCTCGAGCCGCGCGGCGGTGAGGGGCTCGCTCGGCACCTTGAAGGGCAGCTTCGCGAGGATGAGCACGCGCAGCGCGCGGCCCGGCACGTCCACCCCTTCCCAAAAGGAATCGGTGCCGAGCAGGATCGCGGTGCCCGAGTCGCGGAAGCGGCGCAGCAGCAGGTCGCGCTGGCCCTCGCCCTGCACCAGGAGCGGCCAGCGGCCGCCGATCTCGCCGCGCACCGCGGTCGCGGTGCGGCGGAGCGCCCCGTGGCTCGTGAACAAGACGAACATGCCGCCGTCCGACGCGTGGGCGAGCTCCAGCAGCACCCGCGCCACCGCGGCGTCGTGCCCTTCCTCATCGTCGCGCGGCTCGGGCAGGTCGGTCGGGATCGCGAACAGGCACTGCGACGGGAAGTCGAACGGCGACGGCAGGACCTCCCGCACCGCGACGCGCGACGGCGGCAGGTCGAGCCCCAGCCGCTCCTCGAGATAGCCGAACTCGCCCCCGGCCGCGAGCGTGGCGCTCGTCAGGATCACGGTCTCGACGCGGTCGAACAGGTTCTCCTTGAGCAGCGGCGCGAGGTCGAGCGGCACCGCGGCGACGGAGACGTTGGGGATCTTCTTGCCGCGCCGCTCGAGCCAGCGCACCGCCGCCGCCGCGCCCGGCGGCGGGCGCAGCGCCGCCGTGAGGCCCGTCGCCGAGGCGTCGAGCCGGCGCACCACGCCCCGCAGCTCGCCGACGAGCTGCGCCCGCCGCTCGCTCGGGTCGTCGAGCGACAGGCGGTCGGCGATGGTCTCCACGCCGTCCCTCAGCCGGCCGAACGCGATGAGCAGGTTGTCGAGCGAGACGCCCAGGCCCTCGGCCCAGATCGCGTCGCCCCCGAACTCGTCGCCCAGCCGCAGCACGCTCGGCGCTCCCTGCTCGCGGTCGAGCCGGCGGCCGAGCTGTGCGAATACCTCTTCGGCCGCGCGGCGCGCGGCGTTCAGGGCGTCCCGCAGGCCTTGCTCGACCAGGTCGCGGCTCGCGGCGCTGAGCAGGTCGTCCCGCCCCCGGAGTAGGATCTCGAGCGTGGGCAACAGGCCGCGGCCGCTGCGCTCGAGCCGCGATAGCAGCCGGTTCACGCCGACCATGCTCACCTGCGCGCCCAGGTGCGTCGCCGCGACGTCCTCGAGGTGATGCGCCTCGTCGAGCACCAGTCGGCGGTACGGCGGCAGCACCGCGGCTTCCTGCCAGTTGTCGGACGCCATCCGCACCGCGAGGTCGGAGGTGAGCAGGTGATGGTTCACGACCACCACGTCCGCCTCGGCTGCGCGGCGGCGCGCCTGGAACACGAAGCAGCGCTCGAAGTGCGGGCACTTGAGGCGGGTGCACAGGTCCGACTCCGCCGCCACCGCGTCCCACACCTCCGCCCCCGGCTCGTCCGCGAGGTCGGCGAGGGAGCCGTCGCTCGTCTTCGCGGCCCACGCGCCGAGCGACTCCAGCTCCGCCGCCTCCCGCTCGTCGAACAGCGTCTGCAGGCCCGCGCGCGCCTGCTCGAGGCGCGCCAGGCAGAGATAGTTGTGCCACCCCTTGAGCAGCGCGAAGGTCGGCGTGTGGTCCCCCGTGCCGAGCGCGCGGGCGAGGATCGGCAGGTCCTTCCCGACGAGCTGCTCCTGCAGGTTGATCGTGTTGGTCGAGACAATGGTGCGCTCGCCGTTCTCGCGCGCCCACACGAGGGCCGGGACGAGATAGGCGAACGACTTCCCCACTCCCGTGCCGGCCTCGAGCAGCGCGATGCCGCCGTCGTTGTAGAGGTCGGCGCCATAGGCCGCCATGTCCCGTTGGCTGGGCCGGTCCTCGAAGCCGCCGAGCGCGCGCGCCACGGCGCCGCCCGGGGCGAGCAGGCCCGCCACGTCGATCGCGTCGAGCCTGGTGGTCGAGCGCGGGCGCGGGCATTCGACCACGACGTAGAAGTCGGTGACCGCGTTGTCCACGATCCCGAACCCGACGCCGCCGTCGTGCAGCCGCGCCGCCACGGCGAGGTCCGCCCCCGAAGGCTCGAGCACGCCGCTCGGGTGGTTGTGCACCAGCATCTCGCCGCGCCCCGCGATCCCGGGAAGCGCCAGCACCGCGTCCACCGTGCCGCGCGCCACGACGCGCGCCTCCACCACGAGGCCGTTCGCGTCCGGGCGCACCACGAACGACACCTCGCGCCCGTGCGCCGCCGCGATCTCCGCCCTGAGCTGCTCGCGCACCGGCGCGGCGAGGCGCTCGGCGCTCACGTCTTGAGCTCGCGCTTCTTCGCCGCCGGGAACAGCACGTTATTGAGGATGAGGCGATAGCCCGGAGAGTGCGGATGCAGCGACAGGTCGGTTGGGGGATCGCCGATCTGGTGCTGTTGGTCCTCCGGGTCGTGCCCGCCGAAGAAGGTCCAGGTCCCCTTGCCGTGGTCGCCGTGGATGTACTTGACCCACGGCGCCCCTTCCTCGTCGCCCAGCACGGTGATGCTCGGCTTGAGCCGGCTCCGCATGAACGACGTCGTGAGCCCGTAGAAGTCGGGGATCACGTCGCGGTGGCTCTGCACCAGCATCGTGGGCACGGGATCGATCTTGGCGCTGAAGTTGAACAGCGTGAACGCCCCGAGCGGCTGGCGGCGGAAGCCGGCATTCACCTGGTGCCCGTCGATGTCGGAGAAGCTCGCCACCTGGGGATTCGGCTCGAGGTGGGCGCCGCTGAAGGCGAGTGCCTTGGACCAGTCGAGCTTGCCGTCGGCCTGCGGGTCCATGGGTGTGCCGTCGGCGAAGGCGGCGGCGATGTCCACGCCCTCGGCCGCGAGCGCGAGGTCGAGCGTCTCCGTGGCGGTGCACATCGCGAACAGGAAGCCGCCGTTTCCCACGTAGTCGCGGATCCCCCGCGCCACCGCCTTCTTCAGCTCGGGGACGCTCGCGAACCCGAGCTGGCGCGCTGCGGCGCCGTTGAAGCGCACCATCTCGCCAAGCCAGGGGGCGCCGGCGTAGATGAGATAGAACTTCGAGTACTGCCCGGTGAAGTCCTCGTGGTGCAGGTGCAGCCAGTCGTAGCTGCGGAGCCCGCCCGCCATCACCTCTGGATCCCACACCTTCGCGAACGGGATCCCGGCGTACTGCAGCGCCATCGTCACGGCGTCGTCCCACGGCGGGGAGTTGGGCGGCACGTACACGGCCACCTTAGGCGCCTTCTCGAGCGGCACGGCGTCCATGTTCGACGCCTCGATCTCACCCCTGATCGCCGTCACCTGATTGTCCGTCGCCGGCTCGAACCGCACCCCCGCGAGCGCCGCATCGCGCCGGATCGCGTCGCCGTCGGGGATGAGGAACGAGCCGCCGCGATAGTTGAGCAGCCACTCGGCCCGGAGCCCCGCCTGGACGACGCGGTAGGCGACGCCGTACGCCTTCAGATGGTCGGTTTGCGACTCGTCCATGGGAAGCAAGAGCTGGGCGGTCGAAGGCGGTAGGAGGCGGTACAGGGCGGTAAGGGGCGACGGCGCGCCGAGAAAGTCCGCACCGACCGCCAGTCCGGCCGTCCGCCCGACCGCCCTCACGAACTCTCTCCGCTTCACGACTTGGGAATCGCTCCGTTCGCCCGCTCGAGCTCGCGCCGCGCTTCGGGAACGACGGCGCTCTCGGGGTAGCTGAGGATCAGGTGCTCGAGGTGGCGGATCGCTTCGCGCGCCTCGAGCTGCCGCAACAGCAGCCGTGCCCACTCGAGCTCCGCGGCCGGCGCGGCGGCGCCCGTCCCCCCCGTCCCCTCCGTCCCCCCCGTGTGCACCACGTCCGCGAACAGCGCCGCCGCGGTCCGCTGCTCCTCCGGGCCCGCGCCCGGCCGCGCCGCGATGCGCCCCGCGAGGAGCAGCAGCTCGGCCGCCCCCCCCCCAACCCCCCCGCCATCCGTTTGCAGTTGTACGGCCGCAAGGCGGAGGGCCTGCACGGCGCGGGTCGAATCACCCCGCGCCAGCGTGAGCAGCGCGTCGCCCAGCTCGGGGAAGCGGTCGCGCTGCACCTGCTGCATCAGGGCGAGCATCGCGGTACGCTCCGTGGCGTCGCTCCGCTCGCCGGCGTACGGCCCGGCGGCGCGAAACTGGTCAGCCGCGGCCTTCAAGTCGCCGCGATACAGCGCCAGCCATCCCCGCAGCGCCGCCGCGTCGACGCTCGAGTCGCCGGCGAGGGCCGAGTCCGCGCGCGCCAGCTCACCGCGGCGGATGCGGGCCCGCACGAGCCCCCGGCGCAGGCCCGCGCGGTCGTCGGCCGGGACGCGGTCGCCCGCCGCGGCGAGCCGCGCGGTGGCCGCGTCGAGGGCACCCTCACGGATCAGCGCCTCGACGAGCGCGCTCGTGGCCAGCGCCTGCGCGTCCGCGGGTGCCGTCGAGTCCGCCGCCAGGCGCTCGAGCACCGCGCGCGCCGCAGCGAAATCCCCGGCGTCGAGCAGGGCGCGCGCCGCGTCCGCGCGGGCACGCGCGGCAACGGGCTGGGGCACGGCGTCCGCGAGCCGCGCCAGCGCGAGCGCGCGCACCCGCCGCCCCTCCGGGCTGCCCCCCGCCGCCGCCAAGTCCGCGAACCGCCGCAGCGCGAACGCCGCCTGCGGCGACCCGGGGGCGGTGATCGCCGGCTCGAATACCGCCCACGCGCGAGCGGGGTCGCCCCAGGCGAGCAGCAGCTCGGCGCCGAGCCGCCGCGCCACCGGCGAGGGGTCTCCCACGAGCGCCCGCGTCACCCGCTCCCGCTGCTCCGGCGGCACCTCGGCAAGCTGCGCCGCTGCGTTGGGGACCTGGTCCGGGGCGGCCGTCGCGGCCCGGCCCCACTCGCGCGCCGCGTCTTCCCAGTCTCCCCGCCGCGCGGCCAGGTCGGCCAGCTCGACGGCGAGCGCGCCGGCGCGGCCTCCCCCTCCCCCGAGCGCCCGCTGCCCGGCGACGAGCACCGCCCGCGCCTCGTCGAAGCGGTGCGCGTCCGCGAGCGCGAGGGCCCACTCGCGATACGGCCCCTCCTCGCCCGGCGCGAGCGCGATCCAGCGCCGCGCCGCGTCCGCCGCGCTGTCGGGCTCGTTCAGCGTGGCGAACGTCCGCACCTCGAGCGCCCGGAAGACGCGGTTCGTCGAGTCGGCGGCGAGCGCCCGCCGCACGAGCGGCAACAGCTCGGGGAGGCGGCCGAGCGGCGGCAGCACGCGCTCGAGCCCGAGCAGCGCCGCGAGGTTCGTCGGCTCACCGCGTAGCACCGCCATGTAGACGACCGCCGCGCGGGCTTGCCGGCCCGCGCGCTCCAGCTCGACCGCCTCGCCGATCACTTGAGCCCGGGCGGGGCGGAGCGGGACAAGCAACAGGGCGGCCGCGACCAGCACGAGCGAGCTCCGACGCATGATGCGCGGGTAAACCCGCGGCTCGGCACCGGCCGGTAAACCGGCATAGCTCCGCTTCAGCGGACGGGGCCGAGTCGCGGCTTCAGCCGCGCCATTAATGCTGCGGCGCATTGATCAACCGGAAGTACTCGAGCACGAGGCGGCGCTGCTCGGGGGTGAGGGGGGCGAGCCCCTCCCAGGTCGGGTAGCGGAGTCTGGGACCCGCGCCCGTGGCCCCGGGCGCGAGCACGCCCGGCAGACGGACGCTGTCGCCGATGGCCGGGCGGCTGACCCGCTCTTGCTGCTCGTCCGGCTCCGGGCCCGTGAGGCTGCGGCCGGCGTCGAGCAGCCGGCGGTACAGCCGGCTCTGACGCTCGAGCGTCTGGCGGTCGAGTCGGCCGGCCTCGAACTGGCGGGCCAACTCGCGCGCCTCCTCGGCGAGGGGCCCGGCGGCGGCGCTCGCGCCCTCGGCCTGCAGGCGCTCGAGCTGCTCGGCCAACGCGCGCTGGCGGGTCGCGAGCGCGCGCAGCTGCTCCAGCACCGCCTGACCACCCAGGCCCATCACCGGCAGCAGTCCCTGCGCCTGCCCATTCAGCCCCCGCTGCGCCTCGGCGAGGCGCGCGAGCTGCTCCACCGCCTCGGCGAACCCCGTGCCCGAGCGCGCGCCCGCGACCTGGCCGCGGCTCCGCGCCAGCGCCAGCGCGGTGGCGTTGAGGGCGTCGACCGCCTCGCCCGCGAGCGCGGCGGCGGCCGGCGTGTTGGGCTCTCCCTGCTCCAGCTGCTCGCGCGTCGCCGCCATCTGGCGCTCCGCGAAGCCGAGGGCGCGCTCGAGCTGCGGCGAGACGAGCGCGTGCCGGCCGGCGGCCTCGCGGATGTGACGCTCCACCATCGCCGTCCCCTCCTCGACAGAAGCCTGGCGCGACCGCGTGGCGGCACCGCCCTCCCCGCGCTCCAGCGTCTCGGCCACCTGCTGCTGCCGCCGGGCGAGCGCGGCGGTCTCCGACAGGGCCTGATCGAGCGCGGCGAGCGTCTCCTCGCGCCACGCCTGCACCAGCGAGTCGCGCCGTGCGCGCAGCGCTTCGGTGATCTCAGCGAGTGCGGTTTCCGCCTCGGCGCCGGCCGTGCCCGCGGCGCGCGGGTCGCCCGCCGCCGCGGCGCCGGCGGCCTGCCCCATCGCGCGGTGGGCGCGCCCCGCCGCCTCCTGGGACCTGGCGAGCGGCTGCGCGCCGGGCGCCGTGCCAGCGACGTTGGTCGCGTGGGCCAGGTCCTGCGCCGCCTGGGCGATCCCCTGCGCCAGCGAATCCGCCCGCGCCGCGAGGGCGCGCTCTCCTTGCGCCGCGGCCGTGTCGGCGCGCGGCGCATCCCCGCCGTTCCACTCGGCCTGGCGCTGCTTCAGCTCTTCCGCATCGGCGGCGAGCGATGCCAGTGCGCCCTCAACCGCCGCCCGGCGGAACAGCTCGCCGCTCCGCTCCAGCTCCGCCCTCAGCTGCTGTTGCGCCTCGGCCAGCCGCTGCAGGGCCTGGCGCATCGCCTCCGGGTCGAGCCGGGCCAGCGCCCGCTGCAAGTCGCGCAGCCGCTGTTCCAGCTCGGGGCTGATGGCGCGCTGGAGCAGCTGTTGCACCTCCCGCAGCCGCGCCTGGAACGCCGTGTCGTCGATCCCCGCGGCATGGGCCGCGCGCGCGATCTCCGCCACTTCGCGCGCCAGCTCACGCACGCGCTGCTGCAGCGCCTCCTGCTCGCGGGCCAGGGCCTCGGCCCGCTCCGTCGCCTGGAACGGCAGGGTGCCCGCCTGAGCGCCCCCGCTGGGTGGCGTCCGCGCGCCGCCCGTCGCGGCGTCGCGGGAGCGCTCCTGCGCCAGCGTGCCCGTGCGCTCGCCCAGGGCGCGCTGCTCCGCCGCGAGCGAGTCGGCCGCCGCCGCCGCGTCCTGCGCCGCCTCGCGGGTCGCGGCCCGCAGCTCCTCGAGGCTCGGCAGGCGCAGCGCGTACTCCGCGCTCTGGCCGCGGTGCGGCACGGGCGCGTTGTCCCAGGCGTCCACGCGCAGCCGCAGCGTGTCCCCCGGCAGCAGGCCGCGCGCGGTCGCGTCGAGGTCACCCTGGACGATGGCGCGCTCTCCCACACCGCTCACGTCCAGCGGCTGCCGCAGCGGCTGCCCCGTCTTCCCGGTGCGGCTCACCCGCCAGCTCACGAGCTCGAGCCGCGACAGACCGTGGTCGTCGCGCGCATCCACGACGAGTGGCTGGCGCAGCGACAGGGGGAGCGTCGTGTCCCGGCCCGGCACCGGCACGAGCACCACGGGCGCCGAATCGGGAATCACGCGCAGCTCGAGCTCGGGCGCCGCGCCCTCGAGCGGTCCACCGTCCGCCGCCGCCAGGTCGAGCCGCCACGTTCCCGAGGCCGCGGGCAGGAGCCGCCCCGAGAAGCGGGCTCCCTCCACAGCGAGCCGTGACACAGCTCGGCCTACATGGCTCCACGCGGCGCGCGCCAGCGCTACGCTCGCCGAGCCGCTCGTCAGGATCTCGGTGCCGGCGGGGATCGGCACGGTGTCGGCCCCCGGGACGAGCGGCTCGTCGGCGCGGGCGAGATAGGCGGGATAGCGGGCCGTGAGCTCGAGCGCGGCGACGAAGGCGGGGAGCGCCACGGTCACGCGCCGCACGGCGCTGGTGCGGGCGCCGCTCGCCGCCTTCACGTACAGGTCGGTCTCGAGCGGCCCGACCCGGCGCAGGGCGCGGCCCGCGGAGTCGAGCGCCACGGCCGCCCCGCGCCAGGGCTCCCCGGGGCCGCGGGTCCACAGCACCGCGCGGGTGGCGGCGGGGGCTTCGATCGTCACCGTCACGCTGTCGCCGCGCCGCACCGTGGCGCGGTCCAGGAGCACGCGCACCGGGGCGCGCGCGTCGCGCAGCGTGCGCAGCGGATGCCAGAACGCGGCGCGCCCGGTGGCGGGGGAGGCGGCGACGAACAGCGCGGCCCCCGCGAGCGCGATCCCCGCGGCGACGGCGAGCGCGCGGCGCGTCTCCCGCGTGAGCGCCCGGCGCACCAGCGGCGTCGCCTGCTCGACGATGCGCGCGGCGCGGCAGTCCGCGAGCGCGAACAGGTCGGCGCTCGCTCCGGGACGGCCCGCGGCCGGCGCGACCGTGCTCTGCACGCTGCCGGAGCGCGTCCCGGCCGCCTGCTCGACCAGCCGGCCGAGCGCGGGCGGCGCCGCGGCCGCGCCGGCGCGTGCCGCCGCCCACCCCGCCGCCCCCACCACGCCGAGGATCGCTGCCCAGGCCGCGAGCACTACGCTCACCCGCGGCGCCAGCATCATTCCCGCCGCCGCGATTGCAAAGGCCACGCCCGCGCTGGAGACCAGGATCGCTCCGGCGCGGGCGCGCGCGTGCGGCAGCCCCAGCCGCCGCAGCCGGGCCGCCGTCTCCGTCACCGGGTCGAGCTCACGGCGTACGTGAAGAGGTTCACACCCATGCGCAGCGCCGCCTCATGCAGTTCGGGGGGGTCGTGGTGGACGTCCGGATCCTCCCAGCCGTCCCCCAGATCGGACTGATAGGAATAGTACACCACGAGCCGGTCACCCAAAAAGACGCCGAACCCCTGGGCCGGCAGGCCGTCGTGCTCGTGGATCTTGGGGATGCCGCGCGGGAAGTCGTAGACGAGATGATACACGGGATGCGACAGCGGCACCTCGACCAGCGGGTGGTCGGGGAACACGCGCGCGATTTCGCGCCGGAACGACTTGTCCATGCCGTAGTTGTCGTCGGCATGCAGGAACCCGCCCTGCTCGAGGTAGCGGCGCAGGATCTTGAGCTCCTCGTCCGAGAAGCGCACGTTGCCGTGCCCCGTCATATAGATGTAAGGGACGTCCCACAGCTCGGGCCCTGCCAGCGTGACGACGCGCTCCCGCTCGGCGACCGGCAGCGCCGTGCGCTCGCGCAGCGCGGTGAGGAGGTTCGGCAGGCTCGACGGATTGGCGTACCAGTCGCCGCCGCCGTCGTAGTGGAGCCTTCCGATCGTAAGGGAGGCTCCGTCGCGTCGGGATGCGGGATGCGGGATGCGAGATGCGAGATGCGCACGTGGGTCCACGCATCCCGCATCCCGCATCTCGCATCCCGCCTGCCCGTCGGCGAGCGGCAGCCAGAGTGTCGCGAGGATGATGGCCAGGGTTTTCACAGTTCGTTCACGAGCCGATATGCGGTGTTCCGCGTGATCCCCGTCTCGGCCGCGAGGCGGTCGGCGACATCTTTGCGGGTCATCCCTTGAGCGAGCAGGGCGCGGGCGCGCTCCTCGGGATCGGGGGGGCGCTCCTCACGCGCGGGCCGGCCGGCGCCCGCGACCACGACCGTCACCTCGCCGCGCACCGGGGCTCGGGCGTAATAACCCGCGAGCTCGGCCAGGGTCCCGCTGCGCGTCTCCTCGAACACCTTCGTCAGCTCGCGCGCCACGGCGGCGCGGCGCTCCTGCCCGCACGTGGCCGCGAGATCGCTCAGCAGGTCCGCCACGCGCAGCGGCGCCTCGAACAGCACCGTCGTCCACTCGCTCTCCGCCACGAGGTCGAGCAGGCGGCGGCGCTCGCCGCCCTTCCGGGGCAGGAAGCCGAGGAACAGGTAGCGGTCCGCCGCGAGGCCCGAGACGGAGAGGGCGGCGGCGACGGCGGTGGGGCCCGGGACCGTGACGACGGGGACGTCCCGCGCGCGCGCCGCGGCGACGAGCTCCGCGCCGGGGTCGCTCACGGAGGGAGTGCCCGCGTCGGTGACGAGCGCGACGTCCTTGCCGGCGCCAAGCAGGTGGAGGACGCGCCGCAGGGCGGCCGCTGAGGAATGCGCGTGGACGCTCAGCAGGTCGGCGCTGGAGCCGACGTGCGCGAGCAGGGTCTTCGTGTGGCGGGTGTCTTCCGCGGCTACCGCCGCGACGCCGCGCAGGGTCTCGGCCGCACGCGGCGAGAGGTCCTCCAGGTTGCCGAGTGGCGTCGCCACGACGTAGAGCGTGCCGGCCATCTCACCACGCCACCTGCCAGGGCAGCCGCGTGTAGAAGCCGGCCGCCTGCAACACGTAGCGATGCTCCTTGGTGGCCTCGCGCAGGATCTTGGGCGCCGTGCCCGGCATTACGACCTCCACCCCCTCGAGCAGCTGCAGCGACCAGTCGGTGAGCGCGCTCGACAGCTCGTCGGGCTGCACCACGGCGTCCGGCGTGTCGGCACCGCGCGGCACGGAGAGCAGCGACAACGCCTTGTGCATCCCGACGATCCCCGCGCACACGCGCGAGGCGCGCCGCTTCGCCTCCCCCGGAAACTCCTTGTCCACCTCGTCCACGATGCGCCAGTACAGCTCGCGGTAAGTGTTGATCAGCGCGTTGGGAGCTTGCGCGGGCAGCTCGGGGGCGGGCGGAAACAGACACGCCGCCACCGCCGGGGCGGCGCCTTCGGGCGTGTGGGCGAACTGCGATTCGATGTACTTCCCGACCGGCAGTGCGTCCGGCCGGTCGCAGAAGTAGCCGTTCGCGAAGCGCCCGTTCTCGAACCGCAGGTAGGAGACGCGGCCGTTCGAGATCAGCTCGAGCACGCCGCTCGCCTGCTCGTGCTGCAGCGCGGGGAAGAAGGCGCCCGGCTGCTCCGGGTCCACGACGCGGCTCTGGATGGGCGCGGCGCACGACTGGTACATCCAGGCGAGCTGCTCCATCGGCGCGGCGGCGTACACCAGCTCGCCCCGCTCCACTTCGCCGCGCATGCGCTTCAGCGCCTCCGTGATCGTGACAACGTTCCGCCCCGTGGTGTGCAGCGAGGCCGCGTTCACGGCTTCGCCCTTGCGGAAGAACAGCAGCAGGCACTCCTCCGGGAGGTAGGCCGTGATGTAGCCGTCCACCCGGCCGTCGCGGTCCCGCTTGGCGAAGGCCAGGAGGTTGTCGAGGTGGATGAAGGCCAGGCGGGTCCGATGCACCAGCCGGTTCACCTGCGGGAACGTCAGATCCGCGAGGCGAACCGGCGAATTCATCAGGCGAGCGGTGCTCGCGCGCATGGTCCTCCGGGGAGGATGCTACGCCAGATGCTGTTGGATCTTCTGCACGAACGCCGGCTTCGGATAGGCGCCCACCAGCGTGTCCACGTGGCGCCCGTCCTTGAAGAATAGAATACTCGGAATCGACCGCACGTTGAAGCGCATGGCGGTCTGTTGGTTCGCATCCACGTCCAACTTGACGACCTTCACCTTGCCGTTGTATTCGCCGGCGAGCTGCTCCAGAATCGGCGCCACCATGTGGCAGGGGCCGCACCAGGTGGCCCAGAAGTCCACGATCGCGAGCCCCCGGTGCTGCTCCACTTCCTGTGCGAACGTGGCGTCACTGACCGCCGCGGGATGTCCTGCTGCCATGAAACCCTCCACTCCGTCTCGCTTGACCGTTAAGTTGACTGCCATATGGCCGACGCCCGTCCCAGCATCGCCCACGTGGGCATCGCGGTGCCCAGCATCGCCCAAGCCCTGGCGTTCTATCGCGACGTCCTCGGCCTCATGCCGGGGCCCCCCGAGTCCGCCGACGGCGCCACCATCGTGAGCCTGGCGCTCGGCGACGTCCACGTCGAGCTGCTCGAGCCACGCGATCCCGCGGGGCCGGTCGCGAAATTCCTCGCGAAACGGGGGCCGGGGATCCACCACATCTGCTACCGCGTGCCGGACCTCGACCGGGCGCTCGAGCGCTGCCGCGCGGCGGGGTACCGCCTGGTGGACGAGGTGCCGCGGCGCGGTACCCGCGACCGGCGCATCGCCTTCCTTCACCCCAAGGCCACGGCCGGCATCCTGCTGGAACTGACCGAGTAATCGTAACGCCGGCCCCTAGGGTGCGGTTCCCGACGCGGGTTTACACGCCCCCGCCGGATTGGTGACGATGTCGAGATGCACATCGTTGACGAGCCAGCTGCCGCTCTTGGCGCGCACGAGATCCACCGGGAACACGAAGTTGCATCCGGTCGCGCGCTGCAGCTCGACCCGGAAGGAGCGCTGGTTCGAGTTGCCGGGGACGACCAGCGGGCCCTCGATGACGCGGTAGCCCACGTGCGCGAGGTAGCGCTGGATGACGCTCAGCCGCTGGCGCAGCTCGTCGGACTTCATCCAGTCGTTGGCGGGGCCGCGCTCCGTGCCCCACAGGGCACCCATGCGCTGCAGGTCGTTGGCCTTCACGGCGGCGAAGAACTGGTCGAGCGTCTGGTTCATCGACTGCGGCGAGACCGACTGGGGACCCGGGGCTCCACCGCAGGCGAGTCCGGCGAGCGCGCACAGCACGGTGAGTCGTCGTCTCACGGCGGCACCTGAGGTGAACGGAGTGAACCGAAGGTAAGAGGGCATGCGGCTCTACGTCAACATCGATCACGTCGCGACGCTGCGCGAGGCGCGCAAGACCGACGAGCCCGACCCGGTGCGCGCCGCCGAGGCGGCGGAGCGCGGCGGCGCGGACGGCATCACCGTGCATCTGCGCGAGGACCGCCGTCACATTCAGGACGCGGACGTGCGCGCGCTGCGCCAGCGCGTGCGCACGGTGCTGAATCTCGAGCTGGGCGCGAGCGCGGAGATCCTGCGGCTCGCCTGTCGCCTCCGCCCCTTCCAGGCGACGCTCGTGCCGGAGCGGCGCCAGGAGATCACCACCGAGGGCGGGCTCGCGCTGCGGCCGGGCGACCGCAAGCTCGCGGACGCGGTCCGACGCCTCGCCGGCGCCGGCGTCCGCGTCAGCCTGTTCATCGGTCCCGAGCCGCGCACGATCGAGCGGGCCGCCGCGCTCGGCGTCGCGGCGATCGAGCTGCACACGGGCCGCTACGCCCACACCTGGAGGCGGAGCGACGCGGCGCTCGAGGCCCTGCGGCGCGCCGCCCGGCAGGCGCGCGCCCTCGGCCTCGCCGTGCATGCCGGGCACGGCCTCACGTACCAGAACGTCCAGCCCGTCGCCGCGATCCCCGAGATCGAGGAGCTAAACATCGGGCACTCGATCGTGAGCAATGCCGTCTTCTGGGGGATGGAGGAGGCGGTGCGGCGCATGCGGCGACTTGTGGACGAGGCCGGGAAGTCTTCTTAGCTTGTTTCCGCCATGACGCCCCCAGGCAAACCCCTCGGCATGTCCGACTTCTTCGCCCTCGAGGCAGGGGAGTATCTCGAGCGGCTGGACTCGCTGCTCCAGCAGAGCGAGACGCCCAGGGCAGACGAGTTCGTGCGGCTGGCGCGGGCGCTGCGCGGCAGTGCCTTGATGGCGAACCAGCAGGCGACCGCCAAGGCGGCCGCGGGCGTCGAGTCGCTGGCGCGCGCGCTGCGCGAGGGCCGCCGTCCCTGGGACGCCCACACGCAGCAGCTCGCCGTGCGCGCGATCGACGACCTCAAGATCTTCGTGCGCCGCGCGGCGAACTGGAGCGAGGCCGACAGCGCGAAGGCGGAGGCGCTGGCCGCGCAACTGGACCAGCTCGCGGGCCGCCCTTCCGCCCAGGTCCGAGCGGCCGAAGCCCTCGGCCTCGACGCCGGCGCCCGCGCGTTCGTGGCGCGCGAAGGCGCGGCCATCGCGAGCGCACTGGACCGCGCGGCGCAGGCGCTGCGCGCGAACCCGCTGGCGCACGACCCGCTGCAACACGTGCTGCGCGCGCTTCAGGGGCTGCGCGGCCTCGCAGCGCTGAGCGATCTCCCGCCCCTCCCCGACCTGCTGGAAGGGATCGAGCGCGCCATCGCCGAGCTGACCCGCCCGGGCTTCGCGCCGCCCGCGAGCGTGGGCGACCTGTTCCAGGGCGCGGCGAGCGCGATCGCGAAGAGCGCCCGCGAGGTCGCCGAGCGGGGGCGGCCCGATCCCGAAGGCCCGGAGTTCCGGAGCTTCGCGGCCCTGCTCGTGCAGTTCCTGGAGAGCGAGCCCGACGTCGTGCCCGTCACGTCCTTGTACTACGAGGACGCGGGTCCGCACGTGGTGAAGCAGGGCGTCCCTGCAGCGCGGCCCGCGACCCTGGGACGGTTGGAGCTCGTGAGCCACGGCGAGCACCTGCGCCAGGCGGCGGACTCGCTGGAGCGTGCCCCCAGCCCCACGCAGCGGGAGCTCCGCGCCCATACGCTGGCGGGCACGTTCCGGGCGCTGGCGCAGGCGGGCGGCGGGGCGCTTCCCGAGCGTGTCGCGCAGTTCGCGGCGGCGGCGCGCGAGGCCGTGTCGAGCGGCGTCGCCGTGCGTCGCGCCGCCGAGTTCGCCGGCGTGCTGCGGCGCGCCGGCGACCTGCTGACGCGCTCAAGCGCGGGCGACGAGGCGGCGCTCGCCGCCGAGCTGGACGGCCTCACCGAAGCGCTGCACGCGCTGGGCGGGCCGGGAGCGGGTCCGCTGCCGAGCCCCACGCCGACGGGCCCGCGCCCGGCTGCCGCCACGGCGTCGCCCCCGCTTGCGGCGGCCGACGAGGCGGTACCCGAGACGCCCGACCTCGTCGGGTCGTGGGCCGTCTACCAGCGGCTGACGCGCGCGGGGGTCGGCCCGGCGTCGCTCGAGGAGATCGTTGCCCGGACGGCACCGCGCGCGCCGTCGCTCGACACGGGGCGCCCGGTCGACTCTTCGATCGTGGACATCCGCACCCTGCTGTATCGCGGCGAGCGCGCCCTCCAGCGCGCGCAGGAGCTGCGCGCGCAGGCGACGCACGCCACCGGCGACGCGCTCCGCGCCCTCGTCGACGAAGTCTGCGACCTCGTTGCCCTCGCCGCCGAGCCCGCCCCCCC
>QHUR01000189.1 GCA_003221995.1 Gemmatimonadota bacterium | reverse complement strand
CGGCGTCGCGATCAGGCTGTCCTAGGGGGCGTACGTGCTGATCAACCGCTGGCTCATCCAGGCGGCGTTCTTCACCCGCGAGCAGGCGGCGGCGGTCGTCGTCTTCGGGACGCTGATCGGGCTGGTCGGGAGCGCGACCAGCGTGGGTCGGCACCTTCGACGGGTATGAATCGGGGAAAGGGGAATGGGGAAAGGGGAAGGGTGTTGATCATGGGCGCTCTCCTCGTCGCGGCGGCCACCATTCCCCTTTCCCCTTTCCCCCTTCCCGCCCAACGTCCCCCACCCTTCGACCAGCAGCTGCGCGACAACCAGCGGCGGCTGGAAGACATCCGGCGTGAGCGCTCGGAGGTGGAGCAGGAGCTCGAGCGGCTGCGCACGCAGGCGCACTCGCTCACCGACGAGCTCTACAACATCGAGCGCCAGAAGGAAACGACCAACCGCATCGTCAACGAGCTGGACCGTCAGATCAACGGGCTCACGAGTCAGATCGATCGCATCACCGTGGACCTGCTGCTCGCCGAGGACGCGCTGGTCGAGAAGCAGGCCGTGCTGGAGCGGCGTCTCGTGGACATCTACAAGCGCGGGCCGCTGTACGCCTACCAGGTGCTGTTCGCCGCCGAGAGCTTCGGCGACCTGTTGTCCCGCTACAAGTACCTCTACCTGGTGAGCCGCCAGGACCGGCTGCTCGCGAACGACATGACGAAGCTGCGCAACCGCATCGCACGCGAACGCCAGTCGCTGCTCGACGCGCGCGACGCGCTGGGGCGGCGCCGCAGCGAGCGGGGCGACGAGCTGCAGCGCTACGTGGGCCTGGAGCACGCGCGGCAGGCTTCGCTCGTCGAGACGCGACGCAGCGCGCGCGAGGCGGAGCAGCGGCTCTCCGCCCTCGAGCGGGACGAGCGCAGCCTCAACGACCGCATCGCCGCGCTCGAGCGGGCGCGCCGCGAGGCGGAGGCCCGGGGCGCCGCGACCGCGGCCGCTACGATCACGACCGCCGACCTGGGCCAGCTCGACTGGCCGGTGGACGGCAAGATCCTGTACCAGTTCGGCACCGCGGCCGGCCCGAACAACACCCGCATCCCCTGGCACGGCATCGGGATCGCGGCGCCGGCCGGCACAGCCGTGCGCGCGGTCGCCGCCGGCAGCGTCAGCCTCGCCGGCCCGCTCGGCAGCTACCTCACGTCGGTCCTACTGAACCACGGCGGGGGCTACTACACGTTCTACGGCTACCTCGGCGACGCCGCCGTCACCAAAGGCGAGCGGGTCGCCCGCGGTCAGGTGATCGGACACGTCGGCGGCGCCGCGAGCGATCAGGGGTCGCACCTCCACTTCGAAATCCGGGGCCAGGGAGGCATCGCGCTCGACCCGGTCAACTGGCTGAAGACGCACCGCTGAGAGCGCCGCCCTCACGGCCCCGCTACCCCGATGCGATCCGGCGCGTCCTTCTTCCCCTTGTCCAGCGCCGCCTCCGCCAGCGCGAACAGGTCCTCGGGGCGCAGCGCCTCGCTGTGCGGGAATGCGACCACGCCGGCGGACATGGCCGGCACCTGGCCCGGGCCGAGGTCGGGGAACGCGTGGCGGTTCACGACCTGGCGCAGCCGATCCACGAAGCGGCGGCCGCCTTCGCCATCCGTCTCGGGCAGGATGAGCGCGAACTCGTCACCGCCGTAGCGCGCTACGAAGTCGGGCGCGCGGATCTCGCGCTGCATCACCGCCCCGAACTCCGCGAGCACGCGATCCCCCGCGGCCTGCCCGAGCCGCTCGTTGACCTCCCGCAGCCGGTCGATATCGAGCAGCACGAGCGCGAAGCGCAGTGAGTAGCGGCGGGCACGCTCGAACTCGTCCCGCAGCCGGCGGTCGAGGGAATCGAGGCTGGCGCACCCCGTGAGCGCATCGGTGACGCCGGCGCTGATCTGGCGACGGTAGATGGCCGACCGCCGTTCCTCGTTCTCGAGCACGCGCGCCGCCGCTTGCGCGATCGTGTTCGCGAACGACACGTCCTGCGGCCGGAGCCGCGGATCGCCCTGCACGGTCCGCAGGAAGAACACCCCGGCGGCGCGCCCCTGGACGAACACGGGAAGCGCCACGGCGGATTGCACGTTCACCTCGAGCTGCTGCTGCAGCCAGCGCTTGCGAATCGTCTCGAACAGCGGGTGCTCGTGCACGTCGTGGATCACCACCGGGCGCTCGGTGCGGATCGCCTCCTGGATCTCGGGATACCGCTCCAGGTCCACTCGCAGGTCGCGGATGGAGGGGTTCTCGTACACCGCGACCACGCGCCCCCTCTCTTGACCGGGAGCCGTGAGCACGAAGGAGCAGTGCGTCAGCCCGAACGCCTGGCCGACGCGGCGCACCAGCGTCTGGAAGATCTCGTCCGCGCGCAGCGCCGCGGCGACCTCCTGAAAGATGTCGAACAAGAGATCGCGGGTGCGCAGCGCCTCGCGAGCCTCCTCGAGATCGCGGCGGATGCGCAGGTCGGCCTCGATGCGGGCGCGCAGCTCCCCGAAGTGGACGGGACTGGCCATCGCGTCCTGCGCCCCGGCCTGGAGGGCTTCGGTCACGGGGTCCGGGCCGCCCTCCGCGACCAGCACCACGAGCGGCGCCCCGGCGTAGCGCAGGGACGTCGCGAGCTCCCGTACCGCTCCCCCCAGCCCGGCGTCGCGGCCATCGACTGAGAAGATGAGGAGATCCGGGGGGGAGGCGTCGGGGCGGTCGGGCCCAGTGGGTGGGTACGGCGCTTCCGTCACCTGAAAGCCCCCGCGCACCAGAAACCGCTCCAACCCGTCGGGTCGGGCGGCGGGATCGCCCACGAGGAGGATCCGGGATTGGGGCTCCGGCAAGGCTGTGGCCCGCGTGTAGAGGCGAGTCAAGGTATAGTTCAGTAGATGGCACGGCAAGCACGGAGCGCGCGCGCATGAGCCCGCCCGCGCAGCAGACGCGGCGTCAGCGGCGGCGTATGGTCGCGCGCCAGCTCGTGGATCGCGGCATCAGGCAGCGCCGACTGCTCGCCGCCATGGCGTGGGTGCCGCGCGAGTGGTTCGTGCCACCGCACCTCGCGGGCGACGCCTACGACGACGCCCCGCTGCCCATCGGCAGCGGCCAGACGATCTCGCAGCCCTACATCGTCGCGCTCATGACCGAGTGCCTGGCCCCGCGGCGCGGCGACAAGGTCCTCGAGATCGGCACCGGATCCGGCTACCAGGCCGCGGTGTTGGCGCACCTCGGCGCGCGCGTCTACACCATCGAGCGGCTGCCGGACCTCCTGGTCGAGGCGGAAGAGCGGTTTCGTCGGCTGGGGCTCACCGGCATCGAGACGCGGCTGGGAGACGGCGCCGCGGGATGGCCGGAGGCCGCGCCGTTCCAGGGCATCCTCGTCACCGCCGCCGCCCCGCACGTACCCCAGCCGCTCGCGGACCAGGTGGCGCCGGGAGGGGGGGGGCGGCTCGTCATCCCGATCGGTGACCTCGCCAGCCAGGAGCTGGTCATATGGGAACGGGGCTCCGATGGGACGCCGCGGGAGCGGCGGGCCGGCGGCGTGCGGTTCGTGCCGCTGATCTCGCGCCTCGCGTTCACGGAGGAGCCGGAGTGGCGGTGACCGACGACTACCTCGGCGCGCACGTCTCGACGGAGGGCGGGGTCGCGACCGCCCCGCCCCGCGCGCGCGAGATCGGCGCCAGCGCGCTGCAGCTGTTCACGAAGACGCCGAACCAGTGGCGCGAGCCGGTGCACGGCGCGGACGAGGTGGCGCGCTTTCGGACTGCGCTCGCGCGCGCCGCGATCCGGCCCGAGGTCGTGGTGGCGCACGACAGCTACCTCATCAACCTCGCCTCACCCGACCCGCGGCTGCGCGCGCGCAGCATCCGTAGCTTCGTCGCGGAGCTGATGCGCTGCCGCGCACTCGGGATCCCGTGGGTGGTGTCACACCCGGGCAACTACATCGACGACCGCGCGGCGGGCGTCGACCGCAACGCCCACGGCTACGCCGAATGCCTCGCCGCCGTCCCGGGCGAGGTGGGGGTCCTGATCGAGGGCACGGCCGGCGCGGGCACGGCGCTCGGCGCCACGTTCGAAGAGCTGCGGGCGCTGCGCGAGGCGCTCCCCGTC
>QHUR01000188.1 GCA_003221995.1 Gemmatimonadota bacterium | reverse complement strand
GACGTAGCGATGGGCGTAGCGGGCGTAGCAGTAGCTGCACCCGAACTCACAGCCGACGTAGGGATTGAGCGACCAGAAATCCATCCCGGTCTGCGCGGGGGAGTTGAGGATCGAGCTCGTGCCGAGCGCCACGAACTTCGTGCCGCGCAGCCGCTCGTCGAGAACCGGGAGAGCGCTCGTCACGCGCACCGCGACCATCCGCACTCGCGGCACACGAGGCACCCCGATTGGCGGAGCAGCGTGGCGCCGCAGTCGGGGCAGGGCCGGGACGCGGGAAGCCCTAAGGGGGAAGGGTCCGGAACAGGCAAGATTGGTCGCATGCTGGGCGAGCCGGTCGTAACCCGAATATATCCCGAAGCTGGTTCCCGGCAAGGACCTCTCTTAGTTACCATAATGCAATGTCCGACAAGCGGATAGCATTTCAAGGGGAGCCCGGCGCCTACAGCGAGGAGGCGCTCTATCTGCTGCACCCCGATGCCGCGTCCCAGCCGCAGCGGGAGTTTCGCGACGTGGCGGAGGCGGTGCTGGCACGCCGCGCCGAGTACGGACTGCTGCCGATCGAGAACTCGCTGGTCGGATCCGTGGCCACGAACTTCGACCTGATCGCGGAGTCGGGGCTCGCGGTGGTGGCCGAGGTGGTGAGCGCCGTGCATCACTGTCTCCTGGCCCTGCCCGGCGCGCCGACCGCCGGGCTGCGCCGGGTGATCTCGCATCCCGTGGCGCTGGCGCAGTGCGAGCGGTTTCTGCGGGGACTCGCGGGCGTGGAAATAGTGGCGTTCTACGACACGGCCGGGGCGGCGGCCGAGGTGGCGCGGTGCCGCGATCCGGCGCTCGGCGCGGTCGCCGGCGCGCTGGCGGGGCGGCGCTACGGACTCGCGGTCGCGGCCGAGCGGATCGAGGACGAGCCGCACAACCAGACCCGGTTTCTGCTCGTGGCGCGGGAGCCGGTTTCGCTCGCGCCGGGCGTGGCGGCGAAAACCACGCTCCGCTTGAAGCTCCCCCATCGCCCCGGGACGTTGGCGCGCGCGCTCGCTCCGTTCGCGGACGCCGGCCTCAACCTCACGAAGCTCGAGAGCCGTCCCGACCGGACGACGCCGTGGCAGTATCTCTTCTATCTGGACGTGGAGGCGCGCGCCGCCGAGCCCGCGATGCAGGACGTGCGCTTGGCGCTCGAGCGGCAGGGGGCGGAGGTGAAGGTGCTGGGGGAATACCCGCGGTTCACGCCGCGCGTCTGACCATGGCCCGCCACCCGAAATACACGGGCACGCCGATCAGGACGCACAAGAGCCCGAGCCCGCTGTAGGTCGTCTTCTCGACGAGCAGCGCGAGCGCGATCAGCCCCGTGGCGGCGACGTATAGCGCCGGGAGCCAGGGATAGCCGATCGCCCTGACGGGTCGGGGCAGGTCGGGTCGCCGCACGCGCAGCGCGAACAGACCGACCGCCGTGATCAAGTAGAACACCAGCGCCGCGAAGATCACGAACTCGAGCAGCTGGCTGTAGGTCCCCGAGAGACACAGCACGCTCGTCCACACGGCCTGCACGATGAGCGCGACGGCCGGGGTCTTGTAGCTGGGGTGCAGCAGGCCGGCGGACCGGAAGAACAGGTCATCCCGTGCCATCGCGTAGTACACCCTCGCGCCCGACAGGATGAGGCCGTTGTTGCAGCCGAAGGTCGAGATCATGATCGCGACCGCCATGACGTACAGCCCCGCGTTGCCGAGGATCGCCTCGAGCGCGGCGGTGCCGACGCGGTCCTGCGGAGCGGTGGCGATCGCGCCGGCGGGGAGCACGTTCAGGTAGGCCACGTTGGCGAGCAGATACAGCGCGGTCACGGTCAGCACCCCCACCGCCATTGCGAACGGCAGGTCGCGCTTCGCGTCCTTGAGCTCGCTGCCGGCGAACCCGACGTTGTTCCACGCGTCCATGGCGAAGAGCGAGCCCACCATCGCCGCGCCGATCACGGGCCACAGGGCGGCGGTGATGCCGCCCGCGGGCCAGAAGCGGCCGCCGAAGTTGGCGGCGACGGCGGCGGCGTTGCGCCCCACGGTGAGGCCGAGCAGGATCAGACCGGCGAGCGCGGCCGTCTTGATCGCCGTGAGCGACGTCTGGATGAACGCCGCGGTCTTCACGCCGCGTACGTTGATCCAGGTCAGCACGGCGATCGAGGCGATGGCGAGGATCCGCTGCGGCGAGAGCCCCACCGTGATCGCGCCGATCGGCTGCGGGAAGACGATCGTGCCGCCCAGGAACACGTCGGGAGAGAGCGCGGGGAAGAGCACGGCGGTGAAGCGTGCGAACGCCACGGCCACGGCGGCGATCGTGCCGGTCTGGATCACCACGAACAGCGTCCAGCCGTACAGGTAGCCGAACAGCGGCGAGATCCCCTCGCGCAGGTACACGTACTGGCCGCCCGCGTTCGGGAACATCGCCGCGAGCTCGCCGTAGGCGAGCGCCCCCATCAGCGTCACCAGGCCCGAGAGTCCCCACACGAGCAGCAGCAGGCCGGGGGCGTGGACGTCGCGGAGGATCTGGGCCGAGACGATGAAGATGCCCGACCCGATCATCGAGCCCACGACGAGCGCCGTGGCGTCGAGCCGGGAAATCGCCTTGACGAACTCGGCCTGTGGCTGCTGGGTCGTGGCCATGCGGTGATGGTAACCTAGTGACTCCCGTCGGGGGCCGCTATGTTTTGTGCCGACCGTCCCCGGAGACGCGCGTGCGCCTGTTACCGAGAGACGAAGAGTTCTTCGATCTGTTTGTCGCGGTCGCGACCCGCAACAAGGAAGCGGCGCAGCATCTGCGCGACCTGTTCGCCGAGCCCCCGGAGCGCCGCACCCCGCATGTCGAGGCGATCAAGCGCCTCGAGCATGAGGCCGATCAGGTCACCCACGAGGTGGTGAACCGACTCGACCGGACCTTCATCACGCCGCTCGACCGCGAGGACATCCACCAGCTCGCCTCCGACCTGGACGACGTGATGGACGCGATCGACGGCACCGCGCGCCGCGCCCAGATCTTCCGGCTCGGCCTCGCCCCCCCGGGCGTGAAGCAGCTCGCGGAGGTGATCCAGCGCATGGTGGCCGTGCTGGCCGAAGGCGTGAGCCGCCTCAAGAAGGGCGACGACGTGATGCGGTTCTGCGTCGAGGCGAAGCAGCTCGAGGAAGAGGGGGACGCGATCTACCACGAGGCGTTGGGCCAGTTGTTCGAGAAGGAGCGCGACGCGCTCGAGGTCATCAAGTGGAAGGAGATCTACGACAACCTCGAGCAGACGCTGGATCAGGGCGAAGACGTGGCCAACGTGCTGGAGTCCATCACACTCAAACACGCCTGATGGCGGGCTCCGTCTGGTTCGTCCTCGCGATCGTCCTGGTCGCGCTCGCCTTCGATTTCATCAACGGCTTCCACGACGCGGCCAACTCGATCGCCACGGTCGTCTCGACCCGCGTGCTCTCCCCCTTCGCCGCCGTCTTCTGGGCGGCGTTCTGGAACTTCGTCGCCGCCTTCGTGTTCGGGACGGCGATCGCGAAGACGATCGGCAAGGGGATGATCGACCTCAGCGTCGTGGAGCCCACGGTCATCCTCGGCGGGCTGCTCGGCGCGATCATCTGGGACCTGTTGACGTGGTGGTGGGGCCTGCCGACCTCGTCGTCCCACGCGCTGCTCGGCGGCTACGCGGGAGCGGCCGTCGCGAAGGCGGGGTTCGCCGCCATCCTCGCCTCGGGATGGGTCAAGACGCTGATCTTCATCGTCGTCGCGCCGCTCCTCGGGCTGACCCTCGCCCTCGGGTTGACGGTCCTCTTGTCCTGGGTGCTACGCCGCTCCTTGCCCCGCCGGGTCGACCGGGCGTTCCGGGTGCTGCAGCTCGTGTCCGCCGCGCTGTACTCGCTGGGACACGGCACCAACGACGCCCAGAAGACGATGGGGATCATCGTCGCCCTCCTGGCCTCGAGCTCGGCGCTGTTCGTCGCATTCCCGGTCCAGGCGTTCCACCTGCCCAACGCCGACCACATCCCCATCTGGGTGATCCTCTCGGCGCACGCGGCGATCGGGCTCGGCACCATGGCGGGGGGGTGGCGCATCGTCCGGACGATGGGCCAGCGGATCACCAAGCTGACCCCGTTCGGCGGCTTCTGCGCGGAGACGAGCGGCGCGATCACGCTGTTCCTCGCCTCCCACTTCGGCATTCCCGTCAGCACCACCCACACCATCACAGGCGCGATCGCCGGCGTGGGCGCGGCCCAGCGGCTGTCGGCGGTGCGGTGGGGTGTGGCGGGGCAGATCGTGTGGGCGTGGGTCCTGACAATCCCCGCCGCGGCGGGCATCGCGGGGCTCTCCTACGTGGTGCTGCACCTGGCGCTGCGCTGAGCCGTCAGCTACCGCTCCCCGCTCCCCGCTTCCCACCCCCGGTCTTCAACTTCGTCAGGTCGATCATCGCCACCCCCTCCGCGTACTCCGTGGTCGGCGCGGCCGAGAGGTGCACCAGCTTGTCCATGCTGTCCCGGATGCGCCGGGTCATGCGCAGGATGCTCTGCAGCGACTCCTTGTCCTCGGGATGCGTCAGCACCGCGTCGGCTTCGAGCAGCTCCCCCTCGGCCAGGATCGTCGCGAGCGCGTTGTTCACTTCGTGCCGCATCGTCAGGGCGACCTGGCTGATCACCGCCACGCGCTCCCCCTGGATCGCCCGGGCGTAGAACAGGTGCAGCTGCTCGGAGAGCCAGCCGACCGAGATCGCGATCACGCCGTACGAGACGTAGATCGGCACCGTGATGCGCCAGTCTTCCGGCTCGAGGTTCAGGGCCACGAGGAACTGGATCGAGGTGAACAGCACCGTGCCCATCGCGAGGCCGGCGACCGCTCCGCGCAGGCCGTAGTGCAGCGACAAGAGGTAGGCGGGGACGAGCGTGAGCAGCCAGACGAGGTCGCGGTAGGGAACCTCCGTCGCCGGGACGAGCTGCAACACTAGGCTGGGCGCGAGGAACGCCACGCCACAGTACACCCACCAGCGCTTGGGCAGCGGCGGACGGTGGCTCAGGGGCGTGAACCCGAGGAAGTCGACGAGGCGATAGCGGCGCGCTTTCATAACCCCAAAGCCTCCACCAGGGCCTCCGCCACGGCGGCGTCCTGCACGCCGACGCCCGTCAGATCGGCGACGGTAATCTCGCTCGCCGTTTCCCGGCCGGCGAGCCGCCCGGCGGCGAGGTCTCCCAGCTCGCCGTACACCTGCTGGGGCGTCATCGCCTTGGCCGCGAGCGCGTGATGCAGGTTGCCGTAGCGCTCGGTCTGCACCAGCCGGTCGGCGACGAGCTTGTCGGCCTTGGCGAGGAGGGCCGGCTCGAGCTCCGCTTTCTCCGGGCTCCCCGTGCCGACCGACGTGACGTGCGTGCCGGCCCGGACCCACGCGGCCTTGATGAGCGGCGTCGTGCTCGCCGTCGCGGTCACGACGACCCGGTGCCGGCGCACCGCCGGCTCGAGCGCCGGCGCGACCCGCGTGGGGACGAGCGCGGAGACGTCGCGGGCGAGCGCTTCGGCCCGCTCCGCGGTGCGGTTCCACACCGTGAGCTGCTGCAGCGGCAGCTCCGCCACCATGGCCCGCGCCGTGATGCGGGCGAGGGCACCCGCGCCCACGAGCAGCGCCTCCTTGGCGTCGCGCGGCGCGAGGTAGCGCAGCGTCAGCGCGACCGCCGCCG
>QHUR01000042.1 GCA_003221995.1 Gemmatimonadota bacterium | reverse complement strand
ACGAGGATCGTGCGGCGCGGGACCAGCCGCGCGCTCGTCGTCTGCGACCTGCCGTTCCTCAGCTACCAGATCTCGAGGGAGGAGGCGATCAAGAACGCCGGCCGGGTGATGGCGGAGACCGGGTGTCACGCCGTCAAGCTGGAGGGCGGGAAGCCGATGGCCCAGACGGTGCGGGCGCTCGTGGACGTGGGCATCCCCGTGATGGGCCATCTCGGCCTCACCCCGCAGTCGGTGCACGCGCTGGGCGGGTATCGGGTGCAGGGACGGGACGAGAAGACCGCCGAGCGGCTCAAGGAGGACGCCAAGGCGCTCGAGGATGCAGGCGCGTTCGCGATCGTGCTGGAGCTCGTGCCGGCGCCACTCGCGTCGCAGATCACCAAATCGCTCACGATTCCGACGATCGGCATCGGTGCGGGCCCGGCGTGCGACGGCCAAGTGCTCGTGCTGCACGACATGCTGGGTCTCAACGACAAATTCGCCGCCAAGTTCGTCAAGCGTTACGCGGCGCTGGCCGAGGACGTGCGCGAGGCCGTGCGCCTGTTCGCCGCCGAAGTGCGCGAGGGGCGGTATCCCGGTCCGGAGCATTCGTTCGCGAAGTGACCCCGCGTCCCCGGGCAGCGCACGCATGCGCCGCGGTCGCGTAGCCCGGCCCATGCACGAGATCACCAAGCTGCCGGAGATGAGGGCCTGGTCGCGCGCCGAGCGCGCGAAGGGCCGCCGCATCGGGGTCGTCCCCACGATGGGCTCGCTCCACGAGGGCCACCTGCGCCTGGTGGACCGCGCGAGGGATCGTGGCGATCGGGTGGTGCTGAGCCTCTTCGTCAATCCGCTGCAATTCGGCCCGCAGGAGGATTTCGCGCGCTACCCGCGCAATCTCGCGCGCGACCGTGGCCTCGCCGCCCAGCGCGAGGTGGACTGCCTGTTTGCGCCCGACACCGCCGCGATGTATGCCGCCGAGCCGCTCGTGCGCGTCTCACCGGGCCCGCTGGGGGAGACGTTCGAGGGTGCGGCGCGGCCCGGCCACTTTGCGGGCGTGCTCACCGTGGTGGCGAAGCTGTTCCACATCGTCGAGCCCGACCTCGCCGTGTTCGGCCGCAAGGATTATCAGCAGGCGCTGCTCGTGCGGCAGATGGTGCAGGACCTGGATTTCCCCGTGGAGATCGACGTCGCACCCACGGTGCGGGAGCTCGACGGCCTCGCGCTCTCTTCACGCAACGCCTATCTCGACCCCGACCAGCGCCGCGCCGCGCTCGCCTTGTCGCGCGCGCTGCGCGCCGTCGAGCAGGCGTGGCGCGGCGGGGAGGCGAACCCCGCCGTGCTCGAGCGCCGCGGCCTGGAGGTGCTCAAGACGCCCGGTGTGACTCCCGAGTATCTGGCCGTCGTGAGCGAGACGCTGCAACCCGTGAAGCAAGCCGATGCCCGCAGCGTCGTCGTCATCGCGGCGCGGGTCGGGCCGACGCGGCTGATCGACAATGTGGTGCTCGGGGAAGGCGTGGCAAACGACGTGTCGGTGCGGGGTGCGTGAGATCCGCGGGACGCGTGACCCTGCCTGATTGGGCCGTCGTCACCCCGGAGCGCCGGGCGCACATCGAGCGCGTCGCGCAGCTCGTGGGTGACTGGGCGCAGGCGCTGCACGTCGCCCCGGCGGAGCGGGAGCGGTGGCTGCGGGCGGCTTGGCTGCACGATGCCCTGCGCGATGCCACAGCGGCGGACGAGCTGGCACATGGACCGATGGCCGCGGATCGCGCGGCGCGGGACGGCGAGACGGACCCGGGCGTGCTCGACGCCGTGCGCTACCACTCGCTCGGCTCCGCGCGCTGGGACGACGTCGGTCGGATGCTCTACCTTGCCGACTACCTCGAGCCGGGCCGGGAATTCGATCGCCCGGAGCGGGCCGCGCTCGCAGCCCGCGCTCCGCGTGAGCGCGACGCCGTGTTGATCGAGGTGGCCAGGCGGCGGATCACTCGGGCACTGGGCGCCGGGTGGCCCCTACCGCGGGAAACGGTGGAGTTCTGGAACTCGCTCGTCTCGCGCTGAGCGCGCTGGTGGTGGGTGTCGCGGGTTGCGGCGGTGGCGGCGCCGGTGCGGGGACGCTGCGCGTGCCGGGCGAGAGCGGCCGCCGCGTGACCGTGGAGGTGCTGAATGCCAGCGGCCGCAGCGGGCTCGCCAGGAGCGGCGTGCGGGTGCTGCGTCAGGCGGGCATCGACGTGGTGAGCTTCGGGACTGCACCCGCTGCCGTCGGGACGCTCGATTCCACGCGGATCGTAGTGCGGCGCCCCGCCGCCGGCGTCGGCGACCAGGTGCGCCGTGCCTTGGGGGTGGGGCGCGTGATGGTGCAGCCGGATACCACGAAGCTACTCGACGCGAGCGTGTTCCTCGGCGCGGACTTTGCGCCGCGGCTCGAGTTCCACCCGTAGCTGCCCGCACGCGGCGCTGATGTCGAGCCCGCGGCTCCGCCGCAGCACCGCCTCGACTCCGCGACTCCGCAGCCGCCGCTCGAACTCGAGCATCCGCCGGCGCGAGCTGGGAGTGAGGTCAGGCGCTCCGCCGGGGTGGAGCGGCAGCAGGTTCACGAGCGCGCCCAGCGGCTTCGCCAGTCCCGCCAGGTGATCGGCCGTCTCCAGGTCGTCGTTCCGTCCGCCGATCAACACGTACTCGAGGGTCACGCGCCGTCGGAACTGCTGGAGCGCTTGAACAACGTCGGGAAGCGCGTACTTCTTCTCGATCGGCATCAGGGCGAGCCGCAGCGCCGACGTCGGCGCGTGCAGGGAGAGGGCGAGGCGAAACTGCTCCGGGCGCCGCGCGAGCTTCGCCAGGTTCGCCAAGATCCCCACCGTCGAGACGGTGATGTGCCGCGCTCCGATCCCGAACCCGTCGGGATGGTTCAGGATCGTCAGGCTCGCGTCCACCGCCTCCCAGTTGAGGAGCGGCTCGCCCATCCCCATGAACACGACGTTGGTGGGCGCCTGGCCCGCCGGGGACAGCAGCAGCTCGCGCACCTGGCCCGCGATTTCGGCCGGCGCGAGGTTGCGCCGGAAGCCCATCCGCCCGGTGGCGCAGAACACGCACCCCAGCGCGCATCCCACCTGCGACGAGATGCACAGCGTGCGCCGCTTGCCCTCGGGGATGAGCACGGACTCGATCGCCTCGCCGTCCTCGAGCTGCCACAGGAACTTCTCCGTGCCGTCGCGCGACAGCTGCCGCGTGACGAGGCGGAGACGGCGGAGCGGGAACGCCTCCGCGAGCGCCCGCCGCAGCGCCGTGGGCAACTCCGTTGCCTCCTCCCACGAGGCGACGGGACGCTGCCACAGGCGAGCCACGATTTGCGACCCACGGTATGCAGGCTCGCTCCGCGCAGCGAGCCACGGGGCGACGGCGGCGCGCGCCGCGTCGGGCGTGAGCGACAACAGGTCCGTCACCGCAACAACGCCTCCACGCCCACGCGATACGACGCGCCGAGGTCGGCGACGCCGGGGTTCTCCGCCATGGTGAGACGGTAGTGGCCGATGGCCAGCCCGAGCCCCGCCACGAAGCGCCAGCGCGCCCCGCTGTAGCTCCCCTCGCGCACGACGAGCAGATCGGTGGCAAAGAGGTCGCCGAGCGCGAATCCGGCGCCGACCTGGTGGTCGTGGGTGAAGCCGCGCGTCCACGTGATCCCGTAACGGCCGTGCAATGTGGCCGCGCCGCCGCCCCGCCACAGCGGACCGCGCCACACCCGGTAGTCGATCCCCGCCGAGAAGTCCTGGGCGGCATCGCTCGCGGCGAAGCGCGAGAAGGACCGGGTCGCGAGCGCCACGGTGAGGGCCCCCGTGACGCCGTACCGCACGCCCACATCGAGTGTCCAGCGATTCGCCTGCTCATAGTCGAGCTTCGTCGTCCGGTACGCGAGCGTGGCGCCAAGCGCGCTCGCGCCGCGGGCGGCGCTCCAGCTGGCGCCGACAATCTGTGTGTAGAAGGGAATGGTGCCACCGTCCGGATCGGGACTGAGCGATGTGGGCACCAGGTCGCTCACGCTCATCCTGCCGTACACAATGCCGACGCGCCCCACGGGACGCAGCCGCGCGCGCGCGGTGAACAGCACGCCGGCCGCTCCAACGGTCGCCGGGGTGCTCACGGCCTCGAGCCCCAAGGCCGCCCGTTCCCCCGTCCCCGGCTGCGCCGGATTCCAGAAGCCGGCGGCGCCGCCCGTTGCGAGCGCCGACGGCTGGGCGAGTGTGGTAGCGGCGACGCGCCACAGCTCGGCGCCCGCTCCCTCCTGACCGAGCAGGGCCGCCGGGGCAAGCACGCCAAGCAGCAAGGGAACGCGTGGCATTCGGTCACCAACCTAACTATCTTCAAGCGTTTAGGACACTTGAGCCAACGTGCGCCTTTCCGAGCTGCTGTCACCCAGTCGCATCCGGGTGCCCCTCAAGGCCGGCGACAAGGAGGGGATCCTGCGGGAATTGGTGGGACTGATGCTTGCCGGAAACGGGGGCGCGATCGGGTCAGAGGGTGCAGGCGGGATGGGCGGGACGGGGGGGATGGGGGTCAGTGCGGCGCAGGCCGACGAGATCCTGGGGGCGATCCTCGAGCGCGAGCGCCAGTTCCCGACCGGGATCGGTTACGGGGTGGCGGTGCCGCACGGCCGCTGTCCCGCCCTCCCGAGCCTCGTGGTCGTGGCCGGGACGACGCCGGCCCCGATTCCCTATGAGACGATCGACGGAGAGCCCGTGCGCCTGTTCTTTTTGCTCGCCGGCCCCGAGTCCCATGCGGGCGTTCACGTGAAGGCCCTGAGCCGGATCTCGCGTCTGGTGCGGCGCGAACCCGTGCGGGGGCGGCTGCTTGCCGCGCGGACAGCCGAGGAGTTCCACCGCGCGCTGGTGGAGGCGGAAGGCGCGTGACCCCGAAGGGGACCGCGTGGCGCACGCATCGCTGCGGCGAGCTACGCGCGGCGCATGCGCGGCAGCGGGTGCGGCTCGGCGGCTGGGTGCACCGGCGGCGCGACCTGGGTGGGCTCGTGTTCGTGGACCTGCGCGACCGCGCAGGGCTGGTACAGGTGGCCTTCGGCCCCGGGTGGTCGCCACCGGACGTGCTGGCGCGAGCGGGCGGGCTCGGCAGCGAGACGGTCGTCGTCGTGGAAGGCGAGGTGGTGGCACGCCCGCCCGACATGCGCAACTCGGAGCTCGCGACGGGCGACGTGGAGGTACATGCCGCCCAGCTCGAGATCCTGGGGCCCGCCGTGACGCCCGCCATCCCCGTCGCGCGCGCCAAAGGAGAGGACCTCGCCGCGGAGGAGCTGCGCCTCAAGTACCGCCACCTCGACCTGCGGCGTCCCGAGATGCAGGCGAACCTGATGCTGCGCCACCGCCTGCTGCAGCGTGCCCGGGAGACGCTCTCCGATCTCGAGTTCCTCGAGATCGAGACGCCCATCCTGACGAAGCCCACCCCCGAGGGGGCCCGGGACTATCTCGTGCCGTCGCGGCTGCATGCGGGCGAGTTCTACGCGCTCCCCCAATCGCCCCAGATCTACAAACAGCTGCTGATGGTGTGCGGATTCGACCGCTACTTCCAGATCGCGCGCTGCTTCCGGGACGAGGACCTGCGCTACGACCGCCAGCCCGAGTTCACGCAGATCGACCTCGAGGCCTCGTTCGTCGGGCAGGAGGACGTGCTCGGGTTCGTGGAGGCGGTGCTCGTGGCGCTGTGGGAGGAGGCGGGGCACGTGATCGGGCGGCCGTTCCCGCGGCTGACGCATCGTGAGGCGATGGAGCGCTATGGCACCGATAAGCCCGACCAGCGCTACGACCTGGCGATCGCCGACTGGACGGCGCAGGTCCGCCCCCTGGGCGTGCCGTTCTTTCAATCCGTCATGAAGGACGGCTCCCGGGTGCGTGGGCTCGCGGTGAAGGGGGGAGGCGCACTGTCGCGCAAGGATGTGGATCAGCTCGCCGAGGCGGCGAAGCAGCTGGGTGGCGCCGGACTCGCGTGGGTGAAGCGCCAGGGCGAGCAGATCTCGGGTTCCGTCGGGAAGCACTTCACGGCGGAGACGCTCGGCCGCCTCGGCGTGGGCGACGGGGACGCGGCGCTGATGACCGTGGGCCCCGACCGCGTCACCTCGCCCGTGCTCGACAAGGTGCGCCAAGAGGTGATCCGCCGGCTTGCACCCCGGCCCGCGACGGCGCATGCCTTCTGCTGGGTCGTGGAGTTCCCGCTGTTCGAGCCCGACCCCGCCACGGGGCGTCCGGTGTTCGCGCACCACCCGTTCACGTCGCCGCACCCCGAGGATGTCGCCAAGCTCGAGGGCGACCCGCTGGCCTGCCGGGCGCTGCACTACGACGCGGTCTACAACGGCCACGAGCTGGGCTCGGGCTCGATCCGCATCACGGATCCCGCCGTGCAGCGCCGCGTGTTCGCGCACCTGGGGCTGACGCCGGCAGAGGCGGAGGCGCGGTTCGGCTTCCTCCTCGCGGCGCTCGCCGCCGGTGCGCCGCCGCACGGTGGCTTCGCGATCGGCTTCGATCGGGTGACGATGCTGCTCGCCGGCGCGGCCTCGTTGCGTGACGTCATCGCGTTTCCGAAGACGACCGCCGCCCGCGCCTTGTTCGAGGGCGCGCCGGCCCCCGCCGGTCCGGCGGACCTGGCCACGCTGCACATCGAGGTGAAGCGATGAGCGACGAAGTGACCCACCGCGTCTCGGCAGAAGGCGTCGATCCTCTCGCCCTCGCCGGGGTCAACGACGGCAACCTGATCGAGCTCGCCAAGCGCCTCGGCGTGCGGGTGTCGCTGCGCGGCGACACGCTCACCCTGCAGGGAGCCGTGGCGGCGGTGGAGCGTGCCGCGCAGGTGGCCGAGGCGCTGGTCGACCTGGCCCGCATGGGGGACCAGCTGGACGTGGCGGACGTGGAGCGTGTGCTCGGTGAAGGAGCGCAGGGCGCGCTCGGGACGCCCCCGGTCGGCGAGTACAGGATCATCCTGCCCGGGCTGCGGCGCGTGATCCAGGCGAAGACGCCCGGCCAGCGGGAATACCTCCAGGCGATCGCCCAGCACGACATCGTCGTCGGGATCGGGCCCGCGGGCACGGGCAAGACCTATCTGGCGGTCGCCGCGGCCGTCGACGCGCTGTCCCGCAAGCGCGTGCGCCGCATTGTGCTGGCGCGGCCCGCGGTCGAAGCGGGTGAGAGCCTGGGCTTCCTGCCGGGCGACCTGCAGGAGAAGGTAGACCCCTACCTGCGGCCGCTGTACGACGCGCTCGAGGACATGATGCCGCGCGACCGCGTCCAGAAGGCGATCGACAGCCGCACCATCGAGATCGCGCCGCTCGCCTACATGCGAGGCCGGACGCTGGGCGACGCGTTCGTGATTCTGGACGAGGCGCAGAACGCGACCGGGATGCAGATGAAGATGTTCCTCACGCGGCTCGGTGTGAACTCCCGCGCGGTGATCACCGGCGACAAGACGCAGATCGACCTGTCGAACCGGGAGGACTCGGGGCTACTGCAGATCGAGCGCATCCTCCCCGGCATCGAGGGGGTGGCCTTCTGCTACCTCACGGAGGCGGACGTCGTACGCCACCGGCTGGTGCGCGACATCATCCGCGCCTACGCCGAGGATGCGCAGGGTTGAGATGAGGCTTCCCACGCAGGACCAGGTGCGCTATCACGGCGAGCGCTGGGCGTGGGTGCTCGGCCTCGCCCTCCTCGCCTACCTCGCGTTCCCTTCGAGCGCCGGCGAAGCGGCACCCTTGCTCGAGACCGGCAAGTTCGCGGACCGCGATCTCATCGCGCCGTACACGTTCGCCGTCAGCAAGTCGGACGAGGAGCTGGCCCGCGAGGCGGAGGAGCTGGCGGGCACGGTCAAGCCGATCTACGAGTTTCAGCCCCGGGGACTCGACAGCGCGCGCGTGGCGGTACACACGTTCTTCGCGACCGTGGACGCCGCGGCGGACAAAGGACCGCAGGCGATCATCCAGGCGGCGCGGGACCAGGGCGTGACGCTCACCCTGGGCGAGGCCGCGTACCTCTCGAAGAGCGGCAAGCGACGCAACGTCGAGAGAGCCCTCGACGAGCTGCTCGAGCGTACGCTGGCGCTCGGCGCCACCGGCCCGGGCGTGCTGCAGGTGGAGCAGGCCCAGGAGCTGATCATCCGCCGGCGGTCCGGTGAGACCTCGGTGCCGCGCGACCAGGTGATGTCCTACGCCCTGTACCTGACGCGCGCGCGCACCGTGCATCCCGACAAGGGATCGAGCGTCGGTGACGCCGTGTACCTGAAGCTGGCCGGCCATTTCTTCCGGCCGACGCTCGTGCCGAATGCGGCGGAGACGGAACGGCGGCGCGACGAGTTGCGCAAGAGCGTGGATCCCAGCAAGTACATCGTCCGCGCCGGCGACCGCATCGTCGGGGCGCACGAGGTCGTCACGAGCGAAGCGCACGAGAAGCTCGTGGCGCTGCGCAACGACCTCGTGCGGCGCGGCGGGGCGACCGGCCGCTCGCTCGGGGGCCTGCTCGGGTCGCTGCTGCGCGACGGGCTTGTGCTCTCGATCTTCTGGGTGCTGATGCTGTTCTACCGGCGGGAGACGTACCGCGAGCGCCGCCAGATCACCCTCATCGGCTGCCTGTTCGCGATCGTGATCGCCGGCGCGGCCGCCGTCGCCCGTACGCTGCCGCAGCATCCCGAGCTGGTGCCGCTCCCCTTCCTCGCCATGCTGCTGACGGTGCTCTTCAACGGGCGCGTCTCGATGATCGCGGCCCTGATCCTGTCGGTGGTGATCGCCTTGCAGCCGGTCTACCACGACACCCCGGCGCTGTTTCTCTGCGTGGTGGGCGGCGTGACCGCGGCGCTCTCGGTGAAGAGCCTGCGGCGGCGCAGCCATCTCTATGCCGCCGTGCTGGTGGTCGGCGCCGGCTACTTGCTCGGGGCGCTGGCGCTCGGCCTCGCGGGCGCGTGGACCGCGGCGACCATCGGCCGGGGCGCGCTCGCCGGCATCGCGAACGGGCTCGTCTCCGCTTCCCTCACGATCCTGCTCCTGCCGCTCGCCGAGGCGCTCACGCAGATCACGACCGACCTGACCCTGCTCGAGCTCTCCGACCCCAGCCGGCCGCTGCTGCGGCGGCTGTCGCTCGAGGCACCGGGGACCTACGCGCACAGCATCGCCATGGCGAACCTGGTCGAGGCGGCATGCAACCGCGTCGGCGGGAACGGCCTGCTCGGCCGCGTGGGCTGCTATTACCACGACATCGGGAAGGTGAAGAACCCGCAGTACTTCGTCGAGAACCAGACGCGGGGCAACAATCCGCACGACCGCCTCAAGGCGTTCCAGTCGGCGCAAATCATCAAGGCCCACGTGACCGACGGCCTGCAGCTGGCCGCCGAGGCCAGGCTGCCGGATACGGTGGCCGCGTTCATCCCCGAGCACCACGGCACGACGGAGATCACCTACTTCCTCGACCGCGCCAAGAAGAGCGGCGACGGAGGCGGCCTGAAGACGTCCGATTACACCTACCCGGGTCCCAAGCCGCGCTCCGCGGAGACCGCCATCACGATGCTGGCCGACTCGGTGGAAGCGGCGCTGCGGGTGCTCGAGGATCTCACGCCGACCAAGATCGAGGAAGTGATCAACCACATCGTACGGACCAAAATCAGCCAGGGGCAGCTCGACGAGGCGCCGATGACGCTGCAACAGCTGGAGCAGGTGAAGCAGGAGTTCGTCCGCATCATCAGCGGGATGTACCACAACCGCATCGACTATCCGGAATCCAGTGGCGGCATCACGGCGACGTGGCAGCCGGCGGCCAAGACTTGAGGCCCGCCTGGCCCGGGTCGCCCGTCGCGTGCTGGCCTGGGAAGGCGCCCCGCACGCCCGCGTGGAGCTCACGCTGTTGGGCGGCGCGGCCATGCGGCGCCTGAACCGGCGCGCCACCGGCCGCCGGGGGCTCACCGACGTGATCGCGTTCGCGCTGCCGCAGCCCGACGGGACCGTCCTCGGGGACGTGTACGTCTGCCCCGAGGCGGCGGAGCGCTGGGTCAAAAGCCGGGGACGGGGGAAGGGGGAAGGGGGTCCGGTCGATGTGGAACTCGTCCGGCTCGCGGTGCACGGCACCCTCCACGTGCTGGGGTTCGACCATCCCGAGGGGCCGGGCCGCACGCGCTCGGCCATGTGGCGCCGGCAGGAGCGCTACGTCCGTCGGTTGAGCGACGGCGCCCGGTGATGCTCGGCTCGACGGCGCTGCTCCTGGGCGGGGCGCTCGCCGCGCTGGGCGCCGGGCTGTGGGCCGGCCTGCTCGCGCTGGCCGAGGAGGCCGCCGTGGGGGAGGCGCTCCACACGCTGGGCGATGCGCCTCCCCGCACCGTGGGCGGTCGCGTTCCGCTGCACCGCGCGCTGCACGTGTCACGCCTGGCGCTGCTGGTGCTGGGCGCGGTCGGCGCGTCCCGCGCGCTGGTGTGGTGGCAGCAGCCGTGGGAGCGGAGCCTGCTCGAGCTGGCCGCGGCGGTCGGTCTGCTGTTCGTGGTGGGCGACGCGCTGCCGCGCAGCATCGCCCGCCTCGCGCCCGAGGTGTCGACCGCGGCGCTGCCACTCGCCCGGCGCACCCTGGTGCCGTTCGGCCCGCTGCTGTGGCTCCTCGCCTGGGTGGACAGGGGCCTGCACTCCCTCGTCGCCATCCCGCGGCCGCTCCAGCCGGACCTCGGCATCGCGCAGCGCGACATGCTGCTCGGCGTCTTCACGCTCGCCGACACGACCGTGGACGAGGTCATGACGCCGCGGCTCGACATGGTCGCCGTGGACGTCTCCGCCACCAGGGAAGAGCTGCTCGACACCTTGCGCCAGAGCGAGCACACCCGGCTGCCCGCCTATGACGGGACCCCGGACAACATCGCCGGCGTCGTGTACGCCAAGGACCTGGTGCCGTTCGTGATGGGGCTGGGCGAGGGACGAGACGACGGCACGGCCCGCTGGCAGGACCTGGTGCGCCCGGCGCTGTTCGTGCCCGAGACGAAGACGCTGGACAGCCAGCTGCGCGACTTCCAGCGTGGGCCGGCCCACCTCGCGATCGTCGTCGACGAGTTCGGCGGCACCTCGGGGCTGATCACCCTGGAGGACGTCCTCGAGGAGATCGTCGGGGAGATCCGCGACGAGCACGACGTGGAGGCGCCGGCGGCGATCCGCCGCGACGGCAGCCGTTTCGTCGTGGACGGGCGCGCCAGTCTCAACGACCTGTCGCAGGCCTTGGGTCGGTCGTTCGAGCACCCCGACATCTCGACCGTCGGGGGGTTGATCTACTCGGTGCTTGGGAGAGTGCCGCGCGCCGGCGAGGAGCTGGTGCTGGACGGGTTCCGCGTCGTGGTGGAGCGGGTGGACCGGCGTCGCGTGACCCGCGTCTCGTTCGAGCCCCAGCCATGATCGTGTCGCTCGCCGTGCTCCTGTTGGGGCTCAGCATCGCCGGCGCCTCGGCCGCGGTGGGCGTGGCGACCGCCGCCGTGAGCCAGCTCGAGCTCACGCGCTGGGTGTCGTACAAGCTGCGGGGCGCGGGGGCGGCCGCGCGCCTGCTCGAAAACCCGGGTCGGATGCTCGCCACCGCCAACGCGCTCACCACGCTGGGCATCATCTGCGCCGCCGCCTCGAGTCCGGCGCTGCTCGCCCAGACGACAGCGACGTTCCTCGGCGTGTTCACCGTGACGGTCGGCGTGCCGTTGTTCGTGAGCGCCGCCTATCTGGTCCCGCGCGTGGTGGGCCGGCGCTGGGCGGAGCCGATCGTGGCGCACGCGGTGCCGTGGCTGGAGCGCCTGGGGCGGCCCCTCGGGGCTTTCATCCCGTGGCGCGATCCCTCGGCGCGCTCCACGCTCGCCGCCGTGCTCTCCAACGCCGACACCGATGCGCTCGCCTCTGCCGACGAGATGGTGGTGGTGTCCGGCGTGCTCGCCTTCGCGGACCGCCCCGTGAAGGAGCTGATGACGCCGCGGACGGCCATCGTGGCCATCCCCGAAGGCCTCCTCGCCGCGGAGGCGGCCCATGTGTGCGCTCAATCGGGCTACAGCCGCTACCCGGTGTATCGCGGATCGCTCGACGACGTGGTCGGTGTCGCCCACGCGTTCGACCTGCTGGCCCTCCAGCCCGACGCGCCCGTCCCCGTCCGCCCGGCGCTGGTGGTACCTGCGACGACCCGGGCCGCCGACCTGATGCTCGAGATGCAGCGCGGCCGTAGTCATCTCGCCGTCGTGCTGGACGAGTTCGGCGGCACCGCGGGGGTGGTGACGCTCGAGGACCTGCTGCGCGATCTGGTGGAGGAGATCTTCGGCGAGCGCGCCGCGCTGCCCGCCGCCGCAGCGGCGGCGCCGGCCGGCGTGCTCGAGGTCGACGCGAACGCGCCCCTGGGCCGGATCGAGGCGGCGTTCGGCGTGGGACTCGCCAGCCCCGGCGTCCAGTCGCTGGGGGGACTGCTGATCCAGGCGCTGGGCCGCATCCCACGGCCGGGCGAGCGCTTCCTGCTGCGGGGATTCGAGTTCGACATCCTCGCTGCCACGGCAACGCGAGTGGAGCGCGTGGCCGTGCGTCCGGGACCCGTGCGCGCCGTTCCGCTCGACCGCGCCGAGGAGCGCGGGTGACTCCTGTTATAGTTATGGCGCATGGCGATTGACCCCGTCCTCGAGGGCCTCGAGCGCCGCGATCCCGCGGCGCTGGCCCGCGCCATCAGCCTCGTCGAGAACCAGCGCGACGAGTACGAGCGTGTCCTCGCTCACGCGCACGCGCGCCTGGGGCGTGGCGGCACGCGCCGCGTCGGCATCACCGGCCCGCCCGGCGCCGGCAAGAGCACCCTGACCGAGCGCCTGATCCAGCACTACCGGGGCCAGGAGCTGCGCGTGGGCGTGATCGCCGTGGACCCGACGAGCGCCTTCACGGGCGGGGCGCTGTTGGGCGACCGCATCCGCATGGAGTCCGCGAGCCACGACCCGGGCGTGTTCATCCGCTCGATGGCCACGCGGGGAGCGCACGGCGGCCTCGCGACCACGACCGAGGAGGTGGCCGACCTGCTCGAGGCCTTCGGCTTCGACCGGATCCTCATCGAGACCGTCGGTGTCGGACAGACGGAGCTGGACGTCGCCCGCACCGCGGAGACGACCGTTCTGGTGCTCGTTCCCGAGTCGGGCGACGGCATCCAGACGCTCAAGGCGGGCGTGATGGAGATCGCCGATGTCTATGCGATCAACAAGAGCGACCGGCCGGGCGCGGACAAGCTGCGCACGGAGGTCGAGGTGATGCTGGGGATCCGGCGGGGGAACGCGTTCCGCCATGTCTCCCCCCACCACCGGTCGGACAGCCGGACCGTCGGACCGTCGGACAGAAAGCCCCTACCGTCCGACCGTCCGGCTGTCCGACCGTCCGACCCCTGGGAGCCTCCCGTGATCGCGACGATCGCGTCGCGGGGTGAGGGCGTGGCCGAGCTGACGCACGCGCTGGACCGGCACCACCGCCACCTCCAGACGAGTGGCCGCCTCGCGGCCCGGCGGCGGGAGCGCCTGGTGCAACGGACGCGGGCCGCGCTGGAGCGCGGGATGCGACAGTGGATCGCGGCGACCGCCCAGGCGGAGGAGCTGCTGGCGCGGCGCCTCGACGACCTGGTGGACGGTCGCCGCAGCCCGTACGACGTGGCGGCCGAAATCCTGGACCAGATGAAGACCGGAGCAGGGCGATGAGCGACAGCGGGAGGAAGCCGGTGTACGGGCCGGAGGATCTCGGCCGCTTCGACGTCGCGCGCCAGCTGGGGCAGCCCGGCCAGTTTCCGTTCACCCGCGGGATTCATCCCACGATGTACCGCGGCCGGCTATGGACGATGCGGCAGTTCGCGGGCTTCGGCGCGGCCGAAGACACGAACGAGCGCTACAAGTTCCTGCTCGACCACGGCCAGACGGGCCTCTCGGTGGCGTTCGACTTTCCTACGCTCATGGGCTACGACTCCGACCACCCGCGTGCCGAGGGCGAGGTGGGCAAGTGCGGCGTCGCGATCTCCTCGCTCGCCGACATGGAAGACCTGTTCCGCGGCATCCCGCTCGATCGGGTGTCGACCTCGATGACGATCCGCGGCCCGGCGGCGGGAGCGCCTGGTGCAACGGACGCGGGCGGCGCTGGAGCGCGGGATGCGACAGTGGATCGCGGCGACCGCCCAGGCGGAGGAGCTGCTGGCGCGGCGCCTCGACGACCTGGTGGACGGTCGCCGCAGCCCGTACGACGTGGCGGCCGAAATCCTGGACCAGATGAAGACCGGAGCAGGGCGATGAGCGACAGCGGGAGGAAGCCGGTGTACGGGCCGGAGGATCTCGGCCGCTTCGACGTCGCGCGCCAGCTGGGGCAGCCCGGCCAGTTTCCGTTCACCCGCGGGATTCATCCCACGATGTACCGCGGCCGGCTATGGACGATGCGGCAGTTCGCGGGCTTCGGCGCGGCCGAAGACACGAACGAGCGCTACAAGTTCCTGCTCGACCACGGCCAGACGGGCCTCTCGGTGGCGTTCGACTTTCCTACGCTCATGGGCTACGACTCCGACCACCCGCGTGCCGAGGGCGAGGTGGGCAAGTGCGGCGTCGCGATCTCCTCGCTCGCCGACATGGAAGACCTGTTCCGCGGCATCCCGCTCGATCGGGTGTCGACCTCGATGACGATCAACGGCCCGGCGGCGATCCTGTTCTGCTTCTACGTCGCGGCGGCCGAGCGGCAGGGCGTGCCGAGCCACAAGCTCCGCGGGACGATCCAGAACGACATCCTCAAGGAGTACATGGCGCAGCACGCCTGGATCTATCCGGTCGAGCCCGCCCTGAAGATCATCGTGGACGTGTTCGAGTGGGCGGCGGCGCACGCGCCGCTCTGGAATACGATCTCCATCTCCGGCTATCACATCCGCGAGGCGGGAGCGACGGCGGCACAGGAGCTCGCCTTCACGCTCGCCAACGGGTTCACCTACGTGGAGCGGGGCATCGCTCGGGGTCTCGAGGTGGACCGCTTCGCGCCGCGCCTGTCGTTCTTCTGGGACATTCACAACGACTTTTTCGAGGAGATCGCGAAGCTCCGCGCCGCCCGCCGCATCTGGGCGCGCCACATGCGGGACCGCTACGGGGCGAAGAACCCCCGGTCGTGGATGATGCGGTTCCACTGCCAGACGGCGGGCGTGACCCTGACCGCCCAGCAGCCGCTCAACAACGTGGTGCGGGTCGCCTATCAGGCGCTCGCCGCGGTG
>QHUR01000175.1 GCA_003221995.1 Gemmatimonadota bacterium | reverse complement strand
GCCAAAAGCCATCGTTCTCCTTGAACACCGCCTGGCGCAGCCCGGCCGAATCCCGGCTTGCGAGGATCGCTGGCGCAAGCTCAGTGGCGTGCACGGCGTTGACGCCGCGCGCCCGGTACAGCGCGAGCAACTCGCGCGTGGAGCGCTCGGGGGTGAAGAGTAGCAGGGGGCGATCCGGCAGCGCGAAGCCGCGCAGCAGGCCGAGCGAGAACCAGTCGGCAGGCGCGTGGCTGAAACGGAACGCGAAGTAGAGGTCCCGCCGCAGCTTGAGCACGCGGTCCCGGAGCGCCGCGCCGCGCTCGGCGACTTGGTCCTCGAGCGCCTGGTAGTAGCGCGGCAACAGGCCCGCCTCGCGCAGCGTGGCGTAGCGCTCGCCCACCGGCAAAGAGTCGAACGACCCCTGGCGGCCGAGCCGGGCCATGGTAGGCCGCCAGGCCGCATCGCAGAATTCCTGACCCATGGTGTAATCGGCGCCGGCGCCGACGTCCTGCCACTGGTCCAGCGCCAGGGCGATCACCAGGGCGCGCTGCTCGGCGGCGAGGCGGGCGAGCGCCCCGTAGGCGGTGGCGAGAATGTCCTTCCAGAAGAGCGAATCGAGGGCGCACCACGTCGCGATCCCTTCGCCGCGGGCGCCGCGCGACGAATCGGCCAGCGGGACGCGGGCGTCGCGGGGATCGAAGGCGGGGATCCACGCGACGCTCGTGGGCTGTAGGCGCGTGACGGCGTCGCTCCAGGCCCGCCGCACGAGATCACGCTCGTCGCGGCGCGCGCGCACAGTGTCGGTGGCCCAGGGGTCCGCGTCGCCTGCGAGCAGGTTCAGCCCGCCGACGTCGAGGAAGCTCACGAGCGAGTCGAAGGCGGCGGCGGGCCGCGGTACACCGCGACCGTCACGAGACGAGAGCAGCGGGCTCCACAGCGTCCGCAGGCCCTGCAGCCAGGCGGGCGATCCGGGGGCTCGCGCCAGGGCCGCGGGCTGGAGCGGCAGCGGCGTGACGGTGACGCCCTCGGGCGGCGCGAGTCGCGGGGGCAGCCACTCGAGCGGGGCGGGCGCCTGGGCGAGCGCGAGGGCGACGCCGTGCGCGGCCGCCGGCACGTGCGCCCACTCGGCGGGGCGCCGGGTCCAGCGCGCCAGGCCGATCAGGAAATCGCGGGTGCGCTTGAGGGCGTCGCGCTGGAGCGGTGGCATCGTCGTGGCGCGGTACTGGGGCCCGAGCGCTCCCAGCGCGTGGCGGCTGATGACGACGACGAGCCCCTCGCCCACGCGCACGGCGGCCACCGTCACCGCTCCGGGGCGCGCCGCGGGGCCCGTCGGCGTCCGGACGAAGGCCTGGCGGCTCGTGGTCGCGAGCACGGCGCTCCGGTCGCGCGCGAGGATGACGTGGTTCCGTTCGAGCGGGAAGGGGTCGAACGCCGAGCCGAGCGGCTCGTCGCCCACACGTTGCGCCTCCGCCCAGGGTTGGGCCAGCGGGACTGCCGGCCGGCGGGTCGCGGTATCTTCCACTACGCGGTCGCCGATCGCGAGCCCCGCGCCCAGGGACTCGAGCCAGCGGTTCGCGATCCAGCGGTCGAGGTACCCCTCCCCGTCGCCTGCGTACCCCAGCACCACGACGCCGCCGCCCCTCAGCCACTCGTTCAGGATCGCGAGGTCGCCCGCCGAGAGCGCGTCCGACGGGCCCTCGGGCTCGCGCCCGCCGAGCATGATCACGGTGCGGTAGCGCTCCAGGTCCTGGCGCGTGAGATGGGGATAGAAGCGGCGATACTCGACCGTGTACCCGACGTCGTGCCAGGGGCGAGCGGTGCTCTGCAGGACGACGGCGTCCGAGAGCGCCGGGTCGAGCAGCAGCAGGCGCTGCGGCTGGCAGGCCGCAAGCAGCAGCAAGACGGTCGGACGCAGTGCGCTCACAGTGTGTCTTTCGGGCCGCTTGACGATGCCGGAACCGGGCTACAGCCTCAAGCCTAACAGGAGGCTACTATGACGACGTACCGCCGGACCCGCCTGGCACTTGCCACGGCGCTATGGCTTGGCCTGTGGGCCAACTTGGCCGCGGCCCAGGACACGACGGCCACACTCCTCAAGGTCCTGGGCGAAGCCGTGGACGGCTACCGCACGGGCCAGCCCGTGTACGTGGTCGCGGCGTTCCGGTCCCCCTATCCGGTGTACGGCGTCTTCTCGAGCAGGGACTCGGCGACGAGCGCGCTACCCCGGGCGGGCAGAGGCTATAGTGTGTTCGGCCCGTACGTCGCTCCTCCGGACGGTCCGGGCGAGGTCCGCTACGCGCTGCGGGCTTGCCCCCATTACTGGCCCACGGTCTACAAGTGTCCGACGCGCTCCTTCACGGTCGGGGCTTCGCAGGTGGACTCCGTCCGCGTGACGGTGTTCGTGAAATCGGGTCCACCTCAGTTCACGACGTATCCGAGAGCTGAAGTGGACGCTCTGTTCTTCACGCTCAGTGCGATAGACAAGTTCGTCATTCCCTATTACCAGCGCCTGTTGGGCGCCGCCTACGCCGACTCGCTGCGCAAGGGGTTTGTGCAGGGATTCTACGCGGGAGGGCGTTCGGCCTACGAGAGGTAGCCCTCAGGGCTCGAGCCCGACCAGCGCTCGGAACCGTGGATCGGATCGGAGCGGCCGGAACCATGGGCTCTGGCCGATCGATTCGCGGGACTGGGGCCTCCACCGGAGGTAGCCGGTCAACAAGCGGAGCGCTTCGTCCCGTTCCCCGATCAACAGGCGCACGTAGGCCTCCTCGTCGGCGATCTGCGCCGCGAGACTGTCGTCCTTCGCGCCCTTGCGGGCTCGCAGTAGCACGGCTCTCGCGCTGTCGGCGAGGCCGGTGCGGGCGACGACCGCAGCCACCATCAAGCGCCGGTCCAGCCACGGCACCGTGGTAGGGCCCCCGCTGTCCATCGTTTCGGCATTTGTGAGCAGGCGCCAGGCAGTCGCGATCTGGTGCTCGCCCTTTGCCGACCAGCCCAGGATGCGGAGCTCGCAGTCGACGAAGTTGGGATCGCGAGGAAAGCGCTGGACGCCCTGCTGGCACCAATCCTGCGCCTCGTCGAAGCGCTCGCGGAGCAGCATGGCGAAGTAGAGGTCCGCTATCACGGTCGCCGCGTCGCTCAGATAGGCGTCGGCATCCAAGGCGCGGCGCGCCGACTGCTCCGCCTCCGCGAACCGGCCGGTGCTGTAGTACATCTCCGCCAGGGCGTACCAGGCCCGGGCCACGGTGGGGTCGCTCACGACTGCGGCCCGGAGATCCCGCTCGGCGGCCGCCAGGGTATCGGGCGCTGCGAGCGGAGCGTTTCTCCATAGCTCGTAGCGGAGTGTCCCGCGCAGCGCCAGAGCCTGGGGGTCGCCCGGCTTGTGCGCGAGCGCTTGTTCGGCGAAGCCCATTCCGCGGGTGACCCAGTCGGCGAAGGCCCGCGCGGGCCGAGCCGGCGACACGGTGGCGCTCGCCGGCCTCGCCATCAGCGTCAGCCGCGCCTGGGTCAGCGTGTACCAGCCCCGCGCGATGATCGGGAGGATCCATCGCTGATCGATCACCTGCGCCCGCGCCAGCAAGGAGTCGGCGGCCCACACTGCGTCCGCTCCTGCCCGGGAGTCGCCGGCTTGCATTAGGGTCCGGGCGTCTTCCCAGAGCGCTTGCGCCCGCTGGTAGAGCTCCCACGCGGCGACGCTGTTCGTGCTGGCCCGCTGCGCGCGCAACTGAATGGACTGACCGAGCCGCTCGCGCAGGAAGCTGGCGATCTTCTCGGCAACGCTGTCGCGCAGGCCCAAGAGATCCGCGCCGGGTCGCTGGAAGGTCTGGCTTTGGAGTTGCTGCCCGCTCTCTGCGTCGATCAACCTCACGGCGACGCGCAGCCGCGCCCGTGAGCCGGTGACGCTGCCGGCCACGACCGTTCCCACCTTGAGTTGACGCGCGATGCTGTCCAACGGCACGGCCCGGTCTCGGAACGGTCTCGCACCATTGGCCGAGATCACGTGCAGCGCCTGCACCTGGCCCAGTCGGTCGATGAGGTCTTCGGTGAGACCGTTGGCTACGGGGCCGAGGGTGCGGTGGTCGCTCAGGTCGTCGAAGTAGAGCACCGCGACGTGCGTAGGATTCAGCGCCCCGGTGGCGGCGATCGCCGGGGGTCCCCGCCGCGCCCATGCCCACCACCCGGCCGCGGCGACGAGCACGGTGGCGACGCCAAGCAGCGCCCGTGGACGCGGGCGCGTCGGCCGGCGGCCTGCGCCGGACTTCCGTGCCTGCGCCAGCGCCGCGCCGAATTCGTGGGCGCTCCCGAAGCGGTCGGTCGGGGCCGCGGCGAGCGCCCGGTCCAGCACCTGCTGCAACGCGACGGGCATCGTGGGACGCCGGGCCTGGCGCGGGCTGTTCGTCGCCCGGCGCTCTTCGGCCCGCCCCGGTGGTAGCCGTCCCGTGAGCATCTCGTGGAGCACGCAGCCGAGGCTGAAGATGTCGCTGCGGCCGTCGAGCTCCTGCTCGCCACTCGCTTGTTCGGGGCTCATGTACCCCGGGGTCCCCACGCCGATGCCGGTGCTAGTCACCCGCGCCCCGCCGGCGGCGCTGACCGCGCGTGCGATCCCGAAATCGGCCACCACGGCGTGCTGCTCGACGAGGAGGATGTTCTCGGGCTTGATGTCCCGATGCACGAACCCCTGGCCGTGGGCGTAGCCCAGAGCGTCCGCCACTTCCACCGCGATCCGCACCGCCTCGTCGAGCGGGAGCAGCTCCTCCCGGAAGAGCCGGTTGCGCAGCGATTCACCGGCGACGTACGGCATGACGTAGTAGAGCGAGCCGGCCGCCTCGCCCGAGTCGTGGAGCGGCAGGATGTGCGGATGGGTCAGATGAGCCGCGATCTCGATCTCGCGCAGGAACCGGTCGGGCCCCAAGGCGGCCGCGAGTTCCGGCCGGAGGATCTTCACCGCCACCGGCCGGTGGTGCTTGAGATCCTGGGCCAGCAACACGGTCGCCATGCCCCCGCGGCCGAGCTCGCGCTCGATGACGTAGCGCTCGGCGACCGCCGCCTTGAACCGCTCCAGAGGGTCGTTCACCGACCGCTGTGCTTCATTCCTCCCCCGCAGCGAACGGCTGGATCGCCTCGCGCATCTCCCGCGCATCCTGCCACCGCTCCTCGCGCGCCTTGGCCAGCGCGCGGGCGATCGCGGCGGCGAGCGGTGGAGGCACGTCGGGCCGCACCCTGAGGAGGTCGGGAGCCGGCTGGTGTTGCTGCATGTCGAGCACCGCCGCCGCGCTGGGCGACGAGAAGGGGGGCCGACCGGTGAGCGACTCGAACAGCACCACGCCAAGCGAGTACACGTCGGTGCGCCCGTCCACGTCCGGCGCGCCCGCCGCCTGCTCCGGGCTCATGTACTCCTCGGTCCCCACGACGAACCCGCTGCGCGTCACGCGGTCCTCGCCCGAGTGCGCGATGGCGCGGGCGATCCCGAGGTCAACCAGCACGGCGCCCTGCGGCGACAGCACGATGTTGTCGGGCTTGATGTCCCGGTGGGCGATGCCGTGCTCGTGAGCGTGCGCCAGGGCGTCCAGCACCTCGCACCCGATCCGCGCCGTGCGGCCGGCGGAGAGCCGACGCTCCCGCCGCAACAGCTGCCGCAGCGTCTCTCCGGGGACGTAGGGCATCACGAACCACAGCAGGTAGTCCGTCTGCCCGCTGTCGAGCAGCTTGGCGATGTGCGGGTGATCGAGCTGCGTGGCGTAGCGGATCTCGCGCAGGAACCGGTCGGCGGCGACCGACACGGCGAGCTCGGGGTGGAGCACCTTGATGGCGACCTGGTGGCCGCTCCGGTCGTGCGCGCCGAAGATGGACGCGTTGCCACCCCGGCCGACCGCCGTGATCACGGTATAGCGGTCGCCCAATGCCTGCCGCACGCGCTCGATCAGCTCTCGCCCCGGCACCGGCGCACACCCTCGCGTCCACCGCCCGTCGGCCGCCTCCTGGCTGCTGCGCGGGCGTAAACGCTAAGAATAGAGTCCGGGACGAGAGGCGGCCAGAAGGCGGGGATCCGGCTCCGCTCCAGGGGCTGCCCGGCTCGCCGCGCGCGGCGCGCCCGATCATCTTATCCGCTGGATGGACTGCTATCTGGTGCAGCACGGCGAGGCGAAGCCGGAGCAGGAGGACCCCGCTCGCCCGCTCACCGACCGAGGCCGGCGCGAGGTCGCGCGCGTGGCGCAGGCGGCGCAGCGCTCGGAGTTCGCTGTCGCCGAGATCTTCCATTCGGGAAAGCTGCGGGCGCAGCAGACGGCGGACCTGCTCGCGGCAGCTCTTTCTCCTGTGGGCGGCGTACGCGCGGTCGCAGGCCTCGCGCCCCTGGACGATCCCGCCGCTGCTCGCGAGCTCCTCGACCAGGCGGCCGCGCCAAGGATGCTCGTGGGACACCTCCCGCACCTGAGCCGGCTCACCTCACTCCTCCTCGTCGGTGATCCGACTCGCGAGATCGTGTCCTTCCGCATGGGCGCCATCGTGTGCCTGACCCGGGAGGAGGAGCGCTGGCGCCTCAAGTGGATCCTGACCCCGGAGCTCGTTCCGTGAGCAACCTCTACCGCCCCTTACCGCCAATGACCCAGATCGAACCCGTCCAGGGCGACATCACGCAGCAGCCGGTGGACGCGATCGTCAACGCCGCGAACACGACGCTGTTGGGCGGTGGA
>QHUR01000184.1 GCA_003221995.1 Gemmatimonadota bacterium | reverse complement strand
CTCGGTGAGCCGCGGCGGATGGCCGGCGGCGCGGCAGTGCTCGAGGTAGGCCCCGTAATCGGGCGCTCCGATGATCCGGCGCAGCACGCGGGCGACCCGTGCGGGGAGGGGCAGGGCCCCTTCCCCCTTCCCCGTTCCCCCTTCCCGTTCAGTCTCCCGCCGCATACGCGCTTTCGACATACGGCGCCTCCCGCGTGACTGCGGGCTTGCGCCTGGTGAGGACCGCCCACCACTCCCACAGCGAAGTCACGATGAGCAGCGTCACGATGACCATGAAGAGCAAGGCGATACCCGCGTCGAGCCGGTCGTTGAACACGAGGCGCGGGGCGTTCGGGTCGGCGGATCCCACGAGCGACGCGGCGTGGGCGAGAAAGCCGAGCCTGGGGTCTGTCGAGAACACCTTCAGCCATCCCGCCGTCATGGTGACCGTGACGAGCCAGGCGAGCGGCGCGAGCGTGACCCAGGCGTAGCGCGCGCGGTTCAGCTTGATGAGGATCGTCGTGCCGACGCACAGCGCCACGGCCGCCAGGAGCTGGTTCGAGATCCCGAACAGCGGCCACAGCGAGTTGATCCCGCCCAGCGGGTCCACGACCCCCTGGTACAGGAAGTAGCCCCACGCGGCGACGACCAGCGCGCTCGACGCCAGGACGCTCGGATACCAGGACGTCTCGCGGAACCTGGGCCAGACGTGGCCCAGGATCTCCTGGAGCATGAAGCGGCCGACCCGCGTCCCCGTGTCGATCGTCGTGAGGATGAACAGCGCCTCGAACATGATCGCGAAGTGGTACCACAGAGCCATGAGAGCTTTGCCGCCGAGCCCGCTCGTCACGCCGGCGAAGATCTGCGCCATCCCCACGGCGAGCGACGGCGCGCCGCCGGTGCGGGCGATGAGGGACTGCTCGCCCATCTGCGCGGCGAGCGCCTGCATCGTCTCCGGAGGGACCACGAACCCGGCGTGCCGCAAGACGTCGGACGCCTGCACCAGCGCGGCGGGCGTCGTGTTCATCGCGAAGTAGACCCCGGGGTCGAGCGTGCACGCCGCGATCATCGCCATCACGCCGACGAACGACTCCATCAGCATGCCACCGTAGCCGATCATGCGCGCGTCCGGCTCGCGGGCGAGCATCTTGGGGGTCGTCCCCGAGGCGACGAGCGCATGGAACCCGGAGATCGCGCCGCAGGCGATCGTGATGAACGCGAACGGGAACAGCTTGCCGGCGAAGACCGGTCCCTCGCCGAGCGTCGCGAACGGCGTCAGTGCCGGCATGCGGAGCGGCGGCAGGATGACGAGGATCGCCACGCCGAGCGCCAGCACCGTCGTAATCTTGAGGAAGGTGGAGAGGTAGTCACGCGGGCACAGCAGCATCCACACCGGGAGCACCGACGCGACGAACCCGTACCCGATCATCATCGCGGTCAGGGCGACCCCGGTGTGCGTGAACGCCGGGCCCAGCGTGGGGTGGGTCGCGACCCAGCCGCCACCCACCAGCGCGAGCAGCAGCAGCGCCGCCCCCGCGACCGACGCTTCGCCCACGCGCCCCGGACGCCACACTTTCATCCACCACCCCATCAAGAGCGCGATCGGGATCGTGCAGGCGATGGTGAACAGCCCCCAGGGCGACGCCTTGAGCGCGTTCACCACGATGAGGGCCAGCACGGCGAGCAGGATGATCATGATGAACAGCACCGCGAGCATCGCCATCGCGCCCGCGGCCGGGTTCACCTCCTCCTTCGCCATCTGGCCGAGGGACTTCCCGTCCCGTCGCAGCGAGCAGAACAGGATCGTGAAGTCCTGCACCGCGCCCCCCAGCACCACCCCGATCACGAGCCAGATCGTCCCCGGCAGGAACCCGAACTGGGCCGCGAGCACGGGGCCCACCAGGGGACCCGCTCCCGCGATGGCGGCGAAGTGATGCCCGTACAGCACCCACTTGTTGGTGGGCACGAAGTCGCGGCCGTTGTTGAACCGCTCGGCCGGCGTGGCGCGCCGCTCGTCCAGGCCGAACACGCGGGCGGCTAGGAACCGGGAGTAGAAGCGGTAGGCGACGGCGTAGGTGCAGACGGCGGCAACGAGGAGCCAGGCGGCGTTCACCATTTCGCCGCGCGAGAGGGCGAGCACGCCGAACCCGGCGGCCCCGAGGGCGGAAATCCCGCCCCACAGGAGCACGGAGGCGAGTCGCCTCATGCGGGCTAAGTTACGCCGTGGCTTGCCGATGTTCAAATTCGAACATAGGTTCGAAACCCTTGACCCCTACTGCCTGGACGTTGGCCGCGCGCGAGGTGGCGCCCGCCGGGGCGGCCGTCGTGGAGGAGCGCCCGGAGGCGCGGCGGCTCGCGGAGACCGTGCAGGGGCGCGTGGCGGTCGTCACGGGCGGCGCCACGGGTCTGGGGCGCGCCACCTGCATGGAGTTCGCGCAGCGTGGCACGGCCGTCGCCTTCAACTACCTCGACCTGCCGGGGCGCGACGTCGCCGCCCAGGCCCTGCTCACCGAGACCGCGATCCGCGCGCTCGGCGTCCCGGTGTACTGCGCCCGCTGCGACGTGCGCCGCCGCCAGGACGTGGAGCAGTTCGTCGTCGCCGTGCGCGAGCGGCTGGGCGGCGTCCACTTCCTCGTCAACAACGCCGGCGTCACGCATGACGGCGCGCTGTGGCGGCTCACCCCCGAGGCGTGGCAGGAGGTGCTCGACACCAACGTCACGGGCGCGTTCAACTGCATCCAGGGCGTGGCCCAGCCGATGCGCGCGCAGCGCTTCGGCAAGATCGTGAACGTCGCAAGCCACCAGGCCTTCCGGCCCGGTTTCGGGATCTCGAACTACGCCGCGAGCAAGGCCGCGCTCATCGGCCTCACCAAGTCGGCCGCCGTGGACCTCGGCCCTTCCAACATCAACGTCAACGCCGTGGCGCCCGGATTCATGAAGACCGAGCTCCTGACCACGCTACCGCGCGAGGTGCTGGAGCGCGCCGAGCACGAGTCGGTGCTGGGGCGCGTGGCCGAGCCCGAAGACATCGCGCGCGTCATCGTGTTCCTGTGCAGCGACGCGGCGCGTCACATCACGGGACAGGTGATCGTGGTGGACGGCGGGCTCACGCTCGCTTGAAAAACCGGCTCCCGCCACCGATATTGGGCGGCGTGACTAAACCCCTAAAAAACAACTACTTAGTGCGTGGGGCGTGGGGTGTGGTGGCTCTTCTTCTGGCGTGCGGGAGCAAGTCACCCAGCGAAAACCCGGTCCCTGCACCCACGCTGCCGCTCCCAACCGCGGGAATCGCAGGCCAGCCGGTGAGCTTGTTGCCGCTCACGCTCATCGTCGCCGAAGACTCGCTGCACTGGACGTCACAGATCGGCGCGCGGCGCGTCGCACTCACGAAGAGCGACAGCATCATTGGCGCGCTGCTCAAGGCGCGCGCGCCGGAGGTGTCGTGGGTGCTCCCCGAGGACGTGCGGCGCGCGGCCCACCGCGCGCCCGGCGTAGTCGCGGACCCCGACCAGATGGCGACGGCGATCCTGCGGGTCGAATCGATCAAGCTGGTACCGGATCCCCTGCGGAGCCAGCTGCGCAACCTCGCGGCGGTGGCGGGCTCCGGAGGCCGGTTCGTGGTGGTGCCGGCGGCGCTGATCTACAGGCGGCCGCTCGCACGATCCGACCCTAAAGGACTCCCTGACGGTCGGACTCGGACGATGTATCCGACGTCCGGTGCGGCGGCCGGGGCCGCGGAGCTCTCGATCGTGCTGGTCGACGTGCGCACCGGCCAGGTCGGCTGGCGCACGGTCGCCCGTGGCGAGGGCGACGACCCCTGGACGGCCCTGGCGCGTGCGGTGAAGAGCCTGACGCCGGGCCTGCCGTGACGCGAGAGGCGACGCTGATCCCGGGCGACGGGATCGGCCCCGAGATCACGGAGGCGACGTTGCAGGTGCTCGGCGCGATGGGCGCGGCGTTCGACTGGGACGAGCAATTCGGCGGCATGAGCGCAGTGGAAAAGGCGGGCACCCCCCTGCCCAACGCGACGCTCGACTCGATCCGGCGCACCGGCCTCGCGCTCAAGGGCCCGCTGACGACGCCCGTGGGCGGCGGCTACCGCTCCGTCAACGTCGCGCTGCGGCAGGAGTTGGACCTTTACGCCAACGTGCGGCCCGTGAAGACGATCGTGCCGGGCGGCCGCTACGAGCAGGTCGACCTCGTCATCATCCGGGAGAACACCGAGGGGCTGTACGTCGGGCTCGACCACACGTTCAAGGTGGGGAACGACCCCAAGGCGCTGGCGCAGG
>QHUR01000183.1 GCA_003221995.1 Gemmatimonadota bacterium | reverse complement strand
GCAGCTCGACTCCGGGCTCGCGCGGAAGCAATGGACCGTGAGCACGCAGGGGCTGAAGGACGCCCTCGGCCGCTTCACCGACGCGGCGCGGGCGCTGGCGCGCGTCCGCGACAGCGCGCTCGCGGCCCCGGACTCCGCTCGCCCCGCCCGCGCCAACGCCGCGCTGATGCAGGTCGAGCGCCGCCTCACCCGGCCGGAGGGCCTCGCGAGCCGTCGCTGGTATCGCAGCCTGCAGTTCGCGTCGGACGTGGACAACGGCTACGCCACGATGCCGTTCCCCTCGGTGAACGAAGCGATCCGCTACGCCGACCCCGCCACCGCCGAGCGCGAGCTGGCGGACCTCACGGCGCGGGTCGACCGGGCCCGCGCGGCGCTCGAGGACGCGACGGGCGCCCTGCGCTAGCGGGGACTCAGGGGAAGCGGCAAATTGAGGACAGACTTGGGGAGGCGCGCATGGCCGTTGAATCGGGCGACAAGATGAGAATCGTCATCTACTACGCGGTGTGGGCGACCATCTGCGCGACCGTGGCCGGGATCGTGATCGCGTTGCTCCACACCTGGCTCTTCAGCTACATCCCGAGCCGCTCGGGGCTGATACACACGCTGTTCAGCGACGCCGTGACGGCGCTCGCCATCGCCGCAGGGCAGGGAGCGGTGGTCCTCGTCACGGGCAGCCTGCTTGCCCAGTTCGGGCGCGCGCTGCAAAGCACGGTGCTCCTCGGCCTGCTCGTCGGCCTGTTCGATTTCGCGATGTACTTCGTGCAGATGGCTGTCCCGGCGGCCGAGCTGGGCTGGATTCCGGACATCGTGATCCTCGTCGCTGCTGCGGTGGCCATCACGGTCTTCGGCGCCATCAAGCCGTCGACCGCTTGACCCCGGTCACAGCTTGGGGAGCGTGATCCCCCGCTGCGCCTGGTATTTGCCCTTCTTATCGGCGTAACTCACCTCGCACTCGTCGCCCTCGTCGGCCGTGAAGAACAGGACTTGGGCGATGCCCTCGTTGGCGTAGATCTTCGCGGGGAGCGGCGTGGTGTTCGAGATCTCGAGCGTGACGAAGCCCTCCCACTCGGGCTCGAACGGGGTCACGTTGGTGATGATGCCGCAGCGGGCGTACGTGCTCTTCCCGACGCAGATCGTCAGGACGTTGCGGGGGATGCGGAAGTACTCGACCGAGCGCGCCAAGGCGAACGAGTTGGGGGGCACGATACAGACGTCGCCGTTGAACTCGACGAAGGACTTCGGATCGAATCGCTTCGGGTCGACGACCGCCGACAGGGCGTTGGTGAAGATCTTGAACTCGGGCGCGACCCGCATGTCGTAGCCGTAGGACGACACGCCGTAAGAGATCACGCCGGCCCGCGCCGGGCCGTCGGCAAAGGGCTCGATCATGCGGTGCTGGTGCGCCATGCGGCGGATCCAGCGATCGGATTTGATGGACATGGTCGCGCAATATATCGGCGCCATCGACACTTACGCCACTCGTTCGGTTGACAAAGGCCCCACCGCCGCGGTACGTTTCGGCGGCTTAAGTGAATTTTTTCACGAGCGTGATGATCCAACCCTACGCGTCCTTCCTGCTGCTGTTGCTGCTCGTGGTCGCGAACGCGGTCGGCATGATCGCCGCCTCGCATCTGATCACGCGGCGGCGGCCCACACCCATGAAAGAGCTTCCCTACGAGAGCGGTATGCCGCCGCTCGGGAACGCCCGCGAGCGGTTCTCCGTGAAGTTCTATCTCGTCGCGATGCTCTTCATCGTCTTCGACATCGAGACCGTGTTCCTGTTTCCCTGGGCGACGATCTTCCGGGAGGCGGGCGCCCTGGGGATCGGGACGGGGTTCCTGCTCGTGGAGATGCTGGTGTTCATCCTGATTCTCGCCGTGGGCTACGTCTACGTCTGGAAACGGGGGGCGTTGGAATGGGACTGAAGCACGAGAGGCGTAGGGCGAGAACCGTACGGACGAGAGTCGTATGGATGAGAGACGTACGGACAGAGCGTACGCATCCTTCCTACGCCGTTTCCCTACGCGGTTGTCCCAACGGTGTTCGCCCATACGTCATTCACCATACGGGGCTCACGCTGTGAAGCACGTCGTTGAAACCACGGAAGTCGCGGGCCAGAGCCCCAACTGGCTGCTGACGCGGCTGGACGACCTCGTCAACTGGGCGCGCGCCAACTCCCTGTGGCCGATGCCCTTCGGCACGGCCTGCTGTGCCATCGAGTTCATGGCGACCGCGGCCAGCCGCTTCGACTTCGCGCGCTTCGGCATGGAGCGGCAGGCGTTCTCGCCCCGGCAGGCGGACGTGCTGATCTGCGCGGGGCGACTCCCGTTCAAGCTCGCGCCCGTGATCCGCCGCGTGTACGACCAGATGCCCCAGCCCAAGTGGGTGATCTCGATGGGCGCGTGCGCTTCGACCGGCGGCATCTTCGACAACTACGCCATGGTGCAGGGGATCGACACCATCGTCCCGGTGGACGTCTACGTCCCCGGCTGTCCACCACGCCCTGAAGGGCTGCTGTACGGCGTGCTGCTGCTGCACAAAAAGATCAAGGGCGAGACGGTGCTCGATCCGGAGCTGCGGCGGGAGCAGCCGCTCGACGACCGGGGGCTCCGCCTCCCGCCCGAGCAGATCGACGAGATCTCCGAGCCCTTCGGCAACTCGGTGCACCAGTTTCGGTCGGCGTGAACCCCTCCGTCGACGCCCTGCGAGCGACCTTCGGCAACGCGATCGGCCGCGCGCTCGTGGCGCGCGACGGCGAGACGATCGTGACCATCGGCCGCGACGCGCTGCTCGACGTGATGCGCTGGCTGCGCGACACCGCCGGGCACTCCTACGACTACCTCGTGGATGTGACCGCCGTCGAGTATCGCGACGGCGAGCGGCCGATCGAGCTCGTGTACTTCCTGCGCTCGCTCGAGCAGCGGGCCGACCTGCGCGTGAAGGTCGAGCTGCCCAAGGAGCAGGAGCTCGTCGTGGACTCGGTGGTGGGGCTCTGGGCCGGGGCCGACTGGCTGGAGCGGGAGGTGTACGACATGTTCGGCGTGACTTTCCGCGGTCACCCGGACCTGCGACGGATCCTCATGTGGGAGACCTACGCCGAGGGGTATCCGCTGCGGAAGGACTTCCCGCTGCGGGGCCGGTTCAGCCGCGCGGAGCAGGTGCGCCAGGCGCTGGGCGCCAACCCCGAGGCGCACTACTCGATGGAGGAGCTGTCCATCGCCGAAGCCTTCGAGGAACTCCCCGAAGACATGCGGGAGCGCCTGCGCCGGGGCGAGCGCGGCAAGATCCCGTTCTCCGAGTGAGCAAGCGCACGGTCGAGCTCGAGCTCGCGACGCCGGGGCTGGACGCACAGGGGCGCCCCGTCCGCGTCCCGCTGACGCTGAGCGGCAGGGGGGGCGGGGGCGGTGAGGTCGCGGGGCGGCTCGCGGCGGAGCCCGGCAGCGAGCACATGCTGATCAACATCGGCCCGCAGCATCCCGCGACCCACGGCGTGCTGCGGCTCGTGGTCGAGCTCGACGGCGAGCTCGTCGTGCGCTGCATCCCGCACGTCGGCTATCTCCACTCCGGCTTCGAGAAGCTGGGCGAGTACCGCCACTACAATCAGATCATCCCGCTCACCGACCGCACCGACTACCTCTCGCCGATGGCGAACAACGTGGGCTTCGCGCTCGCCGCGGAGCGGCTCATGGGCATCGCGATCACGCCTCGCTGCACGGTACTGCGCGTGATCGCCTGCGAAATGAGCCGCGTCATTTCGCACATGGTGTGGCTCGGCACGACCGCGATCGACCTCGGCGCCTTCACGCCGTTCTTGTGGGCGTTCCAGGAGCGGGAACGGATCTACGACCTGCAGGAGATGTGGACCGGCGCGCGGCTCACGACCAGCGTCACCCGCGTCGGCGGCATGATGGCCGACATCCCCGACGCGTTCGTCACGGGGCTGCGCCACTTCACGGAGACGTTCCCCAAGACCCTGCACGAG
>QHUR01000176.1 GCA_003221995.1 Gemmatimonadota bacterium | reverse complement strand
GTGACGAAGGCCCTCACAGCGGCTTGTCGTAGATCCGATACGTCTTGTACGGCACGAAGCCAAGCTGCCGCGCGCCGTTCAGCATCGCGGGATTGTCCTCCAGGATCCAGCCTCCTTCGCCCCAGGTGTAGCCCTTCGCGTTGCCCTTTTCCCAGATCCAGTGGTACATCAGCGCGTCCACAGCGGTCCCGCGATACTCCGGGAGCACGCCGAGCAAGAGCACGCGGAGGCGACTGATGCGGCGCGCGTGCCACAGGACCTTGAGGACGCCTGGGAACAGGCGGCCGGACGGGTTGTGCTTGAGCGCCACGTTCATGTCGGGGAGCGCGACCGCGAACCCGATCACCTTGCCCGCCCGCTCGGCGAAGCAGACGAGCTCGGGTACGACGACCGGCTTCAATTGTTTCGCCAGGTGGTCGATCTCCGCGTCCGTGAGCGGCACGAAGCCCCAGTTCTTCTCCCACGCCTGATTGTAGAGCGCCTTGACGAGCTCGACTTCCGCGGCGAAGCGCTTCATGTCGAGCGCCCGCAGGGTGATGCCCCGTCGCTCGGCCACGAGCTTGGCGCCGCGCACGAGCCGCTCGGGCATGCGATCGCTCGTGCTCTCCACGGCGATCAGGTCTTTCGCCTTGGTGAACCCGTAGCGCTCGTGCAGGGTGACGTAGTATGGGGGGTTGTGGGGCATCATCAACGTGGGGGGCGTCTCGAAGCCCTGCACCAGGAGCCCGCACTCGTCGTTGATCGAGGGGCTCATCGGCCCGCGCATCGTGTCGCAGCCCTTGGCACGCAGCCACTGCGCGGCGGTGTCGAACAGCGCATGGGCGAGCGTTTGGTCGTTCACCGACTCGAAGAAGCCGTAGAACCCGACGCGGTCATTGTGCACGCGGTTGTGCGCGTCGTTCTTGATGGCGGCGATCCGCCCGAGGGTCCGCCCTCCCACCTGGGCGACGAAGTACTGCGCTTCGGCGTGCCGGAAGAAGGGGTTCTTCCTGGAGGAGAGCAGCGTGCGCACGTCCATCCGCAGCTGGGGGACCCATTGCGGGTCGCTGCGGTGATGGTCGTAGGGAAAGGCGATGAAACGTTCGAGACCGCGCCCGTTCAGGACGGGCGCGATCCGCACAGCGCTCAGACGACCCCCAACTCTTTTCCGAGCCTGCCGAAGGTCTCGAGCGCGTAGTCGATCTGGTCGTCCGTGTGCGTGGCCATCACGCTGGTCCGCAGGCGGCAGCGCGAAGGCGGCAGCGCCGGCGGCACCACGGGGTTCGTGAACACGCCGGCGTCGAACAGCTTGCGCCAGAACACCAGCGTCTTCTCGAACTCGCCGATCAGGAACGGAATGATGGGCGTCTCCGTCGGACCGATGTCGAAGCCCAGCGACCGGAGGCCGTCCTGGATGCGGTGGGTGTTGTGCCACAGGCGCTCACGGCGCTCCGGCTCGCGCTGCATGACGCGTAGCGCGGCCAGCACCCCCGCGGTGTTGGCTGGCGGCAGGGCCGCCGTGAACACGAGGGGCCGCGCGTTGTAGCGCAGGTAGGTGATCACGGCCTCGGGCCCGACCAGGAAGCCGCCGATGGACGCCAGTGACTTCGAGAACGTGCCGACGATCAGCTCCACCTCGTCGGCAATCCCGAAGTGAGCCGCGGTGCCGTCGCCTTTGGGGCCGAGCACGCCCACCGCGTGCGCGTCGTCGATCACCAGGACCGCGCCGTGCTTCTGGGAGATCTTGAGCAAGGCCGGCGCGTCGGCGACGTCGCCCTCCATCGAGTACACGCCGTCCACGATGATCATCTTACCGACGGTGGCCGGTGCCTTCTGGAGCCGGCGCTCGAGCTCGGCCAGGTCGCCGTGCGCGAAGCGCTGCGTCTCCCCGAAGGCGAGCTTGGCGCCGTCCACGATGGAAGCGTGGTCCAGCTTGTCGAGGAACACCAGATCCCCGCGCCCCACCAGACCCGACACCACGCCCAGGTTCGCCTGGTAGCCCGTCGAGAAGACGACGCACGCCTCCTTGCCGAAGAACTCCGCGAGCTCGGCCTCGAGCTGCTCGTGCAGGTCGAGGGTGCCGTTCAGGAGCCGGCTCCCCGTGCACCCCGAGCCGTAGCGATCGAGCGCCGCCTTGGCGGCGGCGAGCACGTCCGGGTGGTGCGTGAGCCCGAGATAGTTGTTGGAGCCCATCATGATCCGCTCTTTGCCTTCGATGATGACGACGGTGTCTTCGGAGCGGGAGATCGGTTTGTACCAAGCGTGCAGGCCAGCCGCCTGAACCTCGCGGGCCTTCGGAAGGAATGTCCGGCACTTTTCGAACAGCGCGACGTGCTGCAGGGTCTCGGTACTCACGGGGCCCCCAGGGCGTTTGATGGGAAAAGAGCAGGGTGGAGGTTAGCGGCGCGGTCGCAAAACCGCAAGGTGTCGCGGGCGCGAGAGTTAGCACGTGTCACGGCGACAACGTAACTTGATGGCCTTCCTGTTCGCGGAGCTCCGCAATGCGTTGGTCGGCCGCCGCCTGGATGTTGTTGTTCGCCCTCCCGCGCGCGCGGGCGTACGCGCAGGCGGGCCCCATCTATCGCGCCTCGTGGTGGGACGCCGCGAGCGTCGGAGCCGCGGGTGCGCTGTTCGTTCTTCCAATGGCGCTGGACCTGCCGCAGGGACCACCGTCGTGCGCGCCGTGCGACCCGACGACGGTGCCGACGGTAGATCGCTCGGCGCTGCACACGTTTTCGGATGGCGCAGAGACGGCGAGCGACGTCGTGCTCGCCGGTGTCGCGGGGCTCACCGCCTTCGCCTCGCTGCACGGCCTGCCGGCCGCGCAATGGCGTGGCAATTTCGCGATGCTCGCCAACGCGGCGGCCTGGACCGCGGCGTCGACCGAGTGGCTCAAAGTCGTGATCCGACGGAAGCGGCCGGTGCTCTACACGAGCGGCGCCGCGGCGGCCGCCGCAGACCGGGAGAACCAGCAGTCACTCCCCTCGACCCACGCGTCGCTCGCGTTCGCCGCGGCGACGTCGTACCTCGTGCTGGCGCGGCGCCAGCATCTGCGTCACCGGACGCGCAATGCAATTCTGCTGTACGCCGGCGCAGTCGGCGTAAGCGCGCTGCGGGTGGCGGCCGGGAAGCATTTTCCCACCGACGTGGCGGCCGGGGCGGCGCTGGGGAGCGGGATTGGCTGGCTCAGCGCGACAGTGCATCCGACCGTCCCCTGACTAGGCATGAAGTGCTTGGCCGCTCCGAGGAGCGCGAGTAAACTCGCGACCGTCAGGGAGTCCTTTAGGGCGGCTCGGCCCCTGCCCGTGAACGGGCGCGGGCGCCGCTTCAGCGGCCGAGGCCGAGTCGCGGCTTTAGCCGCGCGTCGCGCGCTGCGACGAGCGGGGACATGACGCAACTCCCCCGCGTGATGAGCCTCCGCGACGTCGTGCTGTTCAACATCACCGCGATCGTCGGGTTGCGCTGGCTCACGACGGCTGGTCGGATCGGGCCGGCGAGCCTCGCGCTGTGGGTGATCGCGATGGTGATCTTCTTCCTGCCGTCGGCGATGGCGGTGCGCGAGCTCACGGACATCGACCCCGGGGAAGGGGGCATCTATCGCTGGGCAACCCGCGCGTTCGGCCCGCGTCACGGGTTTCTCGCCGGCTGGGGCTATTGGGTGAACAACCTCGTCTACTACCCGTCGCTCCTGCTCACGAGCGGCGCGATCGTGGCCTACGTCGGGGGCGCCGGGTTCGTGCACCTCGCCGAGAACAAGTGGTTCATCGCCGCGTTCTCGCTTGCTAACCTGTGGATCGCCGTGGGGCTGAACCTGGTCGGGCTGCGCGTGGGCAAGTGGGTGCAGAACCTCGGCGCGTACGGCACCTGGCTGCCGGCGGCGATCTTCGTGCTGCTCGCCCTCTGGTCGTTCGCGACGCACGGCAGCGCGACGCCATTCACGGCCCGGGCGCTCGTCCCGACGCACCTCGATCTCCCGCTGCTCTCGCTGTTCGCGACGATGACGTTCGCGTTCGCCGGGCTCGAGCTGGCGCCCACGTTGGGCGATGAGATCCGGGACCCGGTGGCGACCCTGCGACGTGGCATCGTGCTCTCCGGGATCGGCGTCGTGGCGATGTACCTGCTGGGGACGGCCGCGATGCTGGTCGCGCTGCCGGCCGAAGCCGTGAGCGTCACCAACGGGATGCCGCAGGCGACAGCCGTCCTGGTCGCGCGACTCGGCGCCGCCTGGCTCGCGCCCGCGGCCGCCCTCGTCGCCGCGCTGCTGACGCTGCAGAACCTCGGCGCGTACGGCACCTGGCTGCCGGCGGCGATCTTCGTGCTGCTCGCCCTCTGGTCGTTCGCGACGCACGGCAGCGCGACGCCATTCACGGCCCGGGCGCTCGTCCCGACGCACCTCGATCTCCCGCTGCTCTCGCTGTTCGCGACGATGACGTTCGCGTTCGCCGGGCTCGAGCTGGCGCCTACGTTGGGCGATGAGATCCGGGACCCGGTGGCGACCCTGCGACGTGGCATCGTGCTCTCCGGGATCGGCGTCGTGGCGATGTACCTGCTGGGGACGGCCGCGATGCTGGTCGCGCTGCCGGCCGAAGCCGTGAGCGTCACCAACGGGATGCCGCAGGCGACAGCCGTCCTGGTCGCGCGACTCGGCGCCGCCTGGCTCGCGCCCGCGGCCGCCCTCGTCGCCGCG
>QHUR01000180.1 GCA_003221995.1 Gemmatimonadota bacterium | reverse complement strand
CCTACGCAATTAGATTTCAGTCCGCATGACCGACATCCCAGTCAAGAAGACGGGCTTCCTTGCGGTGTGCTGTACGGCGCTCGCCGGGATCGCCGCGGCGCAAGCGCCGTCGGTTCACGTCGGGCTCGGGGGCGGGGCGACCGCCCCGGTGGGCGACTACAAGGACGCGGACAAGATCGGCTGGCACGGGCTGGGCATGGTGCAATTGGCGCTGCCCGCGTTGCCGGTAGAGATCCGCGTGGACGGCCTGTACGGACGCACCACCCACAAGGACATCTCCGGCACCGCGGTGCCGGGCAGCACCAAGTTGTACGGCGGGCTCGCCAACGTGGTCTACAGCATCGGGCCCGGCATGATGATGCGGCCCTATGTGCTCGGCGGAATCGGGATATACCACGTCACCGTCGACGTGCCTGGGACCACGGGGGACGAGACGAGATTCGCCTTTGGCGTGGGGGGCGGCGTCTCGGTCGGCGTGGGTCGGGCCCGTCTCTTCGTCGAAGGGCGCTTCGTGAGCGTCCGAGAAAGTGGCGGATCAACGAGCTTCGTCCCGTTTACGGCAGGAGTGACCTTCGGGAAGTAAGACCTTAATAGACGTGGGGATGTGGGGTTGTGGGGACGTGGGGCCCACATCCCCACGCCCCCACTCCCCACGCAGTTAGATTGGAATTCGCATGGCCGACATCCAGGTCAAGAAGACCGGCGAGGAGCCGGGCGCGGCGTCGCTGGCGGTGACTGTGCCGCCCGAGCACGTGCGCCAGGCCGAGGAGCGCGCCACCGCGGACTACCAGCGGCGCGCGCGACTCCCGGGATTCCGCCGCGGCAAGGCGCCGGCGGCGATCGTGAAGAAGCAGTTCGCCGACGACATCCGGCAGCAGGCCCTCCAGGAGCTGATCCGCGAGAGCTGGACCGTGGCCCTCGAGCAGGAAAAGCTCAAGCCCATCGCCGACCCGCACGTCCACAACCTGAAGTGGGAGGTGGGGGGGGGAGCGCCGGTCACGTTCGAGTTCCACGTCGAGGTGAAGCCGGACATCAAGCTCGAGCGGCTCGCGAACTTCCGCCTCACCCGCACCGTGCCCAAGGTGACGGACGAGATGGTAGCGGCCCAGCTGAACGAGCTGCGCGGGCAGCGGGCGCCCTGGCTGCCCGTGACCGGGGAGAAGCCCCAGCCCAGGGACCTGGTCCAGGTGACGATCGCGACGCGCGAGGGGGCCCAGGTGAAGGACCCGCAGCCCTACCAGCTGGTGCTGGGTGAGGGTCGCGCGATCCCGGAGCTCGAGGAGCGCATCATGGGCCTCCTCCCGGGGGAGACGATCGACACCATCGTGCGCTTCCCCGACGACTTCGCCGACGAGGCGAAGCGGGGCCAGACGCGCGACATCCGGGTGACGCTGCACGAGGTGAAGCGGCAGCAGCTGGCGGAGCTGGACGACGCGTTCGCGCGTGAGGTGGGCGACTTCGATTCGCTCGAGGCGCTGCGTCGGGCGGTGCGCGACGACCTCGAGAAGGAGGCGGCGCAGGAGGCGGACGCGCGGGTGCGCGCCGATCTGATCGAGCAGATCGTCGCGGCGAACCGCGTGGCGGCGCCCCGGCCGCTGGTGGAGCGGGTGATGTACGCGTACGCGCAGGCTTACGGCATTCCGGAAGAGCGGTGGGAGCAGTTCGCGACCGAGTTCCGGCCCGTCGCCGAGGTGCAGGTGCGCCGCGACCTGGTGCTCGACGCCGTGGTGGAGCGGCACGGCCTGCGCGCCACCGCCGAGGAGCTGGACGGGCGGATCCGGGAGCTCGCCGAACGGCGCCGCATGCCGGCCGAGCAGCTCCGGGCCTCGCTCGAGAAGGCGAAGCGGCTGCGGGACGTGGAGCGGTCCCTCACCGAGGAAAAAGTCTTTACCTTTCTCTTGTCGCAATCCACCGTGGAGTCCCTGTGACGATGAGCACGATTTACCCGCCCTATATCATCGAGCGCTCGAGCCGCGGCGAGCGCACGTACGATATCTTCAGCCGGCTGCTCATGGACCGCATCGTGTTCCTGGGCACGGCCATCAACGACGACGTCGCGAACGTCATCATCGCCCAGCTGCTGTTCCTCGACGCCGACAACCCGGAGAAGGACATCTACCTCTACATCAACTCCCCGGGGGGGATCGTGTCGAGCGGCATGGCGATCTACGACACCATGCAGTTCCTGCGCGCGCCCGTGAACACGATCTGCATGGGGATGGCGGCATCGATGGGCTCGTTTCTGCTCGCCGCCGGCACGGCCGGCAAGCGCCAGGCGCTCCCGCACGCCCGCATCATGATGCACCAGCCGTCGGGGGGCACGCAGGGCACGGCCTCCGACATCGAGATCCAGGCACGGGAGATCCTGTACCTGCGCAGCAAGCTGAACGAGCTGTACGCCAAGCACACCGGAAAGCCCGCGGAAACCATCGAGAAGGACATGGACCGCGACCGGTTCCTGTCGGCCGACGAGGCCAAGGAGTACGGCCTGATCGACAACGTGATCGCCCACTATAAGGAAATGGACGATGGCAAGAAGAAGTGACGCCTTGCGCGGGCGCCGGCCGTTTCCCATACTAAGGCCCGATGTCCCACGATAAGCACCTGCGCTGCTCCTTCTGCGGCAAGTCGAAGGACTCGGTCCGGAAGTTCATTTCGGGCCCGTCGGTCTACATCTGCAATGAGTGCATCGCCCTCTGCAACGAGATCCTGGCGGAGGACGAAGAGCGCGAGGTCTCCGAGGCCATCACCCAGGTCCCCACCCCGGCCGAGATCAAGGAGGTGCTGGACCAGTACGTGATCGGCCAGGAGCGGGCGAAGAAGACGCTCGCCGTCGCGGTCTACAACCACTACAAGCGCATCAACTCCCACTCGGGCCGCGACAACGACGTCGAGCTCGACAAGAGCAACATCATGCTGATCGGCCCGACGGGCGTCGGCAAGACGCTGCTCGCCCAGACGCTGGCGCGCATCCTGGACGTGCCCTTCACGATCGCCGACGCGACGACGCTCACCGAGGCCGGCTACGTGGGCGAGGACGTCGAGAACATCCTGGTGCGGCTGCTCCAGGCCGGCGACTTCAACGTCTCCGAATGCGAGCGCGGCATCGTCTACATCGACGAGATCGACAAGATCGCCAGGAAGTCCGAGAACCCGAGCATCACCCGCGACGTGTCGGGTGAGGGGGTGCAGCAGGCGCTGCTCAAGATCCTCGAGGGCACGATCGCGAGCGTACCGCCGCAGGGCGGCCGCAAGCACCCGCAGCAGGAGTACATCCAGGTCAACACGCGGGACATCCTCTTCATCTGCGGCGGCGCCTTCGACGGGCTCGAGAAGATCATCGAGTCCCGCACGGGGCGGCGGCAGATCGGGTTCACCAAGGAGGAGGTCGAGAAGGGGGTCGTGGAGAAGGTCAAGCGCAACCCCTTCGCCGACGTCGAGCCCGACGACCTGCTGCGCTACGGCCTCATCCCCGAGCTCGTGGGCCGGCTGCCGGTGGTGGTGCCGCTCGACGCCCTGGACGAGGACGCGCTCATCCGCATCCTCATCGAGCCCAAGAACGCCCTCACCAAGCAATACCAGAAGCTGTTCGAGCTCGAGGACGTGCGGCTCACGGTGGAGAAGGAGGCGCTCAAGGCCATCGCCCAGAAAGCGATCAAGCGCGGCACCGGCGCGCGCGGCCTGCGCGCCATCCTGGAAGAGATGATGACCGACATCATGTTCGAGCTGCCGAGCCGTGATGACGTGCGCGAGGTCGCCGTGACGGCCGAATGCGTCTCGGAGGGCCGGCCCCCACTGCTCGTGACCGAGCGCGTCCGCCAGAAGAAGGAAGCCTGAGCCGGGGCGCAGCATGCTGCGCCCCCACTTCGTCGGGTCGTTCCCCCGCGCCGACGTCTCGCTCGATCCGCCGCTTCCCGAACTCGCCCTCATCGGCCGCTCCAACGTCGGCAAGTCGAGCCTGCTGAACGCCCTGGTGGGCCGTCGCATCGCCCGCGTGTCTCGGACCCCCGGCAAGACCCGAGCGCTGAACGTGTATCTCATGGGAGCAGGGAGCGGGGAGCAGTACTCTCCGGTGCACCAGCAGGAGCCGCTCCCCGCTCCCCGCTCCTATTACGTTCTCGACCTCCCCGGCTACGGCTACGCCAAGGCGAGCAAGACCGACCGGGCGGCGTTCCAGCGCCTGCTCACCGGTTGCCTTGACCGGGCGCGACTCGCCGGGGTCGTATGGCTCCTCGACATCCGGCGCGCGCCCTCGGAGGACGACGGCGCCATGCAGGACCTCTTCGCCGCCCGCCAGACCCGCGTGCTTGCGGCCCTCACGAAGAGCGACAAGCTTCCGCAGGGCGAGCGCCGGCGCCGGGAGCGGGCGCTCGCGGCGG
>QHUR01000179.1 GCA_003221995.1 Gemmatimonadota bacterium | reverse complement strand
CCCCCGCACGAACTGCTCGACCTGATTGACGCGCGTCGTCGTCTCCGTGATCACGAGCGCGTTGTTGGTGGAGTCGGCGACCACGTCGCCGCGCTTGGAGAGGATGGACTTCACCGCCGGCACGAGCGACGTCGCCTTGGCGTAGTTCACGCGCACCAGCACCGTCGCGACCGGGACGGTCGAGTCCGCCCGGGCGAGGTCCGCCTTGTTCACCACCTGGATGATGCCGCCCTCGAGCGTCACCCCGGCGAGGCCCTGGGATTCCAGCACCGCATTGAAGGCGAGGTCCCAGGGCTGGTTCTTGATCTCGGCCGAGACCTTGCCCGCGACGCCCTTGCTCACGACGATGGTGCGGCCACTGAAGGCCGCGAACCCGGCGACGACCTCCAGGATCTCGGCGTTGTCCCACGTCACGGTGATGCGCGGCGCCCGCGACTGCGCCGCCTCCCGGGCATGGGCCGCGAGGTACAGTTCGATCGCGGACTCCGCCTCGCCCGCCTGGGGCGTGGTCACGCGCGCAGCGGCGGTCGCGGCCGCGGACGGCGCGACCGGCTGGGGCGCGGCCGCCCCCGCCGTGGCGCTCGACCACGCGGCGAACGACGTGCGCTCCGACCCGATGCGCACGCGCACGTGCCCCTCGGTCTTCTGGATCTGATAGTCCTTGAGCACGTCGAGGTCGATGACGACGCGCACGATGTCCGGCCGGAACTGCGCGTAGCGGATGTTCCTCACCCCGCCGCGGTTCTGTCCGTCGTACAGCGTCGCCGGCGCCGTGAGCCGCGCGCCCGTGAGATCGATGACGAGTCGAGCTGGGCTGCTCAGGGTGAAGTCCTGGACGTCCACCGCGCCGCGGAGATCGATCACCACCTCGACCTTGCCGGGCGCCGGGACCACGCTGACGGCCTTCACTTCGCCATCGCGCGCCGGCGCTCCCATCATCCCCGGGCTTGCGCCCGGGGTCAGCACTAACGGGAGCAGCCACGCGGCGAGGGCTGCGATGCGCTTCATGGCGTCACCTCCTGCCTCGCGAGCTGCAGGGTCTCCTGCCGCTCGAAGCCGAATTCCTGCACCGTAAAGACGATTTCACGGGGCCGGATCGTCGTGACCTTGAGACGGCCCACGATGTCTCCCGCCTTCACGCGATAGATCTTGTTGTTCGTGACGTCGCGCAGCACCGAGACGCTGCGCGCGGGGTAGCGGCCGTCGTAGTACACGCCGACCAGCTTCAGGTCGGTCAGGAGCGGCCGGATGTCGCCCGTCTTGAGGAGCGAGAGGAAGGGGTCGCGTCCGCCGCCCTCGTAGGCGAACACCTCCCGCACCAGCGCCGTCGCCGCCGCCGCGGTGTCGCGCCGCGCGGCGCTGTCCGGCTTGGGGGGCTTCGCCTGCGCCGCCAGCGGCGCGGTCACGAGCCCCAGCAGGGCGAGCGCGAGGCGCACGTTCATTCGCCGGCTCCCGCGGGCTTCGCCGCCGCCTTCTTCGCGCCCGGCGCCCCGGGCGGCGGGGCCGCCGCCTTCACGAACGTGCGGATCATGAAGCTCGCCTCGAGCAGCGCGCCCACGGTGTCGCCCATGATCTTCTGCGCCCCTTGCGACGCCGCCTTGAGCGCCACGTCCTGCGGCACGATGATCCGCGGCAGGCTCGCGATGTCGGCCAGGAACTCGCCCACCTGGTCGTAGTGACCCAGGATCTCCATGCGGTAGCGGTAGGTATCGAACGGCGGACCCGGCTCGACCGCCAGCGGCTCGAACCGCCCGATGTTGATGCCGCGGACTTTGGCCTTGGTCGAGATGTCGTCGATCAGCGCCGGCACTTCGTTCTTCTCGGGGACGAGGCGACGCATAAGGCCGAGCATCGCCTGATATTGCTCGACCTTGCGCCGCAGGTCCTCCACGGTGCCGCTCGCGAGGTCCGCCTTGGCGCGGTCGATGATCGCCTGGAGGCTGTCCGTCTCCGCGCGCTCGTCGCTGATCCGCTGGGCCATCGGCGCGTGCACCTTGGTCCAGAAGAAGTAGCCCCCCGTCGCGGCGACGACGACGAGGAGCAGCATGATCTGGCTGCGCTGGTCGGTGGGAATCCCGAACGCCATGACCCCTACCTCAGCGACCGGGCCAGGGGAACGGTGCGCATGTACACCGAGTCGGCCACCTTGAAGCGCAGCGACACGTTGAACGCCGTCACCGGTCGATCCGCCTCGATGACCGTCTGCGAGGTCGCAGGCGCGACGTCGGTCAGCCACGGCGAGGCCGCGAGCTGCCGCAGGAACGTCGTGTAGGCCTGGATGTCCACCGTGCTGCCGCTGATCGTGAGCCGCACGATCGTCCCGCCGCTCGAGTCGGTGGTCGCCGGGGGCGGCGCGCCCCCCGGCGCCGTGACGGCCGACGCGCCCGCGATGGTCGTGAGCCAGGTGTACGGCGGCAGCGCTTTGGTGATCTGATCCAGCACGTGCGGCCAGATGTAGCGGTCGGCGTCGATCCCGCGGATGACGTTGATCTCCGCGACCAGCGAGTCCCGGATCTTCTCCGACTGGCGCTTCTGCGCGATCACGACGTCGAAGCGACGCTTCTCGACGCGGACCGATTCGAGTCGCGACTCGACCACCGCGAGGCGCGCCCGCTCGGTGATGAACAGCGCCGCCGACCCGCCGCCAGCGATCACCCACGCGACCACCGCCGCGATCAGCCAGGGGTCCTTGACGTTGGCCAGCAGGGCCCGGAAGTCGGGCAGCGCGAGCTTGAGCTTAAAGCCCGCGCCGGGCGCCGCCTTCTTCTTTGTGCCGGGAAGAAGGTTTATCTCGATCATGCGGCGCGCCTCAGCGCGAGCCCCACGGAGAGCAAGAGCAGCGGGGCCACCTCGTCCACCGCCACGGCGTCGAACACGGCGTCCCGCACCTTGAGCCGCTGCACCGGATTCGCCTGCTCCACCGGCACCTTGAGACGGCTCGACAACGCGTCGTTGAGGCCGGGAACGCGTGACCCGCCGCCCGCCGTGTACACACGCGACAGCCCACCCGCCGAGCGCGACGCCGTGGCGAGGAACGCCGCCGCCCGCTCCACCCCCACCGCGATCTCCTCGCCCCGCGCATCGACGTACGACGCCAGATCGGGATGCTGCGCCTGCCCCTGGATCACCTTCTCGGAATCCTCGGCCGACAGCCCCTTTTCGCGCTGCAGATCCTCGCGAAACCGTCGCGTTCCGACCGAGAGGTCCCGCGTCAGCACCGGCACGCCGTCCTCGAGGATGTTCACGTTCGTGATCTCATGGCCGATGTTGGCGATCGCCACCACCCCCTGCAGCGCGTCCGGGTGGTTCAGCTCGAACGCGTTGTGGATCGCGAAGGCGTCCACGTCGATGATGCTCGCGCGCAGCCCCGCTTCGGCGAGTAGCGAGGTCCGGCTGTCCACGAGCTCGCGCTTCGCCGCCACCAGCAGCACGTTCATCTGCAGCCCCTCGGCCGAGGGATCGAGGATCTGGAAGTCGAGCTCCACGTTGGCCATGTCGAACGGCACGTGCTGCTCGGCCTCCCAGCGGATCACCTCCCGGGCATCCGCCTCCTTCATGCGGTCCATCTGGATCTTCTTGACGATCACGTCCCGCCCACCCACGGCCGTGACCACCTGCTTCTGCTTCACGCCCGCGGCCGAAAACAGCCCCCGGATCGCTTCCGCCACGATCCCTGGGTCCATGACTTCCCCCTCGACGATCGCATCCGCGGCCACCTCGGTCGTCGCGACCTTCACGAGCTCGGGCTCGCTCCCCGAGTGGTCAATGACCGCGACCTTGAGGATGCCGGACCCGATATCGAGCCCGACCGAGGTTTTTTTGCCGCCCAACAAGCCGAATAAGGCCATGGGTGCCTTTGGCTAAAAAGACGGATGGGGCGAGGGCAAACTACAGTATGCCCCGCCCCTTATCCTGTCAAGCCTCGAACCTACTTTAGGCCAAACTACCAAGTACTTTGCTGGCCTGCATTTAGGCCATTTAGAACAGCTGTACCCAACTCCGCGACCGCATCATGGTGGCAACGCCCGTGGCGTCTAAGGCCTTTAGAATTGCGCACTTAGAGTACAGTATGTTGGCGTGACCGGTCAGGGTGTTGTTGCCGACCACCACGCTGTCCTGCACCATGGTCGTGCCCCAGAAGTGCGCGTCCATGGAACCACCACCCGCCGTGCTCAAGGTACCGCGGATGATCGTGATCCCGAACCACTGGAACCCCCCTTGAACGGAGAGGCTCCCATCGATCAGCAGGATGCCCTGACCCTGCACGCCGTTGATGGTCGCATCGCTGGTGACGTGCACGATCGGGAAGTAGTTGGAGCACGGCCCCCCGTTCACGCCATCCCCCCAGTTCGTCACCACGCTCTTGTCGCACTGTCCACTCGTGACGACTGGCCCGATGTTGTTGGAGAAGTTCTGCCCTGGCAACGTGAGGGTCGCGCGCCCCGCGAGCTGGGAGTAGCTCACGTCCCCGTACTTCGAGAAGGTCGAGTCCGTGACGTTCGGGTCTCGCATGACGTTCGGAACCCCGGTGACCGTGGACGTTCCGCCGGTGGAGACGGCCATGCTCGTGTCGGTCCGGATGCCGGCCTTGGCACTGTCCAATGGGCCGCACGTGGTCCAAGTGTCCCAATTGGGGGGGACGTGGTCGTAGCCGTCGATGTGGGCATTCCCCGAGAGGGCATCACCGCGCCCGCTGGTGAGCGACGCCTTGATGTCCATCTGCAGCGCCCGGATGCTCGTCAGGAGGCCGAGCCGCTGGCTCGCGCCACCGCCGCGCCGCTGGAGCCACGCGACCTGCTGGCTCGAGAGCCCGGGCGCGGAGTCGGTGCCCGTCATATCGATCAGGAAGATCTGGTCATTCAGCTTGTAGAGGGTCCCGCTATACGCCCCCGTGTGGCTCGGGGACTGAACGGTCGGCCACGTGCGCGTGCTGGGTGCGGACGGGTAGGACGCGAGGGAGTTGAACACCCCCGTGCTGTCTTGCCAGGTGCGCACCACTTCCAACATCCCCGCCTCGGCCACGCCAAACGAGGTCAGGACGCGACGCGAGTTTTCTCCCACGCGTTGCTCCTGCGTGCCGGCGAAGAATGCACCGGCGACGAGGGCGCCCACGACCACCAGGGCGACGATTGCCAGGGCGAGCGCCATACCGCGCTCGTTCTGCAGGACCCGCTTCATAGAACACTCCTTCATGTGCACAGGTGGTGCGACCGTCACTTGCACGGCCCGCACCGTGGGTTATTCCGCACCGCGACACGCGTCGTCACCGTGTCGGTCTTGTAAGCCACGCCCGCGGCATTCGCCTGCCGGATCGGCGACGCGGTCTGGCCGATCAGGGTGATCCCGATCGAGGCGACCTGCGTCGGGACGGCCGTGATCGCCCCAGCGGCATCGTAGTACGTGAACTGCAGGCCGTTGCTTGCGACCGGCCCGATCAGCGGCTGCAGCGAGCCGCCGGCGCTGTTGTCCTGCTGCCCCAGATACCATTTCCCGTCGCTCGCCTGATACAGCTGGTAGGTGATGGAGTGGTAGCCCCGCAGCGGCGATCCGTTGGTGATGGCGCCGGCCACGTTGAACGTGCCGCCGACCCAGGTTGGCATCACGGTGAGCTGGTAGCCGGGGGTGCCGTCCGCGCAGGGGCTCGGATTCGTCACGTTCCTCAGCTGGGCCGGAATCCAGGTGTCGTCGCTGCGGGTCCCCGGGTTGCCCTCGTAGAACACCAGGACCGAATCCGAGTTGTCGAACACGCGCGCCCCGTAGAACGGGGTCTGCCGCACCGTCATCGACACGGTCGTCCCGAGGCCTCCGCCGAGCACCGGCGGCGTGCAGAGGAACGAGAGCTGGCGCATGG
>QHUR01000033.1 GCA_003221995.1 Gemmatimonadota bacterium | reverse complement strand
CTGGACTCGCTTCACATTCAGGATGCCGTGCTGGTGGGACACTCGATGGGGGGCGCGATCGCCGCCGAGGTAGCGATCCGCGACCCGCGGCGCGTCCGCGGCCTCGTGCTCATCGGCGCGGCCGGACTCGGCGCCCGCGAACCCCTGCTGTTCAAGGTGGCCCGCTGGCCCGTGCTCGGCCCCCTGATGGTGTCGTTCCGCGGCCGCAGCCTCACTGAGCGGCTCCTCCGGTCCACTTACGCCGATCCAGAGAAGGTCACGCCCGCGGACGTCGATCAGTACTATGCTGCGGTTGCGTACCCTGCCTACGGCGCCGCGCTGCGAGCGGTGCTGCGCGAGTTTGACTTCAACGCCCTGGACGGCCGCCTCGAGCGGATCCAGCCCGCGACGCTCCTCATCTGGGGTGCCGAGGACCGCTGGGTTCCGCTCGGCGCGGGCCGGGCCATTGCCGCTCAGCTCCTGCGCGCAGCCTTTGTCATCGTTCCTCACGCCGGCCATGCGGTGCAGGAAGAGGCCCCGGCAGAGACAAATCGCTTCCTCATCCGCTTCCTCACTCAGGGGCTACCGCGCGTACCGGAGAACCTGGCGTGGGTAGGGCGAGGACCCTACATTTCATCAACCATCTGGTTGAGGAATTAGCCTCCTGCCACCCAAGTTGAGTAATGGTAGGGCACTACGGATCATCGCGGCAGCCCGAGACGAGTTTGCGAGCCAGGGCTACGCGGGGGCGCGCGTGCAGCGGGTTGCCCGCCACGCCGGAGTAAACAAGCAGCTGCTGTTCTACTACTACCACTCGAAGCGGGGACTCTTCCAGGCCGTGCTCGCGCGCGGCGCAGCGGAGCTGGAGCGGGCGCTCGCCGACATCCCGCCCCTCTCGGGATCACCTCTGGAACGGCTGCAGCACGCGCTGCGGGCGCAATTCGAATTCCTCGCGTCGCACCCCGAGCTCGTCACGCTGTTGAGCCAGGCCCAGCGCTCGGACGCCCGCCCCTTCACGCCGGCGATCAAGCGGCTAGTGGTGCTGCTCGCCGAGGGGCAGGGGCTCGGTCAGGTGCGGGACGATCTCGACCCCCACGTCACGGCGGCGCAAGCGCTGGTACTGATGGTGGCCTACCTGCAGCTCGAGTCGCTCATCGCGGCAAGCGCGGCCCCGCTGGGGGCGGACGAGCCTACGTTGCGGGAACGGTGGAAGGAGGCTGCGGTGGATCTCGTGGTCAACGGCGTGCGCGCCGTCAGTTCTTAGAGACCAGACTCGGCTCCATCGGCGCCTCGCCCTCGAAGACGAGGTGACCCTCCTCGAAGCGTGCGCCGCGCAGGGCCAGGCTCAACACCTCGCCCAGCTCCTCCGCGACGTGCACGTCCAACCACTTGCGCACGTCCTCCGGGAGATCCTGCAGGTCCGCCTCGTTCTCCTTGGGGAGGATGATCGTCTTGATCCCCGCTCGTACGGCGCCCAGCACCTTCTCCTTGACGCCGCCGATCGGCAGCACCCGCCCGCGGAGCGTGACCTCCCCCGTCATGGCGATGTCGTGACGGGCCGGACGCCTGGACAGCGCCGACACGAGCGCCGTCGCCATCGTAACGCCGGCCGACGGCCCGTCCTTCGGGATGGCGCCCGCGGGCACGTGGACGTGGATGTCCGTGTCGTTGAACGCCTCTTCCGGGATGCCGAGCAGATCAGCGTGCGACTTCGCGTAGGTGAGCGCGGCACGGGCCGATTCCTTCATCACGTCGCCGAGCTGGCCCGTGAGCACGAGCTCGCCCTTCCCTTTCATCACGCTCGCCTCGACGAACATGATGTCCCCTCCGACGGGTGTGTAGTACATCCCCGTGGCGACGCCGATCTGGTCCTCCCGCGCCTTGCGCTCCGGATGGACTTTGGGCCGGCCAATCAGGTCCTCGACATCCAGCCGGTCCACGGTCAGGCGGTCGACCTCGCCGGTCGCGATCTTCCGCGCCACCCGGCGCCCCAACTTGCCGATCTCCCGCTCCAGTTGGCGGACGCCCGCCTCGCGCGTGTAGCTCGCGATGATGTCCGAGAGGGCCGCCTCCGTGAGAACGAGCTGATCCACGGTCAGCCCGTTCTCGCGCAGCTGGCGCGGTACGAGGTAGCGCTTCGCGATCTCGAGCTTCTCCCGCTCGGTGTAGCCCGCGAAGTTGACCACCTCCATGCGGTCTACCAGCGGACCGGGGATGCTCTGGGGGAAGTTCGCCGTCGCGATGAACAGCACCTCGGACAAGTCAAACGGCACACCGAGATAGTGGTCCGTGAACGAGTCATTCTGGGCCGGATCCAGCACCTCGAGCAGCGCGGCGGCCGGGTCTCCCTGGAACGAGACGCCGAGCTTGTCCACCTCGTCGAGCAGGAACACGGGGTTTTTCGCGCCCGCCTGCTTCATCCCCTGGATGATGCGACCGGGCATCGCGCCCACGTAGGTCCGGCGGTGGCCGCGGATGTCCGCCTCGTCGCGGGCGCCGCCCAACGAGATGCGCACGTAGGGCCGGCCCATCGCGCGGGCGATCGATTTGGCGATCGACGTCTTGCCGACGCCGGGCGGGCCGACGAACAGGAGAATGTGCCCCTTCTGTTTGTCGTCCTCGTTCCCTTGCGGCCGGCGCCCCTCCTCGGGCGCGGGCTCCTTCGGGGCTGCCGAGGGGGCTTCGCGCTGCCGCAGCTGGCGCACCGCCAGGAATTCGAGCACCTGGTCCTTGACGTCCTTCAGGCCGTAGTGGTCCTGCTCGAGGATCTCGGCCGCGCGCTTCAGGTCGAGCGATTCGTCGGCCCGTGTGCCCCACGGCAACTCCGCCATGGTCTCGAGGTAGGTCCGGATCACCTGGGCCTCCATCGAGTCGCGGTTCGCCCGCTCCAGCCTCGCCAGCTCCCGCTCCACCTCCTTGCGCGCCGCCTCGGGAAGCTCCAGCTCCGCCAACCGCTTGCGCAGCTCTGCGACCTCGCTTCCCTCGTCCTCCTCGCCCAACTCCTTGCGGATCGCCTTCAGCTGCTCGCGCAGCAGCATCTCACGCTGCCGCTCGCCCAGCTCCTCCTGGACCTGCGACTTGATCTCCTCCTGAGCGTCGATGACGCCGATCTGGCGCTGGATGTGGACCAGCACCCGCCGCAATCGCTCCTCGACTGCGAGGGTCTCGAGCAGCGCCTGGCGCTCGGGCGCTTTCACCTCGAGGTACCCCGCCACGAGATCGGCGAACCGGCCGGCATCGGTGACTCCCTCCAAGACCTGCTTCACCACTTCCTCGGGGAGCCCGGACTTCTGGCCCAGCTCGGCGGCGCGTTGCCGGGTCTCCCGGTACAGCGCCACGAACGCCGCGTCTTCTGCATTGAGGGGCGGAAGCTCCTCGGCCTCCCGCAGGTCGGCTTCGAGGTAGCCGTCGGTCTCACGGTACTGCAATGCGACCGCGCGGGCGTCGCCGTTCAGCATGAGCTGTACTCCGCCAAGCCCGCGCTGCACCTGGCCGATGCGCGCGATCGTGCCCATCCCATAAAGGCTGGCCGGCGTTACCGCGTCCACGTTTTCCCGTTGGGCAACCGCGAACACGCGGCGGGACGGATGCTTCAGCGCCGCCTCGATGGCGCGCAGCGTGGCCGGCCGCCCCGCGCCGATCGGCGCGGTGACGCCGGGAAACAGCACCATGTCCCGGAGCGGAAGCACCGGGAGCGTCAGTCGCTCAGACATTGCGATCTCTCAAGCAGGAGATGGTCCGTCACACCACGTACCACATGGCCACAGCATCGACCGTGCCACAATTAACGCCGCGATGGGGTGTCGCGTTCCGGTAGCAAGCGGCCAATGAGGCAGGAGACTGCCAGGGAGCCATTAGCCATTGGCCCTTAGCCGTCAGGGTGGCGCTTGGCCACGTGCGGAGCAGCCAACGGCCAAAAGCTAGCGGCCAAGTTCCGTTGACGTGTAAGTCCAACCCTTTTTGAAGGTTGCACGACCGCCCGCGCGCCGCTAAATCTATCCGCGCACTCCTTCGCGGAACCGCATGGCCGAGGCCGAAAACTCCCTGGTGACGCGCCTGCGCAAGGCGCTGGGCAGCTCCTACACGATCGCGGGGGAGATCGGCCGCGGCGGGATGGGCGTGGTGTATCAGGCGCGGGACGAGCGCCTGAAGCGCCAGGTGGCCGTCAAGGTGCTCCCGCCCGAGCTCGCCTTCCGCGAGGAGATCCGCATCCGGTTCCTGCGCGAGGCGGAGACCGCCGCTCAGCTCTCCCACCCGCACATCGTGCCGATTCATAGCGTCGGCGAAGGTCCGGACGGCCTCGTCTACTTCGTGATGGCGTATGTCGACGGGGAGTCGCTCGCGGCCCGGCTCAAGCGCCGGGGCCGGTTGCCTCCGGAGGAGGCGCGCCGGGTCATGATCGAGACCGCCGACGCGCTGGGCGCCGCGCACGCGGTCGGCATCATCCATCGCGACGTCAAGCCTGACAACATCCTGCTCGAAGGGAGCCGGGGCCGGGTGGTCGTGACGGATTTCGGAATCGCGAAGGCCCTCTCCTCCACCACGGGCCCCGCGACGCTCACGGCCACCGGCGTAGCCATCGGCACACCGCACTACATGAGCCCCGAGCAGGCGGCGGGCGACCGGGAGATCGACGGCCGCTCCGACCTCTACAGCCTCGGCGTCGTGTCCTACCAGACGCTCACGGGCGAGCTGCCCTTCTCCGCCCCGACGGTGCCGGGGATCCTGATGAAGCACATCACGGAGCCGGCGCCGCGCGTCGTCGCGAAGCGCCCCGACTGCCCGCCCGACCTCGAGAGCTGCGTGATGCGCTGCCTCGAGAAGGATCCCGAGGACCGCTGGCCCACCGCCGACGCGCTACGCCGGTCCCTCGAGGCGCGCACGGCGACCGCGTACCAGCCGCGGCGTCCACTCGCTGGCGCCCGCCGCTCCAGTGACGCCCCCCCGCGGCCGGCGCCGCTGGGCCCCCCCGCGCAACGCGGGCGCGAGCGGGACCGGCGGCCGAGCCGCCGGGGGCGCGCCGAGCAGCCCGCTCCGCTGGGAGAGGCCGGCGAGGCGGCAATCGTGCGGGATGCGCGCGCCAGTTTCGTGCGGTGGGCCTCGGTGAGTGGGTCGCTGCTCCTGGTCGATGTCCTCACGGGCCATCATGTGCCCAGCTGGTCGCTGATGGTCGCGGGCTTCATGGCCGCGTTCAGTCTCGTGCCGCGCTACATCAGGCTCTGGCATGCCGGCTACTCCTGGCGCGACGTGTTGTACCGGCCTCCCGCACCCGACGCCGCCGATGCCCGTCTCGGGCTCGCCGCGGGAGCGAAGCCGGCCGAGCTCCCGCCCGCCACGAGTGGGGAGTTCGGGCGCCAGACGGGCGCGGTCCAGCAGGCGCGCAACGACCGCAGGGCGATCCTCAAGATCCTCGAGCGCGTACCGAAGTCGGAGAAGAAGCTGCTGCCGGACGTGCTGCACACGGTGGACGCGCTGCTGCACCGTGCCGAGGAGCTCGCCCGCATGCTCCATACGATGAGCGCGGATGTGGACCAGAGCGCGCTGGCGCGCCTAGATGCGAAGATCGCGGCGACGAAGCAGGAGCCGGAGGGGGCGGAGCGGGAGCGGCAGCTCGGCCTGCTCGCGCGGCAGCGGCAGACGCTCACCGATCTCGTGACGCGCCGCCAGCTGATCGAGGATCAGGTCGAGTCGTGTGTGCTGGCGATGCAGAACGTGCGCTTCGACCTGCTGCGGCTCCGCTCAGCGGGAGTGGCGGCCGTGCTGGACGACCTCACGCAGGCGACGCAACAGGCGCGGGCCCTGTCACGCGACGTGGACCACGCGATCGCTGCGGCGGGGGAGATTCGCGAGGCGCTGGGGGAGAGGCCCAGGGCCTAGAGCTTCAGGCCACGGCGGCAGCGCATCACCAGGTCGGGCCCGTCGTCGCGCTCGATCCCGAAGTCGAGCAGCAGCAGGAACTCCTTCACCGCCACATCGCAGCGTCCCATCCGCAGCGCGGCGAACGCGCGCAGCTCGTGCAGCGTCGACCAGCCGGGCCGACCGCGTACGGCGTCGGCGAGCAGGCTGTCCGCCGACGCAGCGGGGCCGGCCTGCACCATGCGGGTCAACGCCTCCGCCAACCACGCCCGGGGATAGGGGTGCCGCAATGTGCCCTCCGCCGCGAACGCGGCCCGCGCGAGCGCCGCGGCGTCCGCCCACCGCTTGTCCCGCGTGGCCAACGTCGCGAGCGCCGCCTTCGCCTCCGCGCTGTCCACTCCCGCGCCACCCGCGAGCGCCTGTGCGAGCAGGCGCCGCGCGCGCTCCCCCTGTCCCCGCTTCGCGGCGACGAGCCCCGCGAGCAACGCCGCATCGGCGCTCCGCGGGACGAACCGCGCGAGGGCGGTGTCGGCGAACGTGGTGTCGCCGGCCCCGAGGCGAATGGCCGCGGCGTGGACCGTCCAGAAGGGGTCGTCGGGGCGCTGGCGCCGCGCCGCCTCGACGTAACGCCACGCCGCGAGGTCGCCGCGCCGCGCGGTGAGCGCCCTGGCGAAGAGCAGCGGCGAGCCGTGCGCGGGCGCCGCACCCGCCAAGGCGGCGAGCGAGTCGAAAACGCCCTCCGTCCCTGTGTCGAGGAAGCGGCGCGCGGCTACGAACTCGAGCCGGGGCCGGTCGTCCCTGTGGACGATCGTGGCGCGCTCGACGAGCCGTGCCGCCCCGATCGAGTCGAGCAGCAGGTGGCCGAAGTACTGCTCCGGGGCATCCACCGCCAGGTACTCCCGCGCGAGCCCGCCCAGCGCGCCGCCCGGCCCCACCAGCCGCGCGAGCCACGCCGCATCGTACGTCAGCGGCTTGAGCGAGCCGACGATCAGAACGTCGCCCGGCGAGCTGAACCACACTTCCACGTGCGGAAACACCGTACGGATGTTCCGCACCACGCCCGCAACGACCGGGACCGGCACCTGATAGAGCTGGACCCACTGGCAGAAGACGCCGTCGTCCGCGAGGCGACGGCGCACGATGCGGTAGAACTCGGGCGTATAGAGGGTCGCGACCCCCGCCAGCCAGATGTTGCTCGGCTCGGACGAGATCACGTCGTAGCGTGCGGGGTCGAGCTGGAGCGCGCTGCGCGCGTCGTCCACCACTGCCGCGACGCCGGGGCGCGCCAGCACGGTGTCATTGACGTGCTCGAAGTAGCGGCTCATGGCGAGCACCGCGGGCTCGATCTCCACGACGCGCACGCGCCGCATGCCCGGCACGTCGGCCAGCACCCGGGCCGTTACCCCGCTGCCGTAGCCGATCACCAGTGCGGTGCTCGCTTGCGGGCGGGCCGCGACGGGGGCGAGGCCGAGCATGATCTCGGTGTCCATGTCTCCGTGGTCGGAGGCGTCCGCCTTGCCGTTCACCTTGAGGCTCCGGCCCGGGCCGCTCTCCCATACGGACACGGTGGCGTTGCGGCCCTCGCGATAGGCGAGCTGGCGGGCGCCGCGATGGCCGAGGAACGTCTCGACGGCGGCGCGATCCATCGGCTCGCGCGCGTAGATGGCGGGGCCGAGGTCGATCAGCCGGGTACTCCAGCGGGGGGCGCCGAGCGCCGCGACGAGCCCGGCGCTGGCGAGGACGCCCGCCCCGAGCACGCGGGCCCGCAGCCGGCGGTGCTGCGCCGAGCCCTCGGCAACGCCGCGGGCCGCAAGCGCCGCGAGTCCGAGCGCCGCTGCGGCACTCACGAGGAGGCCTAAGCGCAGCGTCAGATCGGTCCCGAACGCCACCACCAACACGAAGCCGGTGAGCACCGCCCCGGCGATGCTGCCCACGGTGTTCAGGGCGTAGGCGCGCCCCACGTCTTCCCCCCGGCCGCTGCCGCCGGGCGCCACGAGATCGGTCAACAGCGGAAAGGTCATCCCCATCCCGATCGCCGGAACCAGCACGACGCCGCCGATCACGAGGCCCAGCGCCACCAGTCGCTGGGAGGCACCCCAGGACTGCGCTTGAAACACGGCGATGATGTAGCGGGGCAGCAAGCTGAAGAACGCGAACAGGAGCGCCGCGCCCGCCGCCGTCACCCCCTGCGCCAGGGCCGCGTCGGCGGCCGTCTCGGAGGCGGCGGCGGCGCCGCGGGTGAGCACCGCGCTGCCCAGTCCGATCCCCAGGAGGAAGACGAGCAGCACCAGCGTGAAGGCGTACGTCGAGCCTCCCACGATCATCACCAGGACGCGAGTCCACGCGATCTCGTGCAGCAGGGCGGCGAACGCGGTCACGCCGAGCAACCCGAGCCCCACTCTGCGCAGCGTGCGACCCGCCTCCGCGGCCGGGGCCACCGGGGCCACCGGGGCCACCGGCCCGTCGACGGCGAGCGCGGGGACGGGAACGGGTTCGAGCGGGCGCGCCAGCGCGAGCGCCGCCGCTCCGAGTCCGAGGTTGACCGCGGCCGTGGCCCAGAGGCTTGCCCGGATGCCGACGTACTCGATCAGGAAGAAGCCGGCGAGCGCCGTGCCCGCGACAGCACCCAGGGTGTTGATGCCGTACAGCCAGCCCAGGGACCGCTTCAGGCGATCGCGCTCGGTGCCCATGAACGCGCGGGTGAGCACGGGGAGGGTGCCGCCCATCAGCGTGGTCGGGACGAGCAGTACCAGCGCGGCCAGCGTGAACCGCAGCGCCACGCTCACCCCCCCGCCGAGGCCGAGCGCCCCGGCCGCACTCACGTAGACGCGGTGCGCCAGTGCCAGCACGAAAGGCGAGACGAGGCCGAACACGCCGATCGCGATCTCGAGCCTGCCGTAGAGGGCCGCGGGCCGCGTGTGGCGGTCGCTGCGTCGCCCGAGCAGCCAGGCGCCGAGCCCGAGCCCACCCATGTAGGCGGCCACGACGGTGGTCACCGACTCGATCGTCGAGCCGAACGCCTGATAGAGGAGCCGGACCCAGAGGAGCTCGTACACGAGCCCGGTGGCCCCGGAGAGGAAGAACAAGAGGCTGTAGCCGCGGGCCGCGCTAGAACGCATGCAGCTCGCGCATCGCCTGCGCGAGATCTTCCACCTGCGGCAGGATGAAGTCTTCCAGCGTGGGGGCGTACCCGACGAACGTATCGGTCGACGCGACGCGCTTCACCGGCGCGTCGAGCCACGAGAACGCCTCGTCCGCGACGCGCGCCGCGATCTCGGCGCCGTAGCCCCAGGAGCGCGCGTCCTCGTAAGCGACGAGCACCCGGCTGGTCTTTTGCACCGATCGGGCGATCGCGTCCCAGTCGATCGGCGAGAGGCTCCGCAGATCGATGACCTCGGCCCGCACACCGTCTCTCTCCTCGAGTTCCTTCGCCGCGAGGAGCGCCCGGTGCACGACGGCCCCGTACGTCACGACCGTGAGGTCGGGCCCCTCCTTGACTACCTTGGCCTTGCCGAAGGGGATCATGAAGTTCGGGCCGGGGTTGGGCGCCTTGTTGTAGGTCTGGCGATAGAGGTGCTTGTGCTCGAGAAACAGGACCGGGTCGTCGCAGCGGATGGCGGTGCGGAGCAGGCCGTTCGCGTCGAGGGCGGTTGCGGGGCACACGACGCGGAGCCCGGGAATGGCGGTGAACACGACGGCGCCCGTCTGCGAGTGGTAGATCGCCCCGCCCTTGAGGTAACCACCATACGTCACGCGCACCACGACGGGGCAGCTGAAGGCGTTGTGCGAGCGCCACCGCAGCGTGGCGAGCTCGTTGCGCAGCTGGTGGTAGGCCGGCCAGATGTAGTCAAAGAACTGGATCTCCACGACCGGCTTGAGGCCCCGCGTGGCGAGTCCGATCGCCCGCCCGATGATGTTCGCCTCCGCGAGCGGCGAGTTGTATACCCGCCCGCTCCCGAACTGCCGCTGCAACCCCCAGGTGACCTTGAAGACCCCGCCCTTCCCCTTCACCTGGCCCAGGTACTGGTCCCGGCTGACGTCGGCCACGTCCTCGCCGAAGAGGAGGATACGCGGATCGCGGGCCATCTCGTCCTTGAGGCAGACGTTCAGGAGGTCCACCATCGTCGTCGGATCCCCCGCGAACTGGGGGTCATCCTCGGTGTCGAACTGCTCCGACGTGGGATCGACGTCAGGGGAGTAGACGTAGTGGAGCGCCGTCTCGGGCTGGGGCTGGGGGGAGGCGAGCGCCATGTCGGCCGCGACCTCCACCTCCTCGTCCACCTGTTGCTTGATCCCCTCGACTTCCGCCGCAGTCGCGATTCCCTCGGCCACCAGCCGCTTGGAGAACGTCGCGATGGGGTCCCGCTTCGACTCCTCCTCACGCTCCTTGGGCGGTTTGTACAGCACCTCGTCGTCCGACAGCGAGTGCGAGTACGGCCGGATGACGTGCGCATGCACGAGGGCGGGACCGCGGCGCTGCCGGCAGTGCGCGACCGCGCGGGTCAGGGTCTCGAAGGACGCGATCGGGTCGCAGCCGTCCACTTCTTCGATGAAGAGGTCAGGAAAGTTGGCCACGAGCTTCGACACCGAGGCCCCCGCCGTCTGCACTTCGACCGGCACCGAGATCGCGTACTTGTTGTCCTCGATCAGAAACAGGACCGGCAGCTTCAGATTGCTCGCGGTGTTCATCGCCTCCCAGAACTCACCCTGGCTCGTGGTGCCGTCGCCCCCGGAGCAGTAGACGACTTCGTCGCCGCGAATCGGCTTCTCCGCGATGCCGTCGCTGCGATCGAAACGCAGCCACGCCTCGGCGCAGCCCACCGCCTGCAGCAGCTGGGTCCCCGTGGGGCTCGATTGGCTCACGATGTGGAGCGCCTTGTGGCCCCAGTGGGACGGCATCTGGCGGCCACCCGAATTCGGGTCGTCGGCCGCGGCGACGGCCGAAAGCAGCATCTCCGTCGGCGTCATGCCGAGGGCGAGGCACAGGGCGCGGTCGCGGTAATAGGGATAGAACCAGTCGTACGTGGGGTGCAGCACCCTGCCGGCGGCGACGAGCACCGCCTCGTGGCCGGCACCCGATATCTGGAAGAAGATCTTGTTCTGGCGCTTGAGCTGGATCTCGCGGTCGTCGAGACGGCGGGAGAGGTACATGAGGCGGAACATGTCGAGCAGGTCCGCCTTGGCGAGCGGCTTGGCGGCCTTCGGCTGCGGTTTGGTGCGCGTCGACATGGGAGAAAAATAGCCTGATTCGGGGCAAGATGGCGGCCGCGGTGAGGCCGGTCAATATTTCACTGCGCGACGGACCCACCCACCACGCGAGGACGAGCATGGATGAGGCCGCGAAGAAGACGGTGCTGCGGAGCTTTCCCTACGGCCTCTACGCCGTCACCGTCGCCCACCGCGGCGAGGAGCACGGCATGACCGCGAACTGGGTGACGCAAGCATCGTTCGAGCCGCCGATGGTCGTGGTGGCGGTCGAGAACACCTCGAAGACGATCGACCTGATCCGCGACGCCCACCACTTCGGGCTCAACGTGCTCCACGATGGCCAGCGCGACCTGGCCGGCAAGCTGGGCCGCTCCTCCGCCAACACCCCGCAAAAGCTCAAGGGGATCAAGACCAAGCCAGCTCCGGTCTCGGGCGCGCCCATCCTCACCGAAGCGCTCGGCTGGTTGGAGTGTCGCGTGGTCGCTACGATGCCGAGCGGCGACCATACGCTCGTGCTGGGGGAGGTGGTGGAGGCAGGCGTGGAGCGCGAGGGGCCAGCCCTCACGCTGCAGGCGGCTGGGTTCAAGTACTCCGGATAGGTGACACCTTTACTTCCGAGCGTACACGACCTTGCCACCGACCACCGTGTAGCTCACCATCGCCCGGTCGAGCGAGTCGGGCGGCATGGTGAACAGGTTGCGATCGACCACGACCAGGTCGGCGTCATAGCCCGGGGCGAGCGTCCCCCATTTCTTCTCGTTGAAGGTCGCGTAAGCGTTCCCCTCGGTGTAGGCGCGCAGCGCCTCTCCCACGGTGATCTTCTGCTCGGGCACCCAGCCGCTCGGATGCTTGCCGTCGAGCGTGCGGCGCGTCACCGCCGCGTAGACGCCCAGGATGGGATCGAGCGGCGCGACGGTCCAGTCCGACCCGAAGCCGAGCTTCGCCCCGGTGTCGAGCAGCGTGCGGAACGCATAGGTGGTCTTGATGCGGACCGGTCCGATGCGCCCCTCGACCCAGCGGCCGTCGTCGATCGCGTGGTAGGGCTGCATCGACGCAATCACGCCCAGGCGGCCGAAGCGGGGGATGTCCTGCGGCCGCAGGTGCTGCGCGTGCTCGACGCGGAAGCGCCGGTCGCGCGCCCCGTGGGCCTTGGCGACGCTATCGTAGATGTCGAGGATGATGGCGTTCGCGCGGTCGCCGATCGCGTGCACGGTGACCTGCAGCCCGGCCGAGTCGGCGTTGCCGATCCAGTTGCGAAGGTCCGGCTCGGCATACTGCATCAGCCCTGCGTAGCCCGCCGAGTCCGCGTAGGGCTCGAAGAAATACGCGGTGCGCGAGCCCGCCGAGCCGTCCACGTACCCCTTGAGCCCGCCGATCTTGACCCAGTCGTCGCCCGGGCCCGAGCGACGCATCGTGTCGGCCACCGCGCGCCACTGCGAGAGATCGAGGTACACGGCCACGCGCAGGGTCATCCGCCCGGCCTTCTCCAGCCGCCGATAGCTCGCGAGGTCGGCCCAGGATGCGGACACATGGGAGGTCGCAGTCACGCCCAGCGAGGCGGCATGAGCGAGCGCCCGTGCCAGCGCGGAGTCGCGCTGCTCGGCGCTCGGTTCTGGGACCGCTCTGTCGATCAGGCCCAAGGCCTGGTCCTTGAAGATGCCGATCGGCTCGCCGGTCCGCGGATCACGCAGGATCTCACCGCCTGGGGGCGTGGGTGTGTCCTTGGTGACACCGGCCGCCCTGATCGCGGCGCTGTTGGCGAGCGCCTCGTGACCATCGAGCCGATTCACGAACACGGGATTGCTCGGGGTCACCGAATCGATCCACTCGCGCCGCGGCAGCGGGGCTCCCTTCCAGAGGGTGTGGTCCCAGTCGCCGCCCGTGATCCATTCGCCCGGCTTGAGCTTCTGGGCGTATGCCTTGAGCCGCCGGATGAACTCCTGCGGCGTGGCCGCATCGCGCAGGTCCGCGGAGGCGAGCTGGAAGCCACCGTTGATGAAGTGGGTGTGCCCGTCCGAGAACCCGGGCATGATGAGCCCGCCGCGCGCGGACAGGACCTGGGTCTCGGCGCCCACGTAGCGGCGCACCACCGCCGTGTCACCGACCGCGACGATCCTGCCACCTCTGACCGCCACGGCGCCGGGCTGCGGCTGGCCGCTGGAGAGGCCGGTCCAGACGACGCCACCCGTGATGATGAGGTCGGCCTTGCGGCCGCAGGCGGCGAGACAGATCAGCAACAGCCCGGGGGCGGAGAAGCGTCGCGACATATCGGATCCCCTCAGCGCAGCTTGGTGATGCGGCGGATGGTCTCGAGCGCGGCGAGGGGGCCCGGACCCTGCTCCGGTTTCGCCTCGCCCGGTGCAGCCAGCGCGTCGCGGATGTCGAGGAGCACCTCGAGCAGGAGCTGTTCGCGCTGATAGGCGGCGTCGAGGTCCGCCATGCGCGCTTGGTCCCCCGCGGCGTTGGCGCGCTCGTAGGCTTCGCGATACACGGACTCGAGGTTCGCGAGAATGCGGTCGCGGGCGCGCGGCATTAGTCCGCCGGCCCCTTCCTGAGCGCCGCGATCAGCGCCTTGCAGAACGCGGGCAGGTCCGCGGGAGTACGGGACGAGATCAGGTTCCCGTCGATCACGACGGCGGCGTCTTCCCAGATGACTCCGGCATTCTCCATGTCGTCCTTGATGGCCCGGACGCTGGTCGCCCGCTTGCCCTTGAGGATCTTCGCCGAGATGGGCACCCATCCCGCGTGGCAGATGAACGCGAGCGGCTTCCCAGCCTGATAGATCTCCCGGGTGATCCGGAGCACCGTATCGTAGCGCCGCAGCTGATCAGGCGCGAACCCTCCCGGGATCACGAGCCCGTCGAAGCCCGCGGCACTCACCTGATCCACGTTCGTGTCCACGGTGACGGGATACCCGCGCTTCCCCTGGTAGGTTTTCTCCCCGAGGCCCGCGACCGTGGTCGCCGCGCCTTCCTCCTCGAGCCGGATCTTCGGATACCAGAGCTCCAGATCCTCGTACAGCGGGCCCGCGAAGAACAGGACCTTCTTGCCGTTCAGGCTCACGTTCCCTCCGCCGCCTTGATGACCAAGCCGCTCGCCACCTTCGGCACGAAATAGGTGGACTTGGGCGGCATGACCCCGCCGGCGTCCGCCACCGCGAACACCTGCTCCACCTTCGTGGGATTGAGCAGCACCGCCGCCGCTGCCCGGCCGTTGCGCACGGCGTCGAACGCGGCGTGGGCGTCGGCCGTGTAGGCGAGCGACGGGGTGGCGGTGCCGGCGCTGAGAATGTACTGCACGACGAGCGCCTCGATGCGCGCCACGTCGAGCCCACGCACGGCCTCCGTGTGCCCGAGCTCGGGAAACCTGTCGAGCGGCGCGTCCCGCTTCAGCACCAAGGTGAGGTCGTAGCCGCCGGGAAACGCCACGATGCACGCCGTTCCCTGACGGCCCAGCTCTGCCAGCCGCTCGATGCGGTCGGCGCAGGGTGCCACACGCCCTACGTCGAACCACTCGCGCCACGCCGGAATCAGCTTCGCGGGATCCCGGCCCGCGCCGAAGACGATGCGGTGGGTCGGCAGAATCACGAGCCCGGGATCCGTGGCGGACACCACGAAGGCGAGCACCCGATCGGCCCGCGGGTTCTCCCGCGCGTAGGCGATCGCCGTTTCGTAGCGGTGGTGGCCGTCGGCAATGTAGAGCGGGTGGCGAGAGGCGGCAGCCGCGAGGCGGTCCCCCTCGTCGCCGGCCACGGCCCAGAGCCGCATCGCGACGCCGTCGAGCTCGGCTCGCGCCGCGGGCGGGCGCCGGGTCACGGCGGCGAGCGCCGTCGCGAGCGCGCCGTCGGGATCGGGGGCGAGGAGAAAGATCGCCTCGAGGTTGGCGCGCGTCGCCCGCAGCAGCGCGAGGCGATCGGCCTTGGGCGCGGCGTGCGTCTTCTCGTGCGGCCGCACCCGCCGCGTCTCGAAGCTCTCCGCCCGCACCGCCGCGAACATCCCGATCCGCGTGCGGCGCTCCCCGCTCGGCAGCGCGAAGTCCTCGGCAACCACGTACACGGTATCCGCGGGGTCGGTGCGGAGCACCCCTTCCTTGCGCCACGCCGCGAGCTGACTCGCCGCCCAGAGGTAGCGATCCTCCCCCGGCGGCGCTTCCGGGAGCGTGAGGTGCACGATATTGTGAGGGTCCCGCGCGGCAAGCTGCGCGCGCTGTTCCGGCGACACCACGTCGTAGGGGGGCGCGAGCAGCGCGCTCAGGCGCGACGACGCGCCGAAGCGCTCGCCCCGGAACGGCGCCGCGAGCGGCGGCAAGTCGGCGTTCACCACGGAGGAGAGTCCCCTTGTCCCTGCGCGAAACCCAGCAGCGAGTCGATCAGTGGATCGGGCAATATAAGGAAGGCTACTTCTCTCCGCTCACCAACCTCGCCCGGCTGACCGAGGAAGTGGGCGAGCTCGCGCGCGAGATCAACCACCGCTTCGGCGAAAAAACCAAGAAGCGCGAAGAGCCCGCGGGCTCGCTCGCCATGGAGCTGGTCGACATCCTGTTCGTGGTGGTCTGCCTCGCCAATTCGCAGGGGATCGATCTGGATAAGGCCTTCGACGCGATGATGGCGAAGATCAACGCCCGCGACGCCGCGCGCTGGACCAGGAAGGAACGCTGACCTCGTCGTAGATGTGCCGGTAAGAGGTGAGCCGGTCGGGGTCGAACGCGCCCCGCTCCGCGGCGGTGCGTACGCCGCAATCCGGCTCGGCCAGATGGCGGCAATTGTCGAAGCGGCACTGGTCTAGGAAGGGGCGGAACTCGGGAAAACAGGGGGCGAGCAGCTCCGGGTCGACGCCCCAGGCCGCGACCTCCCGCAGGCCCGGCGTGTCCACCACGTAGGCGCCCCCCGCGCCCCCCACCCCCCCCACGCCCCCCCCGCCCCCGCCCCCGGCGAGGGGCACGAGCTGCGCCGCCCGCGTCGTGTGCTTCCCCGTCCCCCACTTCTCGCTGATCTCGCCGATCCGGAGATTCAGGCCGGGCTGGAGCGCGTTCACGAGGCTCGACTTTCCCACGCCAGACTCCCCGGTCAGGACCGAGGCGCGGCCCCGCAGCAGGTCGCGCAGCGCGGGAAGACCCTCCCCCGCCTTGGCCGACGTCGGGAGCACCTGATAGCCGGCGGGCCCGTAGCGGCGGCGGAACGGCTCGAGCACTCCGCGGTCGAGCTCGAGCTTGTTGAGGACCAGCACCGGGGGGATGCGATTCGCCTCGGCGATCACCAGCAGGCGATCCAGCATGCGGAAGTCCGGCTCGGGATCCCGTGTCGCGGCCACCACGACGACCTGGTCCACGTTCGCGGCGATCGGCTGCCGCCGGCCGGGCCCACGCGTGCCGGACGAGCGGCGCGCGAGCAGCGAGCGGCGCGGGCGCACGCCCGTGATGGCGGCCGGGCCGTCGCCGCGAACGTCCAGGTCGACCACATCCCCCGCGACGACGCGGTCATCGTCTCTGCGCTTGAGCCTCCCGCGCAGCACCGCCGTTATTTCCCCGCGCTCCGCGTGCACGCGATAGGTCGAGCCCGTCCGGGCGAGCACGACGCCGGTCACACCCTCCCCCCTTCCCGCTTCCCCGTTCCCTCGCCTTCGACACAGGCGTCGAGGTGCGTCTTCAGGTCGTGCAGCGTGAGTGCGAGCAGCGGGGCGAGCGCCTCCGCAGGCGTCCGCCCGTAGGCGATGTAATCGGTCTCGAGATGGCCGACGGGGCGGTCCCCCGCCTCGGACCACCGGACAAAGAGCAGCGCGGCCCCGTAGCGTCCGCCCTGGTCCGGCGTGTCGTCCACGAACGTGGCGACGGAGTAGGATCGGCCATCCTTGCCGCCGAAGGCGGGCGCGCGCTCGTGCACCCGCTGGTAGCCGCCGAGGGTGAGGTCCGTCAGCTCAGGCGTACAGACTCCTTCACGATGTTGCCCAGCAGGAACGCGATGTTGGCCGGGCGCTCGGCGAGACGGCGCATGAGGTAAGGATACCACTGTTCCCCGAACGGGACGTAGACGCGGACGTTCCAGCCCTCGCGCCGGAGCGCGTGCTGCAGGTCGCGCCGCACGCCGTACAGCATCTGGAACTCGAACCGGGCCGGCGCGATGCCTCGCCGGCGCGCGAACGCCTTCGCGTGCGCGATGATCCTGACGTCGTGGGTCGCGATCCCGGGGTAGGTACCACGCTCGAGCAACTGCTCCATGCAGCGGACGTAGCTCGCATCCACATCGCGCTTGGCCGGGAAGGCGACCTCGGGCGGCTCCTTGTAGGCGCCCTTGCAGAGCCGCACCCGGGCCCCCCGGGCGATCATGTCCGCCACGTCGCGCTCAGTGCGCCGCAGATAGGACTGCAGCACCACGCCGACCGCGTTGCCGAACTCGGGGTGGAAGCGTTCCGTGAAGAGCCGCAGGGTCATCTCGGTGTAGGCCGAGCCTTCCATGTCGATGCGCACGAACGAGTCGTACTGGCGGGCCCGCGCGGCGATGGCGCGGACGTTGTCGACGCACAGGCCTTCGTCGCTGTCCAGCCCCATCTGCGTCAGCTTCACCGACACGTGGCCGTCGGCGCGCGCGCCGTGGATTCGGTCGAGCGTCTGGAGGTAGACGTCCCGAGCCGCCCGCGCCTCGGCGGCACCGCTCACCGCCTCTCCCAGGAGATCCAGGCTGGCCGAGATGCCGGCCGCGTTGAGCAGCTTCAGGGCGGCGACGGCGTCGTCGACCGTTTCTCCCGCGACGAACCGCGCCGCGAAGCGACGAGCCAGGCCATTCCCCCGGACGAACGCGAAGACTCGGGGTTGCTCGCTGAGCCAGAGGAGGCCGGCGCGGAGCACTAGGTGCTAGGTGTCAGGCGTCAGGCGTCAGGGATAGAACTTGGAGCCGCGGCGCGCCTGCTCTTGCAGCACCTCGCAGGGGGCGAAGCGCGGGCCGTAGCGCTCGGCGAGCCGCTCCAGCTCGGCGACGAGTCGGGCCGCGCCCAGGTCGTCCGCGTGGCGGAGCGGGCCGCCCCGGAACGGTGGGAAGCCGAAGCCGAAGATGGCCCCGATGTCGCCGTCGCGAGGGGTGCCCACCACGCCGTCGCCGACCGCCCGCGCGGCCTCGTTCAGCATGCCGTCCACGAGGCGTTGCAGGATCTCGGCGAGGCGGGGGCCGCCGTTGGGGTGGACGCCGAGCAGCTCGTACACGGCGGGGTCCACGCCCCGCTTCTTGCCGCCGCCGTAGCGGTAGAACCCGCGCCCCGACTTGCGCCCGAGGCGGCCCGCCTTCACGAGCGCCGTCACGCCGGCGGTCGCCTGCAGCCGCTCCCCGAACGCCGCGCCCATCACCTGGCTCACCTTCTCCGCCACGTCGAGCCCCACCTCGTCGAGCAGCGTGACGGGCCCGACCGGAAACCCGAACCCCACCGCCGCCGCGTCGATCTCCTCGATCGAGGCACCCTCGGCGAGCAGGTGCCCGACCTCGTTCGCGTACGGGGCGAGGATGCGGTTCACCCAGAACCCGGGGCTGTCCTTCACGACGATCACCGTCTTCCCTAGGCGCCGCCCGAAGCCGACCGCAGTGCTCACGACGCCCGGCGCGGTGCGCGCCGCGGGAATGACCTCGAGCAGCGGCATCCGGTCGACGGGCGAGAAGAAGTGCATGCCGATCACGCGCTCCGGCCGGCGCGCCGCCTCCGCGATGCGCGCGATGGGGATCGTCGAGGTGTTCGACGCGAACACGGCGTCGTCCCGCGCCGCCGCTTCCACCTCGCGCAGCACCTGCTGCTTCACGCTCAGGTCCTCGAACACCGCTTCGATGACGAGGTCGGCGCGCCCGAAGCCGGCGTAGCCGTCCCCGCCCGAGAGCAGTGCAGCGAGGCGCGCATACTCGTACTTCGCGATGCGGCGGCGTCGCAGCCGATCGTCGAGCAGCGCGCGGGCGGCCGCGAGCCCCTTGGCCACGCGGGGCAGGTCCGCGTCCTTCATGCGCACGTCGACGCCCGCCTGCACGATCGCCGTGCCCGCGATGCCCGACCCCATGAAGCCGGCGCCCACGATCGCCAGCCGCTGCACCGCCGTGGGCGGCGGGGCGTTGGGGAGGCCGAAGTCCTTCTTGAGCTGGGTCGTGGCGAAGAAGATCTGGACGAGCTTGCGGGAGACGTCGGTGACCGCGAGCTGCCCGAACAGCCGGGCCTCCCGTTTCAGCCCTTCCGCCATACCGTGCTTCAGTCCGTGCTCGACCGCCTCGAGCGCCGCGAGCGGCGCGGGGTAGTGGCCTTTGGTGCGCTCCAGCACCTGCCGGCGCGCCGTGCGAAACACCAAGCGGCGGCCGAGCGGGTTTCGGTCGAGCAGCCAGGCGAGCACGCCGCCCGGGCGCCGCCGCCTGGGACGCCAGCCGTCCGCGAGGCGCCGCGCGGCCGCGATGGTGATGTCCTGCAGGATCGCCGGGTGCACCAGCTCGTCCACCATCCCGAGCCGGAACGCCTTGGGCGCCCGCTCGCTTCTGCCGGCGAGGATGATGTCGAGCGCCGCCCGTGCGCCGATCAGCCGCGGCAGCCGCTGGCACCCGCTCGCCCCCGGGAGGATGCCGAGCTGCACCTCGGGCAGGCCGAGCTGGGTCTTGGGATGGTCCGTGGCGACGCGGTAGTGGCAGGCGAGCGCGAACTCGAGTCCTCCGCCGAGACAGGCGCCATGGATGCCGACGGCGACGGGCTTCGGGAAGCGCGTCACGCGGTCCATCATCTCCTGTCCCTCGGCCGCCAGTCGCTCGGCCTCGGCGGCGCTCCCGATCGTCACGAACTCCTCGATGTCCGCGCCCGCGATGAAGTTGTCGGGCTTGCCCGAGAACACGGCGATCGCCCGCACCGCGCGGTCCTGCTCCAGCGCCGTGAACGTGGCAAGGAACTCGTCCTTCACCGCGCGGGAAAACTTGTTGACTGGGGAGTCCTTCAGGTCGAACGTGACGATGGCGACGCCGTCGGCGAGCTCCCAGGTGAGCGCCGGTCCCGGCATCAGCGCCGCTCCAGCACGATGGCGGACGCCATCCCGCCCTGCGCGCACACCGAGATGAGCCCGAATTGCACGTCGCGTCGCTTCATCTCGTTCGCGAGCGTGGTGACGAGCCGGCCGCCCGTGGCGCCGAAGGGATGCCCGATCGCGATGGAGCCGCCCATCACGTTGATGATGTCCTCGTTGATCTCCCAGCCCCGCTCCTCGAAGCCCTTCAGGTTGGAGAGCACCTGGGCGGCGAAGGCCTCGTGGATCTCGATCAGCCCCAGGTCCTTCCACGCGACGCCGGCCCGCTCCAGCGCCCGGGGGACCGTGAACACCGGCGCCTGCAGCAGCTGCCACCCCGGATCCACCGCCCCGATCGCGTAGGAGCGCACGTAGGCAAGCGGCTCGTATCCGAGGGCCCGGGCGGCCTCGCCGTTCATCAGGAGCACCGCCGCAGCGCCGTCCGTGAGGGGCGAGGAGTTCGCGGCGGTGACGCTGCCATAGCGGCGGTCGAACACGGGCTTGAGCTTGGCCATCTGCTCGAGCGACGTGTCGCGCCGGATGCCGTTGTCCTCCGTGACGATCGGGTCGCCGGGACGGCTCGGGAAGACCGGCACGATCTCCGCGGTGAGCCGGCCGTCGGCGCTGCCCTGCGCGGCGAGCTGATGGCTGCGCAGGGCCCAGCGGTCCTGGGCCTCGCGGGAGATGCGGTTTTCCTTGGCCATCTTCTCGGCCGATTGGCCCATCGTCTCGCCTGTGGACGGCTCGGCGATCGCCGGGGACACGGGGATCAAGTCGCGCGGCCGCATCTTCGCAAAGGCCTTCACGCGCTGCACGGCCGTCTTGGCCTTGCTCGCCTCGACCAGGATGTCGGCGAGGCGGCGCGAGGCCAGGATGGGAATGTCGGAGAGGCTCTCGACGCCCCCCGCCAGGATCACGTCCGCGTGGCCCAGCACGATCTGGTCGTGAGCGGCGGTGACGGCCTGGTTGGCGGAGGCGCAAGCGCGGTTGAGGGAGTAGGCGGGGATCTCCTTCGGGAACTGCGGCAGCAGGCTGACCTCGCGGCCGACATTGGGGACCAGGGCCGATGGGACGACCTGGCCCCAAATGACCTGGTCCACCTCCGCGCCGTCGAGATTCGTACGGTGCACGAGCTCGCGCGCAGCGAGCCGCGCGAGATCGACGGCGCGCACGTCCTTCAGCACGGTGCCCGCCCTGCAGAACGGCGTGCGACATCCGGCGACCACGGCGACGCGCCGTCCGTTTCCACCCGGCATTACATTCTCCCTTCGCGCCCGGTGGAAAGCTAGCATCGGCTCTGAGGGGAGGGGAGTTGGCGGCTGAGACACCGTTCTCGCAGCGCACGCGCGCCCGCGCGCTCGCATCGATGGCCGCTGAGCCCGTGGATGTATTCGTCATCGGCGGCGGGATCACGGGCGCCGGAATCGCGCGCGATGCGGCGCTGCGCGGCTTCCGCACGGCGCTGGTGGACAAGGGCGACTTCGCCGGCGCGACGTCGTCGCGCTCGTCGCGCCTGATCCACGGGGGTTTGCGCTATCTCGAGCAGTACGACTTTCACCTCGTGCGGGAAGCAAGCCGCGAGCGGCGCCTGCTGCTCGACCTGGCGCCGCATCTCGTCCGGCCGCTCGCATTCCTGTTCCCCGTCTACCGTGGTGCGCGGGTACCGGCCTGGCGGCTGTGGGCGGGCATGTGGCTGTACGACCTGCTCGCCGCCTTCCGCAACGTGCGCCTGCACCGCTGGCTGGGCCGGCGGGCCGCGCTCAAGGCCGAGCCGGGCCTGCGGCAGCGGGGCCTAGTGGGTGCGGCGCTGTACTACGATGCGCAGGCCGACGACGCGCGGCTGGTGCTGGCCGCCATCCGCGGCGCGGCCCAGGCCGGCGCGCTGGTCGCGAACTACACCGAGGTGACGAGCCTCGTTCGTCCCGACGGCCACGTGCGAGGCGCGATGGTGCGGGACGCGATCACCGGCGAGGCCCGGACGGTGCGCGCCTTGATCGTGGTGAACGCGACGGGACCCTGGGTGGATGCCCTGCGCCGGCTCGACGACCCGCAGGCCCCGCCGCTCCTCCGCCTCACGAAGGGCGCGCACGTCGCCGTGCCCCGCGCGCGGATCGGGAATACGCACGCGGTGACCCTGACCTCACCGATCGACGGGCGAGTGATGTTCGTGCTGCCCTGGGGAGACCTGAGCTACGTCGGGACCACCGACACGGACGACGTTGCCCAGCCCGACGACGTGCGGGCCTCCGGCAGCGACGTCGTCTACCTGCTGCGCTCGGCGAACGCGTTCTTTCCGCAGGCCCGCCTCGCCCCGCACGACGTGATCTGCAGCTGGGCGGGACTGCGACCCCTGCTCGCTCCCGAGCGCGAGCTCGCGGCGTCGGCGGTGTCCCGGGAGCACCGCATCGTCGAGAGCGCCAGCGGTCTGATCACCATCGCCGGCGGCAAGCTCACGACGTTTCGCGTCATGGGGCGCGACATGGTCGACCGCGTGGCCCGGCGACTGCACCAGCTCGATGGCCGGCCGATCCCGCGCCGGCCCCCCACCGATCGCGTGCCGTTGCCGGGCGGCGAGGCGGCGGATCTCGACGTGCTCGTCGAGGCGGCCCGTGCCCGCGAGGTCCCGGAGCCCACGGCGCGCCATCTGGTGCAGGCCTACGGCAGCGAAGCCGCGGCGGTGCTGAACCTCGTGGAGCGCGACCGCGCCCTCGGAAAGCCGATCGTCCCCGGCCGGCCGGAGATCTGGGCCGAAGTGACGCACGCCGTGGAGCGGGAGATGGCGCTGCGGCTCGCGGACGTGCTCATGCGCCGGCTGCACCTCTTCTCCGAGACCCGGGACCAGGCGATGCCCGCGACGAGTGCCGTCGCGGACCATGTGGGCGAGCTGCTTGGCTGGGACGCGGCCCGCCGCTCCGAGGAGATCGCCGACTACGCGAAGCACGTGGCGCAGTCGCGGGCGTACCTGAAGGAGGTGGCGAGAGTCAGCCGAGCGTGAGGCCCGCCTCCCGCAGCGCCGCCCGCGCGAGCAGCCGGGTCGAATCGAGCGCCGGGAGAGGGGCCGCGCCGTCGCGGACGATGAGCGGGATCTCGGTGCAGCCGAGGACCACGCCATCGCAGCCGCGTCGGCCCAGCGCCGTGATCACGTCATGGAAGTACGCCCGCGACGCTTCGAGGAAGCGGCCGTTCACGAGCTCCTCCATGATGATCGCGTCGATGCGCGCGCGCTCGGAGGGCTCCGGGGTCAAAGTCGCGATCCCGGCGGGCTGGAGCGCCTCGGGGTAGACGGGGCCCTCCATCAGGTACCGCGTGCCCAGGATCCCGAGCCGCCGGAAGCCGCGACCCTCGGCCTCCCGAGCGACGACCCGGCCGATGTGGAGCCAGGGGATGGGGGACTCGGGCTCCACCAGCGCGAACGCCTGATGGACCGTGTTGTCCGGGCAGATGACGAACGCGGCGCCGACCTGCGCCGCCTTGCGGGCCGACGAGAGCATCAAGTCCGCGACGCCCCGCCAGTCGTGACGGCGGATGTGACGCATGTAGTCGGCGAGCGGGTGGGTATGGAGCGTGACTTCGGGATGGCTGTGCTCCCCCATCACGCGCGGCGCCTCGCTGCAGATCGTGCGATAGCACAGCGCCGCCCCCTCGGCGCTCACCCCCACGATCCCGATGTGCTTCGCCCCCGCCGCAGGCCCCTTCCCCTGTCCCGCTTCCCCCTTCCCTCGTCCCCGGCCTTTCATCGCCAGCCCCACAGCGACCGCACGTAGTCGTGCAGCACGAGGAACTTCTCGAACAGCACCACGCCCTTGCGCTTCCGGCCAAACTCGCCGAAGAGCTCCCGCAGCCGGCCCCGCCGCACGACGTACACGCGAAACGTCTCCGCGAAGTCCTCCTGCGGGTGGGTCGCCGCGTAGGCGGTGACGTAGTTCGGCAAGGTCGTCGTCACGTGGCGCATCTCGAAGTCCACCCACTTCGAGTCCGACACGCGGTAGGCCTTGCGCACTTCGCCGAACGCCCGCCGGAACCGGCCGGTGCGGGTCAACCGCCAGTTGTGGAACAGGAACGAGTGCCCGAGCTCGTGCAGGATGAGCCCCGTGAGCATGGTCCAGGAGATCTCGTCGCGCCGCCGTTTCCCCGTCACATAACGCCGCTCGATCTCGATCACCTTGGGCGAGCTGTGCGTGACACCCGACACGCCGGGCCGCAGCAACACGCGGTAATGCCAGTCCTTGATCCGCGTCGTCACGAGCAGCCGGCGCGCCCGGGCGAGCGCCTGGCGGACGAGGTCCTGTCCGGTGGAATCCTCGCCGCACCAGGGACACCAGTTCATCCAGTCGTCCACGCCCTTGTTGCAGTGGGGGCAGACGTTCTGGAACTCGTCGTGGCGCCACTTCTCGGGCCGGCCGCACCACGGGCAGTAGCGCATCGGATACATCACACCACCGCCGCAACCCCAGCGGCAGCGGCGGTGGTACTTGAACCCCTTCGGCGCCTTGAGCGGCTCGGGGCTCGAGTCCCGGTCCGCGATGTCGCGCCCGCACCACGGGCAGTGAGAGAAGCTGTCCGAGACGACCCAGCCGCAGTAGTAGCACTCGGCCCCGGTCTCCCGGGTGACGTCCCGCCACTCGAGCCGGCGCCCGCAATCGGAGCAGTACGACCAGAACCGATCGAGCTCCGCCCGGCACGTGGGGCAGCGGAGTTCGGGGGTCGGGACCTCGCGCCGACTAGCCACGCTTCATCGCCTCGTCCACGATGCGCTGGATGAAATCGTCGTACGACAGGCCCGCCTTCTCGGCGGCGTTCGCCATCTCGTGCTCGAACGCGAGGAACGGATTCGGGTTCACCTCGAGCACGTACACCTCGTCGTCGTGGGTCAACCGCAGGTCAACCCGTCCGTAGTCCTGCAGCCACAGCGCGTGAAAGGCCGTGGCGCAGAGGTCCCCGATCTTGGCCGTCACGTCGTCGGCCAGGCCCTTCGCGAACACGTTCTTGATGCGCTTCCGCTTACGGTACTCCTCGTCCCATTTCGCCTTGTAGGTGGCGATGCGCTGCTCCGCCGCCTCCGCCTCGCCGAACGTCATCTCGACGATCGGCAACACCTGCAGCTTGTCGTTGCCGAGCAGCCCCACGTACAGCTCCCGTCCTTCGATGAGCTCCTCCACGATCGCCGCCTGGTTGAACTTCTCGTGGATGAACTTCACCCGCTCGGCCAGGCTCTGGTCGTCCTCGACCACCGATGCCTGGGCGATGCCGATCGACGCGTCCTCGAGCAGCGGCTTCACGATCAGCGGGAAGCGGAGCTCCGAGGGCCGGAGCGGCTTCTCGCCGGGATGGAACTCCGCGAATGCGGGGACGCGGATCCCGTGATACGCGAGGATCTTCTTCGTGAGCGACTTGTTGCGCGCGACCAGCAGTCCGGTGGGCGACGAGCCCGTGTAGCGGTAGCCGTGCATCTCCAGCACCGCGGCGAGCCCGTACTCGTGGTGGGCGCGGCCGCGGAACCCCTCGCAGCCGTTGAACACGAGCTTCGGCTGGAACGCGGCGAGCCGATCGAGCAGCGGCTGGAGCGCCTCGTGCACGCCCACCATCAACACGTCGTGCCCCTTGGCGACGAGCGCACGCGCCACGTCGTACTCCGCCTCCTCGACCTTGGCTTCGATCGCCTTCTTGTAGTCCGCGTCGCTCCACTCGGGGTGCAGGGTGTCGAACAGGACGGCGATCTTCACCGCGCCCCCCCTCCGCGCTCCGCATTCATTGCCTCACCCGCTGCATATCCCGCCCCACCGTCGTCAGCGCGATCAAGATCACCAGCCCTCCCACCGCTCCCGCGGACGGGAGCAGCAGCATCGCGGGGCGCAACCCGAAGCGGTCGGACAGGTAGCCGACGAGCGGCGGTGCGATCGCGTCCCCCGCCAGATGGGAGAACAGGAGGAAGGCGCCCAACACCGAGGCGCGCACCTCGGGCGGCACGACGTCCAGGATCACGGCCGAGAGGGGGCCGTTGTACCAGGTGTAGAGGAAGAACGTCGCGAACAGGAGCGGCACGAACCAGCGCAGCTCGTCGACGAGCAGCAACGCCGCGCACACGGGGCCGCCGAGCACGAACCCGGCTCCCGACACGACCACCCGCCCCCCGGGCCAGCGCCCCACCAGCCAGTCCCCCACGCGCCCCCCGAACAGCCCGCCGAGCGCGCCGCCGGCGAGCCCCCAGATCCCGAACTCCCGGCCCACGCGCCCGACGGAGAAGCCGTGCACCCGCTCCATGAAGCTCGGGGCCCACGCGATCAGCCCGTTCACCGCGAAGGTCACCAGGGCGCCGCCCACGAACATCCAGACGAGGGTCGGCGTGCGCAGCACCGTTGCGGCGGCCTGGAGGAAGTCGTCGAAGGCGGTCGCCGCCACTGCGCTCGCCTCGGTCGTGCGCCGGACGGCGATCGGCACCAACCGCACGACCGTCCACACCACGCCGACCGTCACGAAGCCGCCGAACAGCGCCGCGTCCACGCCCGAAGGAATGCGCTCGAACAGCGCCATCACAGCGCTCACGGCGGCGCCGACGAGCGTGAGGCCCGCGAGCGGCAGCGCCGGCCACACCACATTGCGGACCCCGCGGTCGTACCAGCGTGCGAGCGTGACCCGAATGGACGCCGGCGCCTGCCGCCGGGGCTCGCGCAGGCGCGAGGCGAGCAGCGCGAGCACGAGCCCCGGGGCGCCCATCGCGACGAACGCGGCGCGCCAGCCGTAGCGCTCGGCCAGCACGCCGCCGAGCCAGATGCCGAGCACGCCCCCGAAGGCCATACCCACCGAGTAGACCCCGATGGCGAAGGCGCGACGCCGCCCGCGGAAGAATTCCGCGATCAGCGCCTGGGCCGCGGGTCCGTAGCCCGCCTCCCCCACGCCCACCATCGCCCGGCACACCAGGAGCTGCCAGAAGCCCTTCACCGCGGCACCGAGCGCCGTGAACGCGCTCCACAGCCCCACGCCGAAGGCGATGACCGCACGACGCGACCTGAGGTCGCCCACGACGCCCAGCGGCAGCGCCGCGAGCGACAACACGATCACGTACGCCGACCCCAGCCAGCCGAGCTCATGATCGGTGAGCGCGAGCTCGCGCTTCAGCGGCTGAAACAGCGCGAAGACGACGTTGCGGTCGGTGTAGTTGAGGAGGTTGATCAGCGTGAGCAACCCGAGGGCGTAGACGGCGTACGCCCTCGGGGGCGCGGGCTCGGAGCCGGGCTTAGGGCTGGCGCCCGACAGGCGTCGCCTCCGCGCGGGCGTCGCGGTCGGCCTTCGCTTCCTGATACGCCTCGGTGAGCTCGCGGAGCATCTCGTCGCGCTTGTGGTACAGCCGCTTCAGGCGGCGCGGCTTGCGCTTGGCAAGCGCGTAGGCGGCGAGAATCGGGAAGCCGACGGTGTTGTCCAGGTAGCAGACCACGGTGTCCGGCAGCTTCGCGGGGTCGACCTTCCCCCAGCTCACCGCCTCGGACGGCGTCGCCCCCGAGAGGCCGCCGGTGTCCGGGCGAGCGTCGGTCATCTGGAGATAGTAGTCGTGTCCCTTCTCACCGATCCCCAGCACCTCCTGGATCTGCGGCTCGGTCTGGAGCACGAAGTTCTTGGGACTCCCCCCGCCGATGATCAGCACGCCGCTCTTGCCGCCGTGCGTCTTGGCGTGGAACACGACGGCCGAGGTCTCGTTCACGTCGGCGCTCACGTCGAAGCGGAGCTGCGAGCCCGTGAGTGCCTGCTCCGCCACGTTCATCCCGATGGACGAGTCCCCCGGAGACGACGTGTAGATCGGCACGCCGCACTCATGGGCCAAGCCCAGCACCGACTTGCGCCCGATCCGCAGCGCCTTCTCGCGCTCGCGGACGTAGCCACCCAGCAGGTAGTGGTACTCCGCCGTGCTCATGGGGCGCTGGAACTCGGGTCGCGCGGAGACCTCGCGGATGTACGCGTCGGTCGAGAGCAGGACCTGGTAGTCGAAGAAGATGTCGTAGATGCGGACGACCCCCTCTTCGCGCAGCTCCACGTCGTCCGCGAAGGGCGTGCCCTTGTGCATCGTGAGGCCAAGCCCGAAGTGGGAGTCGTGATACAGGTTCGCACCGGTCGATACGATCCAATCGACGAACCCCGCCTCGATGAGGGGGATCATCGTGGACATGCCGAGCCCCGCCGGCGTCATGGCACCGGTCAGGCTCATCCCGACCGTGACGTCCTCCGCGAGCATCCGCTCCGCGAACAGGCGACAACCCTCGGCCAGCCGCCCCGCGTTGTAGGCCAGGAACGCGTTGTCGACGAGCTCGGTCACCGTTTCCTTGCCCGTGATCGGCCTGGGATCGATGCGCGGGCCGCGCAGGTAGTCCTTGCGTGTCGTCATCGGCTCTCCACCGCAAAGGATTCAGTGCGACGGGCGCGCGCCTTGACGCAGCGGCGCACCGCGTCCTCGGGGTCGTCGGTCACGTGAAACAGCTCGAGGTCCGCCGTGTCGATCTTCCCCTCCCCCGCCACCCGCTCCCGCAGCCATTCCGCGAGGCCGGCCCAGTAGGCTTTGCCGAACAAGATGACCGGAAAGTGCTTCACTTTTCCCGTCTGGATGAGCGTCAGCGCTTCGAACAGCTCGTCCATCGTCCCGAACCCACCCGGGAAGGCGATGAACGCCGTCGAGTACTTCACGAACATGGTCTTGCGCACGAAGAAATAGCGAAAGTTGATCGCGCGCTCAACGTAGGGGTTGATCCCCTGCTCGAACGGCAGCTCGATGTTGCAGCCGATCGAGAGCCCGTTCCCCTCCTGGCACCCGCGGTTCGACGCCTCCATGATACCGGGACCGCCCCCCGTGATGACGGGGAACCCCTCGCGCGCGAGCAGCCGGGCCGTCACGACCGCCCGCTCGTAGAACGGGTCGTCGGGCGGCGTGCGCGCCGAGCCGAAGATGGTGACGGCGTTGTGGACGTCGGAGAGGGTGTCGAACCCCTCCACGAACTCCCCCAGGATGCGCAGCACCCGCCACGGGTCCGTGCGCGTGAACCCCCGCCGCTCCGCATGGGGGGTGGGCGTGAGGAGGCGTTCGTCCTCAGTGACCGGCGCGCGTGGCGAGCCGCTCGAGCGCTGCGACATGGTCATCCTGCACGTTATAGAAGAATGGGGAGAGGCGCACGTGCCCGGGCCGGGCGTCCGCGACGATCCCCGCCTCGGCGAGCAGACGCACCCTGGCCGCGGGATCCGCGGCGGGGAGCATCACGATCGCCGAGCGCTGCTGCGGATGCGCCGCGACCTTGGGCTGGAAGCCCCGCTCCCGGGCGCGGGCGATCAGGTCCTCGGTCAGCGCCGCGGCGACGCCCCGGATCGCCGGCACCCCGATCTCGTCGATGTAGTCGAGCCCGCCGAGCTGGGCGTAGATCGCCGCGAGCGCCGGCGTGCCGAGCTCGAAGCGCCGCGCGTCGTCGTGAAACTCGAGCCGCCGGGGGTCGAAGGCGAACTGGTCCCGGTGCCCGAACCACCCGGCGACGCCGGGCATGAGCCGGCGCGCCAGCTCCTCCCGCGCGTACAGGAACACCACGCCCGGGCCGCCGAGCAGCCACTTGAGGCCGCCCGCGGTGAGGAAGTCGACCCCGCTCGTGTGCACGTCCACGGGTACCTGCCCCACGGACTGGTAGGCATCGATCAGGCAGAGCGCGCCGCTCGCGTGGGCAGCCTCGGCCACGGCGGCGATGTCCTGGATCGCTCCGCTCGTGAAGTAGACGTGGGACGTCGCCACGAGCGCGGTGCGCTCGTCCACCGCCCGGGCGATCATCTCCACCGGCACGGTGACCTCATCCGGGCTCTCGACGACGACGAGCTCGATCCCCCGCGCCCGCTTCGCGAGCCACTGGTAGGCGACCGTGGGGAAGTCGAGCGAGGTGACGACGACCCGACGGCGCTTGCCATAGTCGAGTGCCTCCGCCACGGACGCGAGCGCGACGGAGATGCTCGGGCCGAGCGCGATCTCCTCGGGGGTCGCGCCGATCACGCGCGCGTAGCGCCGGCGCAGCTCCGCGAGCGCCGCCCACCACACGTCGTACCAGGCGGACGCGCCGCGCTCCTGCCAGAGATCGAGGAACTCGGCGACGCGCCGGCGAGTCCGCTCCCCCAGGGCGCCCAGGGAGCAGGTATTGAGGTAGATCTTGTCCCGGAAGATCGGGAACTCGCCCCGATAGCGGGCGAGCGGATGGGCGCCGGCCTGGCGGGTCGCCGTGAGGCCGCTTGCGAGCGTCATAGGCGGTCAATATACAGGAGGAGCCGCGGCCTCGACACCGCGCGCGACGACACTCGCCCGCTCCACCGCGCATGTAGATTGCAAACGGCGATGCGAACCCCCACCAGTTGGCCGTCGCTGTCCCTGCGTCTCGCGCTGCGAGCGCTCGCGAACCCGCGTCTCGCCGTGGATCTGCTGCGACTCGCCTGGAGCTTCCGTGCCCGCGGTTGGTACCGCCATCCGCCGTTTCTCCCGCTCCCGCCCCGCGAGTACATCCGCTGGCGCATGTTCACCGCCTACGGCGACGAAGCGGCCGTGCCGCCGCTCGAGGACGTGGTGCGGTTCGCGCGCTGGCGGCGCGAAGTCATGCACGTATGAACCTCGTCCAGAAAAGCGTCGCGCTAAAGCGTCGAGGAGAAGCGTTGGGGTTCAACGCCATCGGCGTCGCCTCACTCGAGCGCAACACGCACGCGGACGAATTGGACCGCTGGCTCGCCGCAGGCTACGCGGGCACCATGAGCTACCTGCACCGCCAAGCGGAGCAGCGCAAGCTGCCCCACCGCATCATGCCCGAGGCCACGGTAGCCGTGGTGACCCTCACCAGCTACTTCCATGGGTCGGCCGACCCCGGGCCGGCGGCCCGGAATCATGGGAAGGTCGCCCAGTACGCCCGGACCGCCGATTACCACCGCGTCGTGGGCCGCCGGCTGGAGCGACTCGCAAGCGCCGTCCGCGAGCTCGCGCCGGACTCCCGCACGCGCTGCTACGTCGACGCCGGGCCAGTGCCCGAGCGCGAGCTGGCGCAGCGCGCGGGTCTCGGCTGGATCGGCAAGAATACGATGCTCATCCACCCCAGGCTGGGCTCCTTCACCTTCATCGGCGTCATCCTCACCGACGCCGCGCTCGCCCCCGACGCGCCGTTCGAGGCGGACCGCTGCGGTACGTGCACCCGCTGCCTCGAGGCCTGCCCCACCGCCGCGTTCCCGGACCCCCGGGTGCTGGACGCGCGCCGCTGCATCTCGTACCTCACGATCGAGCATCGCGGCGCATTCACGGACACCGAACAGGGGATGGTCGGCGACTGGCTGTTCGGGTGTGACGTCTGCCAAGACGTGTGCCCGTGGAATGTCCGCTTTGCGACGCCCACGACGGATCCGGAGCTCACGCCGCGGCCGGAGCTCTCCGCACCGGAGCTCGACACACTGCTCCGGATCGACCCGCAAGAGTTCGACCGCCGCTTTGGCGACACCGCGTTCGAGCGCGCCGGGCCGGACGGGATGCGCCGCAACGCCGCGGCCGCGTCGGCCAACCGCCGATGAGCGACGCGTCCCCGCCCCTGCTCTCGGCCGAACAGCTCAGCGATATCCGGCACCGCCTGGCGGACGGACTCGCTAAGATCGACCCACACCATCGCCTGCTCGGCCGGCCCGTCAACTATCGCGTGCTCGACGGCGAAGTGTTCGAGATCACCTTCCGGGACGTGGCCGGCATCGCCGAAGCAGAAGTGCTCGGCGTGAAGAAGTTGATCGGGGCGAATTGCTACTGCACCGTCGCGCCGCAGACGGCGGAGAGCGTCACGGTGCGCTTCGTGGTCCCGCTGAAGTAGCCGATCACTCAAGCCGGCCCTTCGTTCACCGTCTCCCCCCGGCGAGCCGCAGCGCCTCCGGTCGGCGCCTGAGCGCGAGCATCGCCCACACACCGCACGCCGGGCCCAGGGCCAGCACGCTCATGCTCCAGCGCCAACCAATGCGACTGGCCACCGCCGGCAGGAGATAGATCGTCACGCACGTGAGCAGAAACCCGAGACTGGTCTGCAGCGTGAGCGCCGTGCCCACGTGGTCGGGGGGCGCGAGCTCGCTCACGGCCGTGGAGAACTGGGCCGAGTCAGCCACGACCGTAACGCCCCAGACGAGGAGCAGCGGAACGAGCGCCCCGAGCGGGCGCCCGAATACCACGCCGGCGGAGAGCGCGCAGGCGCCCGAGATCATCATGGCGACACTCGTCACGACAGTCCGCCCCCAGCGATCCGCGTACAGCCCCCCCAGCCAGCAGCCGACCGCTCCGCTCCCCACGACGGCGAACGTCAGCAGGGCCGGGAGCGCCCCGCCCGCCGCGTCGCCCCCGTGCGCCTGCTCGCTTGCTGCGATGAACACGGCCATCCACGTCCACATCGCATATAGCTCCCACATGTGTCCGAGGTAGCCGAGGTTCGCGAGCGTGAGCGCACGGTCGCTGAGGATCCGGGGCACGGCGCGCCACGTGAACCGGGGCGCGGGCGCCGCATACGGTCCGTCGTGCGGCACCACCAGCACGAGCCCCGCGCCGATCAGCGCGCTCACCCCGGCGCTACCGAGCACGGACCGCCACAATTCCCCCGGCACGGACCAGCGCAGCAGATGCGGCAGCGCCGACCCCACGGTGAGCGCGCCCACGAGCACTCCGATCGCCCAGCCGCGTGCCTCTCGAAACCAGCCCGCCGCGAGCTTCATGCCCGGGGGATAGACGCCCGCGAGCGCCGCCCCCGTCAGCAGCCGCAACGCGATCGCCGCGCCCGCCGTGGGCGCGACCGCCACACCGACGGTCGCGACCCCGGCGACTACGGCGCAACCGGCGATCAACCTCCGCGCGGACCAGCGGTCGCTCAGCGTCAGCACCGCCGACACGAGCGCACCAGCGACGAAGCCCAGCTGCACGGAGATCGTGAGCCACGCCGTCCCCGCCGCGCCCAGACCCCAGCGCGCGGCCAACACCGGCGCGACCGCCGATGCGCTGAACCACGGCGCCATCCCCAGCAGCTCCGCGGCTGCGAGCACCGCGAGCACGCGGCGCGGGCTCAAAGGCCGGTGGGATGGTCGAGAAACACCCAGGGCAAGCCGAAGCGCTCGTGGAGGTGTTCGGCCAGCGCTTTGACGCCCACCGTCTCAGTGGCGTAATGACCCGCGTAGAAGACGTTCAGGCCGAGCTCTTCGGCATCGAAGTAGGTGTGGTGGGCTCCCTCGCCCGTGATATAGGTGTCCAGTCCCGCCGCCGCAGCCTGCCCGATCAGTGACCCCGCCCCTCCCGTCACGATGCCGAGGCGCTGGGTACGCGCCGGGCCGAAAGCCATGAGGCGCGGCGTCGACCCGAGCAACTGGTTGAGTCGCTCCCGCAGGTCCATCCGCTCCACCTCGAGCTCCCCCCAGACGCCGATCGTGACGCCGTACTCCTCGCCGAACTCACCCCGCACGCTCACCCCGAGCTGCCGAGCGAGCACTGCGTTGTTCCCGACCTCCGCGTGCCGATCGAGCGGCAGATGCGCGCTGTAGACGGCGATGTTGCACTGCAGCAGGCCGGCGACCCGCCGGTAGGCAGGACCAGTCAGGGGACGAGGCCCCCCCCAGAAGAGGCCATGGTGCACGAGCAACAGGTCAGCCCGCGCCTCAGTGGCAAGCCGCACCGTCGCCTCGCAGAGATCGACTGCGGCGGCCACGCGCGTGATCTCACCGGCGTTCGCTACCTGCAGTCCGTTAAGCGCCTCGGGTGCGTCGGGCACGTCTCGCACTCGCAAGTAGTCATCGAGGTATGCCGTCAGGTCCCTTAGCCGCATGGGAAAGCGCAGCGCCGCACGCCTCGTGAAGCGCGCTTACAGTATAGCGACATTATCGCGCCATTTTAGAGACAGTGACGGCCAATTTCGGGGAGATTCCCACATGACCGATTACGTAACTCACTGCTGTACAGCGGACTAAAATTTCCACACGGAAGTCGGGGCTCCGTGTGGAAATGTGGCGATGGGGCTCAGCGGGAGCCCGTGTGTTCAGGCTCTTTCTCCAATGCACCCTCCCCCATCCGCACCACGCCGTTGATCTCGCCCCCCTCTTGCACCTGCAGCCGCCGCGAGGCGAGGTCTCCGTGAACGACGCTCGCCGCCTGAATCTCGATCCGCTCCTCCGCGCGCACGCTGCCGCGCACTTCGCCGCCAATGATGGCTTCCTTCGTGATGACGTCCCCCTCTACTTCGCCGCCCTTCGCGACGAGCACCTGGCGGCCGGCGCGCACCGTGCCGACGACCGTTCCTTCGATCTTCACGACCCCTTCGGCGACGATATCGCCCTCCACACGCATGCCGGCCCCGATGATCGAGAGCCCGGCTTCGGACTCCGGCGCGCCGTGCCCCTTCTCGGTGAAGATCGCCATGTCAGTTCTCCTGTTTCACGACGGTGAGAGGGTCGAGCGACCGTCCGTCACGGCGGATTTCGAAGTGCAGGTGCGGAGCCGTGGATCGCCCCGAGGTCCCGGACAGCGCGATCACCTGCCCTGCCTGCACAGAGTCCCCCTCGCGCACCAACAGCCGCGAGGCGTGACCGTACATCGTCTCATACCCCTGCGCATGGCGCAAGAGCACGAACAACCCGTAGGCGGGATCGATGCCGGCAGCCGCCACCATCCCCCCTCCCGCCGCACGCACCGGGGTGCCCTCGGGCACGGCGATGTCCACGCCCGGATGCGACTCGGCCGCGTCCCCCGCGCGCACCTGGCCTCGGGTGACGAAGCCGCTCACGTCGAGCGGCCAGTGTGTCGGCTGGGAGGGGCCCGATTCGTAGCGCAGCGAAGCGGCGGGTGTGCGCGCGCGGACCGCCACCGCCCGTAGCAGCTCTAGTCCGAGCTTCGCGCTCGTCCGCTCGGGTGGCGCCCGCACGCCAAGCAGCTGGCGCAGGGACTGGTAGTTCTCTTCGGCCCGATTCAGCGCCGCGGCGAGCTGCTGCACTTGGCTGTTCTCCTCGCGCAGTCGCGTCACCTGCCGCTCCAGACCGGGCACGCGCGCCGCCGCGCGACTGATCGGCCCCGCGAAGGCGAAGAACAGGACCACCAGGAGGGCGACCACCAGCGCCCCCCACTTCCCCGCCTCGAACGCCCACACCGGTACCCGATACTGTCGCGAGTCCAGATCGCCATCCGTGTGGATGACGATCGTCACGGCGCGGTCCTTCATCCGTCGAACGGAGCTCCGAGGAAGACCTCGAGCAAGCGCGCGAGGTCCTCGTTCGAGTAGAACGCGACGTGGATCTGCCCCTTCCCCTTCGCGCGCAGCGTCACCCGTACGTCGGTGCCCAGCTCGCGGCGCAGCGCCTCTTCGATGCGCCGCACCTCGGGCGCCTGTCCCACTCCTCGCTTGAGGCGCGGGCGCCGCTCCGGTGCGCGCCCCCCGCGCACGCGGTCCTCGATCTCGCGCACCGAGAGCCCCTGCGCAACCGCCTCCCGCGCGAGCGTGGTCGCCGTGCGGGGATCCTCGATGGCGAGGAGCGCGCGCGCATGGCCCACGGTGAGGTCGCCGCCATGGAGCATCGCCAGCACCGCCTCAGGCAGCTTCAGGAGCCGGAGCGCGTTGGCGACAGTGGAGCGATCGCGCCCCACGGCGTCCGCCACGTCCTGCTGCGTGAGGCTGAACTCCGCGATGAGGCGGTCGTAGCCGCGGGCTTCGTCGACGGGGGAGAGGTCGTCGCGCTGTAGGTTCTCGATGAGGGCGAGCGTCAGCACGGTGCGGTCGTCCACTTCGCGTTTCACCGCCGGGACGCGCTCCCAGCCGAGCGCCTGGCAGGCGCGCAGGCGCCGCTCGCCCGCGATCAGCTCGTAGCCGCCGCTCGCCGCCGTTCGCACCACCACGGGCTGCAGTAGCCCCGCCTGCTGGATCGAAGACTTCAGCTCCTCGAGCGAGGCCGCATCCACATCCTGCCGCGGCTGGAATGGGTTGGGGCGGATCTCCCGCACGGGCAATTCCACGAGACTTCCCTCTCGCTCGGCCTCCTCCCGGGTGGGGCCGAGCAGCGCCTCGAGCCCCCGGCCGAGGCGACGGCGTCCTAGCGCGGTCTCTGTCATGCAGGCACCTCCGGCAGCGGTTCAGCAGCAGGCGGGGCAGGGGACGGTGCGCGCTCCACCCGGTGGATCAGCTCCTGGGCCAGCGCGAGATAACTCTTGGCTCCGACGGACTGCACGTCATATAAGAGGATCGGCTTTCCGAAGCTCGGCGCCTCCGCCAGGCGGACGTTCCGAGGCACGGTGATGTCGAACATCTTCGGCCCGAAGTACTCCTTCGCCTCCTCAGCCACCTGCCTGCAGAGGTTGAGCCGCGCGTCGAACATCGTCAGCAGCACGCCGTCGATGGCGAGCGCGGGGTTGAAGTTCCGCTGCACGAGCTTGATGGTGTTGAGGAGCTGGGAGAGTCCCTCCAACGCGTAGTACTCGCACTGAATCGGGATCACGACGCTATCCGCTGCGGCGAGCATGTTGAGCGTGATGAGGCCGAGGGACGGGGGACAGTCGATGATCACGTAGTGGTAGTCCTCCCGCACGTCGTCCAGGGCCCGCCGCATGCGGGATTCGCGCGCGGATACGTTGACGAGCTCCAGCTCGGCTCCCACGAGGTCCTGGGTGGCCGGCACGAGATCCAGGAACGGGAAGTGCACGTGCGGGAAGCGCGTGCCCGAGAGCGGGCGACCGTCGAGCAGCGCGTCGTAGAGGGAGTGCCGGATGCGATCGCGCTCGATGCCGACGCCGCTCGTGGAGTTGGCCTGTGGGTCCCCGTCAATCAGGAGCGTCTTGCGCTCCGCCGCCGCGAGGGAGGCGGCGAGGTTCACCGCGGTGGTAGTCTTGCCGACCCCACCCTTCTGATTGGCGATCGCGACGACGCGAGACATGGCCTGGAACTCGTTATTGGACAATATGTTACGTGACAACTCGCTAAGTGGCCCACAAATATAGCGTAAGGGATGGGGGAAGGAAAGCGGTGGGTTTCACGTGAAACGAGGGCGGCAGTTTCACGTGAAACACCGTTAGGCCACTTCCCGGCGCCGCCAGCGCGTCGCCTCCACCACGAGATTGTGCAGATCGCTCGGCGACACACCCGGAATCCGCGCCGCCTGCGCCAGTGAGGTCGGGCGTACGACGTCGAGCTTCTGCCGCGCCTCCGTCGCGAGACTCGCCAGCTCGAGGTAGGGCAGGTCCCCCGGCAGCGCGAACGACGCAAGCTCCGCCAGGCGCCGCGCTGCCTCCCGCTCGCGCGCGAGATACCCCTCGTACTTGAGCTCGATCTCCGCCGACCTCACCACGTCGCCTTCCACCTGCTGTACCGCCCCCGCCGCCGCGAGCAGTTGCCCCAACGATGCACCCGGTCGCTTCACCACGGACGCCACACGCTCCGGCTCTACCAGCTTCGTTCCCGTCGCCGCGAGCGCGCCCGCCGCCTGTGCGGGGGTGATCGTCGTCTCGCGCGCGGCCGCCAGCACCTCCTCCTCCTCGCCGAGCCGCCGCTCCGCCACACGCAGCTCGCTCGCTGTGAGCAAGCCCAGGGTCTCCGCAAGGGGCAGCAGCCGCCGAAGCGCGTTGTCCTGGCGCAGCAGGAGCCGGAACTCCGAGCGGGACGTGAACAATCGATACGGCTCGTCCACGCCCCGCGTCACCAGGTCGTCCACGAGCACCCCGATGTAGGCGTCGTCCCGCCCCAGTACCACCGGCTCGTGCCCCCGGATGCGCCGCACTGCGTTGATTCCCGCGACCACTCCCTGTCCCGCTGCCTCCTCGTAGCCCGTCGTCCCGTTGATCTGCCCGGCGAACCACAGGTGCTCGATCGCCTTGGTTTCGAGCCACGGGGTCAGCTGAGTCGGGGGATAGTAGTCGTATTCGATCGCGTAGCCCGGCCGCGTCAGCTTCGCTCGCTCCAGCCCGGGCACGGCGTGCACGAACTCCACCTGCACCTGGACGGGCAGGGAAGTGGACAGCCCGTTCACGTACAGCTCCGCCGTATCCAGCCCTTCAGGCTCAAGGAACACCTGGTGGCGCTTCGCGTCCGGGAATTTCACCACCTTGTCCTCGACCGACGGGCAGTAGCGCGGACCCCGCCCGCTGATCGCCCCACCGTACAGCGCCGATTCCTTAAGGTGCCGCTCGATGATCGCCTTTACAGCAGGGCCGGCCCACGTGATCCAGCACGGCAACTGCTGCGGTCGCTCCACCCGTTCGTAGAACGAGAAGCGGTACTCATCCTCGTCGCCGTCCTGTCGCTCCACCTTGGACCAATCGACCGTCCGCCCGTCCACGCGAGGCGGCGTCCCAGTTTTGAAGCGCGACACTGTAAGCCCAAGTGCCGCAATGTGTTGCGCAATCTCGACGGCCGGTTGGTCACCCGCCCGGCCCGCCGGAATCGCCGTATCGGTCCCAACGTGAATCCGACCCCGCAGGAACGTGCCCGCCGTGATGATCACCGCCCGCGCGGTGAAGCGGCGCCCATCGGTTGTCTCGACCCCCCCGACTTGGTCCCCGTGGACGACCAGCCGCGCGACCATTCCCTGGGTCAGCTCGAGATCGCGGAACCCCTCGAGCAGTTGCCGCACCGCGCGGCGGTACAGCGTGCGGTCGCACTGCGCGCGCGGCGCCCACACCGCCGGGCCCTTGGAGCGGTTGAGCATCCGGAATTGGATCGTCGCACGATCGCTGGCACGACCCATGAGACCGCCCAGCGCGTCGATCTCGCGCACGACAGTCCCCTTCGCGATCCCGCCGATCGCCGGATTGCACGACATCTGACCGATAGTGTCGAGGTTGGAAGTGATCAGCAGTGCGCGTGCGCCGAGCCGGGCGCACATGACGGCGGCTTCGGAGCCGGCGTGGCCGGCACCGACGATGAGGACGTCATAGTCGAAAGGCATGGCCCAATAATAGGGGAGGAGACGCCCCGACTACTAGGGAGACGCCGAGCCGCCGAGACGCTGAGTGGATGTGAGGAGCTTAGGTAGCAGGAGTTCTTACAGCCGCCCCGCTCACCTTCCGAAGCAACCCATACAGGGTCTTGCCCGTTTCGTTGACCAAGGCTTCCAGGCGCCCGAACTCGGCGGGCCTCATGTACTCCAGCTCGCGGGCCATCTCGATAATCGTCTCCACCTCGGCAAGCGAGCCCCGAGCCGTGTCCAGGAACCGCCGGTATTCGCGCGAGCCCTGCCGAGTGTTGCCTTCGGCGATGTTTAAGGGGACGCTGTAACAAGCACGTCGCAACTGATCTGCTAGTGCGTGCTGTTCATAATCAGGGAACGCGCGAGCGGCTTTCACGCATTCGATGGCGAGGCGCTGCGCATGTTGCCAAGCCTTGAGGGTCTTGTAGTGCGCCATTGGCTCAAGCTGGTACGGCGACGCCAACAACGCGGTATCCAAAGTGCGCGCGCCGTCCCCTTCCTACGCCTTCTGCTTGCATCTCACATCTACTCAGCGTCTCGGCACCTTGGCGTCTTCCTCGGCGTCTCCGCGTCTCCCTCGCCGTCTAGCCGGCTCGAACCCATCTGACCAGCTCCCTAACGTTCGGCCGCTTCCCCGTCATGAGTATGCCGACCCGATAAATCCGCGCCGCCACCCAAGTCACTGCGACGATGCCCGCCACCAGCAGCCCGAGCGAACCCACCAGCTCGGCCGCTGGCACCGTGCTCGCCGCCCAGCGCACCGGCATCGCGATCGGCGCGGTGAACGGAATCAGCGACAGCGTCACCGCGTAGGTCGACTCCGGGTTGTTCGTGAGCCCGAACATGGAGACGTAGGCGATCATCAACAGGAACATGACCGGCTGCTGCGCCTGGCGCGCCTCCTGCTCGTTGGAGGACATCGCGCCCACGGCGGCGTACATCGCCGAATAGAGGAAGAACCCACCCAAGAAGTAGCCAAGGAACACGCCCAGCGTGGCGGCGGAGAGGTGGGGCATCTGGAACACCTGGCGCGCCTCCTCCGCCCCGCCCACACCTGCGAGCAGCGCCTGGCGCTGCGATAGGAGCAGCTTCGCGCCGAGTCCCCACAGCACGAACTGGAAGATCGACACCGCTCCCACTCCCAGCACCTTCCCGATCATCAACTGGAACGGTCGCAGCGACGACACCAGCACCTCGACGATGCGGGTCGTCTTCTCCTCGACCACCGAGCTCATCACGTTCACGCCGTAAATCGTGATGACCAGAAAGAGCACAACCCCCATGACGTAGGCAAGCGCGAACGACTGGGCGGCGCTCTCGCCCGTCGTTCTCGAGCCGGAGATCTTCTTCGTGTCGAGGCTGATCCGGAGCTGGGCGCGCCCTACCACGGCGGGGTCGACCCCCTGGCGCTCGAGACGCGCGGCTACCGCGACCCGGGCGAGCACGTCCTGCAGCTCCGCGACGTCGCGGAACGACGACACGTTGGACGCTCGGTACTCGGCTGTGCCGGTCTCGACCACCGCGTCGGTCACGATGAGAAAACCGTCGAGCTGCTTCGCGCCCACGAGCTGGGTGAGCGAGTCCACCACGCCCACGCCCGCAGGCACGCGGGTCGCGCGAAAGATCTTGCCGCCGCGGAGGCCTGCGACGACCCGCGCCCCGAACGCCCCCGTGGTCCCGTCCACCACGGCGATCCGCCGCGTGCCGCCGGCTCCCGCGAACAGCACCGGCACGACGATCATCGCGCCGAAAAACACGGGGCCGAGCAGCGCGGAAATCCAGAACCACTTGCTCCGAATCCGCTCCACGAACTCCCGCCGGATCACGGCCCAGATCTTACGCACGAGCCCCTCCCGGGTGGGGCCGCGCTGCGGGCGTCGCCGCTTCCGGCCCCACGAGGTCGAGGAAGATCTTGTTCAGCGACGGCTCGCTGAGCTCGAACCGCGCCAGCCGCGCCCCCGAGTTCACCAGGGCCGCCAGCAGACGCTGCGCGTCGGCGCCCGGTGCGAGCTCGAGCTCGGCATACTGGCCATAATCGTCCACCTTCTTCACAACCCGCTCGTCTGCAAACAGTTGGGCTGCCGCCCCGGGAGCGCCGTCAAACCCGATGACGAGATGGTGTCCTGTTTGTGTCCGCTTGATGTCGGCGAGCGCTCCGTCCACCAGTTTCCTGCCGCGAGCGATGATGCACAGCTGGTCGCACAGTTTCTCCGCCTGCTCCATGATGTGCGTCGAAAACAGGATCGTGACACCATCGCGCCGCAGCTCCACCACCGCATCCTTCAGGACCTGCGTATTGACGGGATCGAGCCCGGCGAAAGGCTCGTCCAGCACGAGGAGCTCGGGCTCGTGCAGGATGGTCGAGACGAACTGCACCTTCTGCTGCATGCCCTTCGAGAGCTCGTCCACGCGACGCAGGCGCCACGCTTCGAGGCCCAGCCGTTCGAGCCAGAGCGCGGCGCGCGCCCGTGCCCGCCGCCGCTCCACGCCCTTCATCTCGGCGAGGAACACAACCAAGTCGAGCACGCGCATTCTGCGGTACAGCCCCCGCTCCTCGGGCAGGTACCCAATGCGCGCCGAGTGGTCCCGGCCCGTGCCCGGCTCGCCGAACAGCCGCACCGATCCCTCGTCGGGCTCGATGATGTCCATGATCATCCGGATGGTAGTCGTCTTGCCGGCGCCGTTCGGGCCGAGCAGCCCGTAGATGACGCCGCGCGGCACGGAGAGGGACAGACCGTCTACGGCCGTGTGGCCGGCGAACCGCTTGGTGACCCGGTCGAGCGCGAGCACCGGGGAGCTCACGCGGAGCTCTTGAGGGCGTCGCTCAGCGCGTTCCAGGGAAGCAGGGCGCACTTGATCCGCACCGGGAACTTGGACACCCCGGCCAGCGCCCGCAGCTCGCCGAGCGACTTGTCCGTGGCGGCGGCCGCGTCGCCCTGCATCATGGCGCTGATCCGCCCGGCGAGGACGAGCGCCTGCGGCACCGACTTCTCCTTCAGCAGTTGTGTCATCATCGACGCCGACGCCTGGCTGATGGAGCAGCCCCGGCCCACGAAGCGCACGTCCCGGATCACGGCGTCCTGGACCAAGAGCTGGAGGTCGATCTCGTCGCCGCACAGCGGGTTGTTGAGCGACACGGCGTGGGTGGGGTGCTCGAGCATCCCCTTGTTGCGGGGGCGCCGGTAGTGGTCGAGGATCAGCTCCTGATAGAGGGCGCTGAGCCTGGGCTCAGGCGGGGACGTATCCAAACAGCGCTCCGGCCTTGACGAGCGACGTCGCGAGAGCCTCCACCTCCTCGAGGCTGTTGTAGAGATAGAAGGAGGCGCGCGCCGTGGCCGCGACGTTCAGGCGGCGCATCAGCGGCTGGGTGCAGTGGTGGCCGGCGCGAATGCAGATCCCGTCCTGGTCGAGAATGGTGGCGATGTCGTGCGGATGGACATCGCCGTACGTGAAGGAGACGACGCCCGCCCGGTGGCCGCGTGGGCCGTACACGACGACGCCGTCGATCTGGGAGAGCCGCTCGATCGCCGCCTTGGCGAGCGCCTGCTCGTGCTCGGCGATCTGCTCCAGCCCGATCCGCTCCAGGTAGTCGATCGCGGCCGCGAGCCCGACGGCGCCTTCCACGTTCGGCGTCCCGGCCTCGAACTTGTGCGGGATTTTGTTGTACGTGGAGTGATCGTCCCAGACCTTGGAGATCATCTCACCGCCACCGTGATAGGGCGGCATCGCCTCGAGCAGCGCCGGTTTGGCGACGAGTGCGCCCGATCCCATCGGCCCGAGCATCTTGTGGCCCGAGCAGGCGTAGAAGTCGCAGTCGAGCGCCTGCACGTCCACCCTGAGGTGCGGCGTGGACTGTGCGCCATCCACCACCACAACCGCCCCCACCGCGTGCGCGAGCCGGATCAGCTGGCCCGCAGGGTTCACGGTCCCGAGCGAGTTCGACACGTACGGGAAGGCCACGATCTTCGGCCGCCGCTCCAGGGCCTGCCCGTAGTCGGAGAGATCGATGCGCCCGTCCTCGGTGATCTCCACCATCCGCAGCACGGCGCCCTTCTCCTGGCAGAGGATCTGCCAGGGCACGAGGTTCGAGTGGTGGTCCATCGCCGTAACCACGACCATGTCGCCCTGCCGCAGGTTCGCCCGCCCGTACGCGCCGGCAACCAGATTGATCGCCTCCGTGGTACCGCGCGTGAACACGACGCCTTCCGGTGCCCAGGCGTTCAGGAATCGCGCGACCCGCTCGCGCGCCGCTTCGTAGGCCTCGGTCGCACGGATCGCGAGACCGTACGCCCCGCGGTGGACGTTCGCGTTCGTGGTGCGATAGTAATCGAGGATCGCGTCGAGCACTGCCTGCGGCTTCTGTGTCGTGGCCGCGTTGTCGAGGTAGACGAGACGCCGTCCGTGCTCCTGCCGCTGGAGCAGCGGGAAGTCGGCGCGCAAGCGGGCGGCGTCGAGCATTACGCCCTCCGTCCCCCCCGCGAGCGGTCGGCCAGCCGGGCCCGTACCACGCGGTCGAGCTCCTCCCGCAGCTCCGTGTGCGCCATCCGCCCGAGGATCTCGGCGGCGAAGCCGTAGGTCAGCATTCCCGCGGCGGTCTCCGGCGAGAGGCCACGGCTTCGCAGGTAATACAGCGCCGTCTGGTCGAGCGGGCCCACGGTCGAGCCGTGCGTGCACTTGACGTCGTCGGCATAGATCTCGAGCTGCGGCTGGCTGTCCGCGCGGGCCGCGGTCGAGAGCAGGAGGTTGTTGTTGGTTTGCTTCGAATCCGTCCGCTGGGCGCCGGGCCGCACGATGATCCGGCCGTTGAACACTCCATGGCCCTGCTCACCCACGATCCCGTTGAAGAACTCGTGGCTCGCGCAGTGCGGCTGCGCGTGATCGATGACCGTGTGATGGTCCGAGTGCTGGCTGCCGTGCAGCAGGTAGAAGCCGTTCAGGATCAGCTCCGCGCCGCTCCCCGCGAGCACCGTGTGCACATCGTGGCGGGCGAGCCCCCCGCCCAAGGCGATCGGGTGGAGGCGCAGCACGCTGTCCCGGCCCTGTGTCGCATGCGTGGTGGCGACCTGATAGGCCTGTCGGCTCTCGCGTTGCAGCCGGTAGTGCTCGAGTCGCGCCCCATCGCCGACCACCACCTCGGTCACGGCGTTAGTCCAGTACAGGCCGTCCGCGAGCGCCACGTAGCTTTCGACCACCGTGGCCTGCGCCCCGCGCTCCAGGACCACCAGGCTCCTCGGGTGCGACACGGTCGGGCCGGCGCCCGCCGTCGCCACGAACACGAGCTCGATCGCCCCCTCGAGCTCCACGCCCGCGGGCACGTACACGAACGCGCCGTCGCACAGGAACGCCGTGTTCAGGGCGGCGAACGGGCTCGCCTGATAGGGCGCATAGCGCGCCAAATGCTGGCGGGCGAGCTCCGGGTCGCGCTCGAGCGCTGCCGCGAGGCTCCCCACA
>QHUR01000174.1 GCA_003221995.1 Gemmatimonadota bacterium | reverse complement strand
CGTGCGGCGTGATGGTGTCGGGGCCGCCGGCGTACCATGCGCTCGCGGAATCGGCCGGCACGAAGGCGCGAAACCCGGCGCGGTGCTGTGGCGTTCTCCAGCGCACCGTCACGAGCGGCTGGGTGACGAGCCGGGCGAGAATGTCGTACCCGTAGCGGCTGCGGCCCTCCGTCAGCTGGCGCAGGTCGAGGACGAGGCCGCGCACGCCTGTGAAGTCGCGGAAGGCGCGGTCGAACTGCCGCACCACGTCCTCCTCGGTGAGCGAATTGAGCCGCACGACGACCACGCCGTCCGCGAGGGAGTCGATCTCGAGCGGGGGCGGGTCGAGCGGCCAGCGGTCGTTGAGCGAGACGGAGCGCGTTACGCTGATGCCGCGCATCTCGCCGCCGGGGAGCTTGAGCGAGAGATGGAGCGGCGTTCCCTTCTCTCCCTGCAGCATCGCGGCCACGGCGCGGCGCCAGCGGTCCGCGGGCGACGCGGCGGAGATCTCCGGGAGCACGGAATCGCGGATCCAGGTCTCGGCGGGGATCCCCTGCACCGCGACGACTTCCGCGAGACGCTCGGGGCGCGCGACCCGCATCTCGTCGTTCTCGGCGTAGTCGAGGATGAGTGGCCGTCGCTCCACGCTCCGCAGCAACAGGGGTGGCCGCGCGATGCGGGACCGGAGCGCAGGCGGCGGGATCACCGCCGCGTAGGCGTCGTTCAGCAGCGCCAAACAGCGGCGCAAGCGGCGGTGGAACAGCAGATCGGTCTGGGGCTCCGCAGCGAGCCGCAGGTTGGCGGCGAGCGCCGAGTCCCAGTCCGCCCGCACGTGGTCCCACAGGGCGAAGTTATAGCGCGCCTCGGACCACGCCGTCGCGACCGCCTGCGCGCGCTCCGTCGGGGTGAGCTGCTGGGCGGGTAGCGCGAGCGGCCCCGCCAGGCCCAGCCAGGAAAGGAACGCCAATCGGGTGGTCACGCGCCTAATCTATCTGCTGCTGTTCCTGTCGCCGCAGATCGTCCTGTATCTGTATCTCCGCGAGCGGCTTCCCGACCCGGCGCGGTCGCGCCAGGCGGGCGGCGTGCGCGCCGCCCTCGCCGTCGTGTTCACGCTCTTCAACCTGCCGTGGCTGCTCATCGCGCCGCGCCTCTTGTCCGGCAGCATGTGGGGCCTGGGGCGCATTCCCTATCTGGCGCCGTGGCTCGCGTGGCAGCTGCTCACCTGGATCTTCTGCGCGCTCGTGGCAGTCTACGTCCTCGGCAAGGGAGTGTGGTGGCTGGTGACAAAAATGCGTGGGGAGTGGCGAGTGGTACGTGGCGGTGCGCACCGCGCCTCCGGCCTGCACCGCGAGGTACCACTCCCCACTCCCGACGCCGTGATGTCGCGACGGACGTTCCTTGCGCGAGCTACCTACGCATACGCCGGCGCCGGGGCGGCGCTGTCGGGCTACGGGATCTGGAGCGCCTTCCGGCTGCCCGAGGTCACCCGCCGCACGCTGCTGTTCCGTGACCTGCCGGCCGGCCTCGAGGGGTTGCGCCTGTTGCACCTCTCCGACGTGCACGCCGGCATCCACATGGAGCGGGACCAGATGGAGGCTCTGGTCGCGCACGCGAACGCGCTCAAAGCCGACCTGATCGTCCAGACGGGCGACATGATCGACATCAATCCGGCCTACATCCCGGAGTACGTGGGCGCGTTCCGCGATCTCGTGGCGCCGCTCGGCGTCGTGACAGTGCTGGGCAACCACGATCGCTACACCGGAGAGCGGGAGGTCGTGCGCGGCGTGCGGGCAGCGGGGCAGGTGTTCGTGAAGAACGGCGCGCACGTGATCGAGCGGAACGGCGCCGTGCTGGCGCTCCTGGGGATCGACGACCCACGCAATTGGAAGATGGACGACCCGCAACCCGACGACGTGCGGGCCGCGCTTGCCGCGGCGCCGCCGCAGGCGTTCAAGATCCTGCTCGCGCACCGGCCCGGCGCCTGGGACACGGCGGCGGCGCTCGGCATTCCGCTGACCCTCGCCGGGCACATCCACGGCGGTCAGCTCTACGTGCCGCTGCTCGGCTGGTCGGCGGGCCGGCTGATCACCAAATACGTGATGGGCCACTTCCAACGGGAAGAGAGTCAGCTCTACGTGAGCCGGGGGATCGGCGTCGTGGGCGTGCCGATCCGGGTGTTCGTGCCGCCGGAGATCGAGGTGTTTGAGCTTAGGCGCCTAACCGCCTAGTTTCCGCAATCGCGTCCCACGCGCCGTCCAGGGCCAGGGCCACCCCCGCGTGCGTCTCCGGCCACTCCTGCGCGGACACGCGATCGACCGCGAGCGAGACCACGCTGAGCCACACCGCCGCCCACACCTCCGCCGCGCCGGGCTTCACGGTGCCGTCCGCCTTCCCCTGAGCGATCAGGCTCTCCAGGCCCAGCCGGAAGTCTCGCGCGGCCTTGCGGCTCTCGTCGTCGAGCAGGGCATCGTGGCGCTGCAGCAAGAAGAGCCTCGCCACCGCGGGCTCGCGCGCCGCCCCCTGGACGAGCGCGCGGGCGAGCTCGGCGAGCTTTTCCCGCGGTCCCACCCGCAACCCGTCCGCTTCCTTCACGAGCTTCCCCGCCCAGCGGGCCGCGCCGCGGTACAGCTCGTTCAGGAGGTGTTGCTTGCCGTCGAAGTGACGGTAAATGCTTCCTTCCGCCACGCCCGCCTTCTTCGCGATGAGCGGCGTCGTGGTCCCGTGGTAGCCCTGCGTGGTGAAGAGCTCCAGCGCGGCGCGCACGAGGCGCTGGTGCGTGAGGTCGGCCTGGCTCATCGGCCGCGAATCTAACTTGCCGGCTCGGGCCGCGCCGGGGTTCCTCCCGGTTCCTCACCCCACTAGCTTTCCGGCCGCTCGCCCGTCCCGTTGTCGACGCCGCTGGAGGCTCGCTCGCCATGCGAATGCTGGTGCTGGGCTCAGGGTTGCAGGGATCCGCCTGCGCGTACGATCTGCTGCAGCAGCGCGAGGTGGAAAAGGTCACGGTGGCGGATCTGCGGCCGGAGCGTCTCCCCGGATTCCTCAGGCCGCTCGTCGGGAAGCGCCTGGCGGTCGTCAAGCTCGACGTGCAGGACGGCGTCGCGCTGCGCGCGGCGCTGCACGGCCACGACGCGGTGCTCAGCGCCCTGCCATACTACTTCAATCTCGACGTCGCCCGAGCCGCGGTCGATGTCGGCCTGCATTGCGCCGACCTCGGCGGCAACACCGAGATCGTCTTCAACCAAAAGAAGCTCGACCGGGACGCGTGCGCCCGGAACGTGACCGTCATCCCCGATTGCGGGCTCGCGCCGGGCATGGTGAACGTCCTCGCGGCCGAGGGGATTCGGCGCGTCGGCGACGCCGAGACCGTGAAGGTCTACGTGGGTGGGCTGCCGCAGCACCCCGAGCCGCCGCTCAACTACCAGATCGTGTACTCCCTGGAAGGGGCGCTCGACTACTACACGACACCGTCCTGGGTGCTGCGGGGCGGCAGGCCGACGCGCGTCGACGCGCTGTCGGAGGTCGAGCCGGTGATGTTTCCGCCTCCGGTGGGAGAGCTCGAGGCCTTCCACACGAGCGGTGGCATCTCGACGCTTCCCTGGGCCTACGAGGGCAAGGTCCGCACGATGGAGTACAAGACGCTCCGCTATCCAGGCCACGTGGCCGTGATGCGGGCGGTGCGCGACCTCGGGCTCCTCGACGTGACGCCGGTGAAGGTGAAGGGCAGGGAGGTCGTGCCGCGCGAGGCATTCATCGCCACGGTCTCGCCCAAGCTGACGAAGCCCGACGGCCGCGACCTCGTCGCCTTGCGGGTGGAGGTGCGTGGCGGGAACGGGCGCAGCGCGACGTGGCAGCTGCTGGACTACTACGACGAGGCCCGCGGCATCAGCGGGATGATGCGCACCACGGGCTACTCGCTGTCCATCACGGGCCTGATGCAGGTCGACGGCCGCATCTCCGCCCGGGGCGTGCGCACGCCCGACGAGGCGGTGCCGTACGCGGAGTACGTGGGGGAGCTGGCGAAGCGGGGGGTGGAGATTCGGGAGATTCAATAGAGAGACATCAGACATCAGACCTCAGACAGCGCACTTCTGAGATCTGATGACTGACGTCTGACGTCTCAATAGCTCCAGCTCGTCCCGAAGAGCAGCTGCCCTCCCTCACTGCCCCGGCCGTAGCCCACCACGAGGAGCGAGTTGCGGAGAAAGCGCAATGCGAGCTCGCCGCCGCCGCTCCGGTGCAGCCCGACAGTCGTCAGACGCCAGCGCTCGCCCGCGTCGAATACCCTCCCCACGTCGTAGAACGCCACGAGCTTGAGCTCAAGGATACTCGGCGCCCACAGCACGGCGTAACGGGCCTCGACCCCGCCGAGCAGCTTGCCGCGTCCCGCGAAGCGCGCGTCGTAGAAGCCGCGCAGTGAGCGGTACCCGCCCACGGCGGTGAAGGGTCGCTCGCTCGCTTCCATCGCGAGCTGGGCCGCGAGCGGCGGGTTGCCGCCCGTCCCCTCGCCGGCGAGACGCGCGGCGAG
>QHUR01000173.1 GCA_003221995.1 Gemmatimonadota bacterium | reverse complement strand
GACTCTCCGCCGTCGCCGCGCTCGGCGCCGTGGCGCGCACGGGCGCCGAGGGCCGGCTGCGGGTGGCGGCCCGGTTCGTGGCCGCCGTGTCCCGCCCGGACGACTACCTGGTGCGGCGCGTCGCGGCCGACCGGCTCCCCGACGCTGCGGAGGCCTGGGGCCCCGTCGTCCCGATCGTCACGGGCAAGACCGACGCCGAGTACCGTGATGTCGTGCGGCGCGTGCTGCTCCCCGCGCTCGAGGGTCGGGCGCCGCCCCGCGTGACCCTCGAGACGGACCGGGGGAGCCTGGTGGTCGAGCTCCTCCCGGCCGAGGCGCCGCTCACCGTGGCCGCCTTCCTTTCTCTCGTCGAGCGGCGCTACTTTGACGGAGCGCGCTGGCATCGGGTCGTGCCCAACTTCGTCGCGCAGGATGGGGACCCGCGCGGCGACGGGTGGGGCGGCCCCGGCTTCGTGCTTCGGGACGAGGTGAATCCCACGCGTTACGGGACGGGTACGATGGGCATGGCGCTTTCCGGCCCCGATACGGGCGGCAGCCAGTTTTTCATCACCCACTCCGCCCAGCCGCACCTCGACGGCACCTACACCGTGTTCGGCCGAGTCGTGGCCGGTCTGGCAGTGCTCGCGGGCGTCGCCCAGGGCGACCGCATCCGCAGCATTCACCGGTGAGATCATGCGCGGCTCGCGTGTTCACACGCTGAAGCGTGCGCTCGGCCATACGCTGCCCTTAAGGGCAGTGCTTCACCGAGCACAGGCTTCAGCCTATGTAATCATGCTCGCCGCCCTACTCATCACGCCGCTCTCCGCCCAGTTCGGCTACTTCGGGCAGAACAAGATCCAGTACCGCAGCTTCGATTGGCGCGTGCTGCGCGGCGAGCACGTGGACCTCTATTTCTATCCGGAAGAGGAGGAGCTCGGTCGCGTGGCGCTCGCCTACGCCGAGGAGAGTTATGGCGTGCTGGAGCGCCGCTTCATGCACCACGTGCAGCGCCGCGTGCCGCTGATCATCTACGCCTCGCACACCGACTTCGAGCAGACGAACGTGCTCCCGTTCGTGCCGCCGGAGGGTCTGCTCGGCGTCACGGAGTTCCTGAAGCGGCGCGTCGCCCTGCCGTTCACCGGGAGCTACAACGACTTCCGCCACACCATCCGCCACGAGCTGGTGCACGTCTTCCAGCTGAGCCTCGTCGCCGAGGTGTTCCGGCGCTATCCGCGGTTCCGGCGTGCCGAGCTGCCGCTGTGGTGGAGCGAGGGGCTGGCCGAGTTCTTCTCCGCTGGGGAAGACAGCCGCGACGAGATGATCCTGCGTGACCTGACGCTCTCGGGCCGGCTGCCGACGCTGCGCGAGCTCGCCTACGCCGCCGGCGGAATCGTCTATCCGGTGGGCGGCGTGATCCACCGCTTCCTCGCCCTCTCCTCCGGCGAGTGGCGCATCGGCGAGCTGTACCGCGACCTCTGGAAGTATTCGTCCTTCGAGGATGCCGTCTGGGGGGTCTACGGTCGCTCGCTCGACCAGCTCTCCGACGAGTGGCAGTTCTGGATGCGGCGGCGTTACTACCCCAGCGTCGCTGCCGGGGAGCCGCTCGCGCTCACAGCGCGCGTCCTCACGAAGCTCGCCATCAAGCCCGCGGTCTACGCCGCGGGAGACAGCGCGGGCGGCATCCTGTACTTCTCGCCGTCCACCGGGTACACGAACATCTACGCCCAGTCGTTCGCCGGGGGCCGCGCGCGGGCGGTGGTGAAGGGCGAGCGCACGGCGGAGTTCGAGTCGTTCCACTTCTTCGAGTCGCGGCTCGACGTCTCGCCTGCGGGCGTCGTCGTGTTCTCGAGCAAGTACCTCGACCGCGACGCCGTGTTCTTCTGGAGCCTGGCGCGCCAGCGGGTCGTGGGGCGCTACCAGTTCCCGCAGCTCATCTCGATCCTCTCGCCCACCTGGGCGCCCGACGGCCGGAGCGTCGTGTTCTCGGGCCTCGCGGTCTCGGGCTATTCGGACCTGTATCGCCTCTGGCTCCCCGACGGCCGCTTGCAGCCGCTCACGGCCGACCGCTACCAGGACCTCGACCCGACCTTCAGCGCGGACGGTCGGACGGTGGTGTTCTCGTCCGACCGGACGGCGTACGGGCCCGGCGGTGCGCGCAACCTGTTCCGGCTCGACCTCGCGACCGGCAGGATCGACTACCTCACGTACGGCGACTGGCGGGACGAACAGCCCCGCTGGTCGGCGGAGACGGGGCGCGTCTACTTCGCCTCGGATCGGGACGGCACCTACCAGATCTACGCCGTCGACTCGACGGGCGCGGGGTATCGCCTCACGAGCACGGTGAACGGCGCGTTCGACCCTCAGTGGGCGGGCGGCGAGCGCGGCCTCGTGTTCGGAGGCTTCGCCGACTTGAGCTACAACATCTACGTCGCGCGTCCGACCCCGCCGCCCGAGGGCGCTCCCCCCGAGGTCACGCTGGCGTCGGAGCGCCGGCCGCCCGCGTGGACCTGGGCCGAGCTCGAGCACCCGCAGTACGCGCGGTCCGATGCGTCGCCGTACGAGCACAAGTTCAGCTTCGACTTCGCTGCGGGCGATGCCATCGTGGCGCCGGGACTCGGCTCGGCGCAGGGCGCGGTGTTCCTGTTGAGCGACTTGCTGAGCGACCACCAGGTCTTCTTCACGCTCTCGTCGTTCCAGGGCGAGGGGCTCGGCAACCTGATCGACAACTTCAACGGCACTGCCTTCTACTTGAACCAGTCGCGGCGCGTGAACTGGGGCGTGGGGGCATTCCGCCTGCGCGGGTTGTTCTACGAGGGGGACCTCCAGAACCTGTTCGAGGAGACGGCGGTGGGGGCGTTCGGGCAGGTGCGCTACCCGTTGTCGCGCTTCCGACGGCTCGAGGCGGAGTACCGGATCGAGCACTCCGACCGGCTCGATCTCAGAGATACGAGCGGCTCCGCCGACGTGCGTCGCGTGGGGTGGCTCGCCTCCAACTTCTTCAGCTACGTCGAGGACAACACGCTGTGGCTGTCCACCGGTCCGATCGACGGCCGGCGCATGAATCTCACCGCGGGCCTCGTGAACGACGTGAGCCACGGACGCTTCGACACGTGGCTCGCCGCTCTCGACTACCGCCGCTACTTCCGCACGTCGCTGCGCAGCGCCGTGGCCCTGCGGCTGGTCGGGTACTATGCGGGCGGGGAGCGGCCCCACCGCGTGAACATCGGCGGCTCCTGGGGCTTGCGCGGCTACCCGCTGTTCGGCTACGTCGCGGGCACGCGCGCCTGGCTCTTCAACGCGGAGTGGCGTTTCCCCATCACGGAGTTTCTCTCGGTCGGCTTCCCGTTCGGCGTGGCCCGGTTCCCGGGCGTGCAGGGCGCGCTGTTCCTGGACCTCGGACGGGCCTGGACCGCGGCCACGGAGGAGCGCGGCACCCTGGGCAGCGCGGGGCTGGGGCTGCGCATGCCGGTCGGCCCGCCGCTCGTGCTGCGGCTCGACCTCGGTTACCGTTTCAATTCGGGGCCGCTCGACGCCTACACACTGCCGTCCCACAGCCGCGGCAGCCGTTTCGTCGATTTCTTCTTCGGGTTTAACTATTGAGCCGGCAACGCTTTTTGCTTGACCGCCGCAGAGCGCTTTCCTACATTGGCGCGGGCGCGCTCGTCGCGGCGTGCGCGCATCGGCTGGCGCCACTGGTGCCGCTGCCGCTCGCGCTGGCCGACCGCGGGGAGGCGCTCGCCTGGACCAGCGCCACGACGCCGACGCACCAGACGGCGATCCGATTCCGCTTCAAGTACCGGGACGAGCGGCATCGCTGGGCGGGACGGGGCACCACGCGGGTCGCACCGCCCGACTCGCTGCGGTTCGATTACACGGGGCCGCTCGGGCTGGGAGCGGGCGCGGCGGTGGTGGTGGGCGACTCGGTTCTCTGGGCTGATCCCAAGGAGAACTTCAACTCCCTCGTCCCGGCGGTCCGGATGTTGTGGGCGGCGATCGGGGTGGCGCGCCCGCCCGGCGGAGACGCCGCCGTGTTCGGGCGACGGGATCGGGATGGCGAGCGCGAGGTCTCGATCTGGCGGTTCGCGGAGGGCGGCGACACGCTCGACTACGTCGTGACCCAAGGCTCGGGCAAGGTGCTGCAAGTGGAGTGGCGGCGGGATGGGAAGGTGGCGGCGCGCAGCGAGACGCACTATGAGCAGGCGATGCCGGCGACGGCCCGCATCGATTTTCCGGAGGTCCCGGCCCGGCTTGAGTTCACCGTGGTGGCGGTGGATACCGCGGCGGTCATTGCGCCGTCGCTGTGGCGCAGTCGCCGCTAGCGCTCTGGCGCTCGCCCTCGCCGGCTGCCCGTATCACTTCTCCGGCGGCGGACTGCCCAACGTCAAGACCGTCGCCATCCTGCCGTTCGACAACCAGACGCCGGCGCCGGAGCTGACCAAGGAAGTGAACGACGCGGTACGCGAGGCGTTCGAGGGTCGGCTGGGGCTGCGCGAGGCCGGCGAGCAGCACGCCGACGCCGTGGTGCGCGGCCGCGTGACTCGCTACGAGCCCGACACGCCCATCGCGGTCCAGCCGGGGCGGGGCCAGGTGTCGGTCACCCAGCGCCGAGTCCAGATCAGCGTGGACGTCGAGATCCTCGACCAGCGCGAGGGCAAGACGCTGTGGCAGCGCCAGGGGCTCACGGTGGACGGGGAGTATGACCCCCCCAAGGAGGCGGACGGGCGCAAGATCGCGCTCGCGAAGCTCGTGAACGAGATCGTGGACGGAGCCCAGTCGCAATGGTGAGGCGCCTGCACGGACGGCGGCGCGGCGCGAGCTCGACCGGGTGCCTGTTCTCGCTCCTGATCTTCGTCGCGGCGCTCTACTACAGCGTCAACATCGGCGAGGTGTACTTCCGCTACTACCGCTTGCTGGACGAGATGCAGACGCAGGCGCGGCTCGCGTCCGCGCTCGACGACGGCACCATCCAGCGCCGGCTCCAGGCCGCCGTGCAGGAGATCGGGCTGCCGGACGCGGCGGGGAACGTCCGGATCGTCCGGCGGGGATCGCCTCGCGAGATCCAGATCTACACGCAGTACAGCGAGACGGTCGACCTCCCGCTCTTCCACCACACCTTCCAGCTCCATCCCAACGTCACGCTGCCGTTGTAGCGCGTGGCTCTGGGCTGCCCTGCCGCCGCTCCTGCTCGGCGCGGCGGGCGGCGGCGGCGACGTCGTGCGGTTCTTCGCCGTGCTCGGGCTGATGCTTCTCGCGGGCAAGTTCTCCGGCGAGCTGGTCGAGCGGCTGGGGCAGCCGGCAGTGCTGGGCGAGCTCGTCGCTGGCATCGTGCTGGGGTCGAGCGTGCTGCGCGTCATCCCGACCGGAGCCGGCGATCCCCTCAGCCCGATCATCGCGTTCCTCGCCGAGATCGGCGTCGTCGTGCTGCTGTTCGAGATCGGCCTCGAGACGGACTTGAAGGCGATGGCGCGCGTGGGCGCGCCCGCGACCGCGGTCGCCCTCGTCGGCGTGGCCGCGCCGTTCCTCTTGGGCTTCCTGTACTGGGTGTCGCCGCTGCATGCGCCTGCCCCATCGGGCGACGCTACGACCGTGGCGATCTTCGTGGGGGCGACGCTCACCGCGACATCGGTCGGGATCACCGCGCGGGTGCTCTCGGACCTGAAGCGCATGGACTCGACCGAAGCCCGGCTCATCCTGGGCGCGGCCGTGATCGACGATGTGCTCGGCCTCGTGATCCTGGGGGTCGTCTCGGGGCTCGCAGCGGGGGCGGCAGTGAGCGCGCTCGGCGTGGTGCGGACGCTCGCCGTCGCGGTGGGGTTCCTCGTCGCCGCGGTGGCGCTGGGGACGGCGCTCGCGCCGCGCATCTTCGGGTTCGTGAACCGGATGCGCGTGCGCGGGGTGCTCCTGGTCTCGGCGTTCGCCTTCCTGCTGCTCCTCGCCGCCCTCGCCGCCCGCGCGGGGTCGGCCCTCATCATCGGGGCGTTCGCCGCGGGGATCATCCTCTCCGGGACGAACCAGTTCGAGATCATCGAGAAGGGGATGAAGCCGGTCGCCGACATCTTCACCCCGCTGTTCTTCTTGAGCATCGGTGCCGCAGTCAACGTGCGCGCGTGGAACCCCCTGAATCCGGAGAATCACGGCACGCTCGCCGTGGGCGGGGCGCTGTTCGTGATCGCCCTGCTGGGGAAGCTCGTGAGCGGCTGGGCGGTGCCCTGGCGCCGCTTCAACCGCTGGGCCGTCGGTATCGGGATGGCGCCCCGCGGCGAGGTCGGCCTGATCTTCGCTCAGATCGGACTCACGGCAGGCGTCCTCTCGGGCGGGCTGTTCAGCGCGATCCTGCTGATGGTGATCGGCACCACGCTCGTGGCACCGCCGCTCCTCAAGTGGGCGCTCGGCCGGTGGGGGAGCACGGGAGCCACGACCGACCCGGAAGCGCTCGTCGCGTGAACACGGCGACGAAGGTCCGCACGCTCGAGGCGGCGGTCGAGTGGCGCACGCGCCAGCGCGGCCCGGTGGTGTTCACGAACGGGGTGTTCGATCTGCTGCACGCCGGGCATGTCAGCCTGCTCGAAGCGGGGCGCGCGGAGGGGGACGCA
>QHUR01000170.1 GCA_003221995.1 Gemmatimonadota bacterium | reverse complement strand
TGCTCGCCGAGCTCGGCTTCACCGCGACGACGTTCTTGATCACAGACCACGTGGGCCGGGCCAACACCTGGGACGTCCGCTACACGTGGCGCCGGCTGGCCCACCTCGACTGGCCGGTCATCGAAGCGTGGCGCGCGCGACGGTTCGACTTCGCGTCCCACGGCGCTGCGCACGTGCGCCTCACCTGGCTGGCCGACGCGCCGGCAGCGGACGAACTCGCTCGCTCGCGTGAGACGCTGCGCGCGCGTCTGGGGGAAGGCGCCGGGCTCGCGGTGGCGTATCCGTTCGGCGCGAGCGACGCGCGCATCCAGCGGCTCGCGGCGGCGGCGGGCTACGAGCTCGGGTTCGGAGGAGTCCGGGGAGGGAGGGGGGGGAAGGGGAGAAACGGCAACACACTCAACCTGGCGCGGGTGCCGGTCTACGTGTGGGATCTTGGGAGCATGCCGCTCGGCCTGCGGAGGGATCGCCTCGGTGCGCTGGGAACACTGGTTGCGGATCTGGCCAATCGGTGCGCCGTTGGGACCAGCCTGATGCTGACTTTGAGACGTCAGACGTCAGACATCAGGAGCTGACGTCTGATGTCTGATGTCTAATGTCTCAGACGAAACACCGCGCTGCCACCGGAATCAGTTGCGGATGCCTCACGAGCGCATGCGCGAAGATCCTTCCCAGCGATCGCTTGCGCTCGGGGATGCGGTTTGCGGTGCGCGCCAGGCCGTTGAAGAATCCGTCATCCAGCTCGTCGAGCGCCTGCTTGATGCGGTAATGCGTGCGGTGCTCCTCGCCTAACAGGTCCATCCAGGCGCGATGATACGACGACAGCCGGCGCGCGCTCGTGTCCCCCTCGCGGATTGCCGCCGCTGCGGTGCGGCCGCCGAGCCGCCCCGCCTTCATCGCGTTCACGATTCCGGCGCCTGAGAGCGGATTCACCATGTGCGCCGCGTCGCCGGCGACCATCACGCCGTCACCGTAGGTCTGTTTGATGGTCGGGTTTACGATGACGCCGCCCACCGTGGACCCGACCGTCGTGCCCCCCGGGTAGCGCCGCGCGATCCAGGCGTCGAGGTACTCGCGGGCGTTCCGCCCATCGGCCCGCAGCGCTACGATCCCGAGCCCCACGTTGGCGATCGCCACGCCCTTGGGGAAGAGCCAGGCGTAGCCGCCGGGGGCGATGCGGTCCCCGAACTGGAGGTAGATGGCGTCGGGATCGAAGTCGACATTTTGCAGGACGTACTGGGCGCAGGACTCCATGTCGCGCGCCGGCACGCGCGTGTCCAGCCCCGCCCACCGGCCCACCATTGCCTCGACCCCGTCCGCGCCGATCACGACTCGGGCGCGCCAGACCTCCTCACCGCGTGGTCCCCGCACGCGAACGCGCCAGCGGCCGTCGCCGTCGCGCTCCATCCCCGCCGCCTCCGTCGCGACGCGGACCTCGACGCCCACGGCCCTCGCCCGCTCGGCGAGGAAGCTGTCGAAGCGCGTACGGTCGAGGATCCACGCCACGGTCCCGTCGGCGACGCGCACCTCAGTGTCGTCCGGCGCGACGAAGATGATGCGCGTGATGCGGCGCGCCACCCAGGGCGCGCCGTCGGGATCCACGAACTCGCGCAGCCCGGCGTCCCCCACGCCTTCGGCGCAGCGCACGGGGACGCCGACCGTGGGATCGCGCTCGAGCAACACCACGTCGAGCTCGGGGGCCGCGCGCTTCGCTTCCCAGGCCGCCACCGAGCCGGCGGGCCCGGCGCCCACGACCAGCACGTCGCTGTCGGGCATCAGGCCGGCACCATCGCGAGCGCGCCGACGGGGCACGGCGCGATGCACTTGCGGCAGCCGGTACAGGTCTGTTGGTCGATCAGCAGCTCGTCGAACTCGAGATGGATCGCTTCGGGCGGGCAGAGGGGGAGACAGAGACCGCAGCGGTCGCACAGCTCCAGAGCGACGCGCGCGACCTCGGAGGCGCGGGGATGCGGCATGCGGCCAACCTTAGCGGCCGAAATGAGGGGCGTCAAGCATCAGCCTTGCTTGGAGTTAGCGTTTTTAGTAGGTTGAGGCGCTCGTTACCGCGCCTCGCCCACTCTTTCGTCAAGACGACACGTGCCGCTACGCTGGCCGAACTGGAAAATCGGACTTTGGAGTCCGGCGAACGAGATCGCCGTCGACCTCGGCACGGCCAACACCCTCATTTATGTGAAGGGGGAGGGCATCGTCCTCAACGAGCCCTCCGTCGTCGCCATCGAGAAGTCCACGGGCAAGATCAAGGGGATCGGCCTCGAGGCGAAGCGCATGCTGGGCCGCACCCCGGACGGGATCCTCGCCGTGCGGCCCCTCAAGGACGGCGTGATCGCCGACTTCGACGTGACCGAGAAGATGCTGCGCTTCTTCCTCAAGACGATCATCGAGCGGCATCTGTTCCGCGTGAAGCCCAGGGTGATCGTGTGCGTGCCGAGCGGGATCACCGAGGTGGAGAAGCGGGCCGTGCGGGACTCGGCGCAGTCGGCGGGGGCGAAGGAGGTCTACATGGTGGCGGAGCCGATGGCCGCCGCCATCGGCGTCGGCCTGCCGGTCGAGACGCCGACCGGGAACATGGTGATCGACATCGGCGGCGGCACGACGGAGATCGCGGTCATCGCGCTGTCGGGGATCGTTGCGGATACGTCGATCCGCACGGGCGGAGACGAGCTGGACCAGGCGATCGTGCAGTTCATGCGCAAGAATTACAACCTCCTGATCGGCGAGCCCACGGCGGAGCAGATCAAGATCCAGATCGGCTCGGCTGCGCCCGTCGGCGAGGAGCGCGAGATGGAGGTCAAGGGGCGCGACCTCGTCTCCGGGATCCCCAAGATCGTGCGCGTGCACTCGAGCGAGATCCGCGAGGCCGTGCAGGAGCCGATCCAGCAGATCGTGGACGCGGTGCGGCGCGCCCTCGAGATCACGCCGCCGGAGCTGGCGTCGGACATCGTGGATCGGGGTATCGTGATGACGGGGGGCGGGGCGCTGATCCGCGGCCTCGATGTCCTGCTGCAGCAGGAGACCGGCCTTCCCATCCACCTCGACGAGGATCCCATGACCTGCGTCGTGCGCGGCACCGGCCGGATCCTCGACGATCCGGAGAAATACCGCAACGTCTTGACCACGTAACCGGATGGCGCTCGGAGCGGATCGCTACGCGTCGCGAGCAGACACCCTCGTCTTCATCGGGTGCATGCTCCTCTCGATCGCCGCCATGAGCCTTCCTGATCGCTGGCGCGACCCCCTGGCGAAGGGCCTGCGGCAGACCGTGCTCGCGCCGTTCCTGTGGCTGCAGCAACAGACCGGGCTCCTCGCCGCGTCGCTTTCGAGTTACGACGGGGTAGTGGCGCAGCGGGATTCGGCGGCCCTCGCCGCCACCTTCTTGCCCGAGCTCCGCGCCGAAAACACGCGGCTGCGCGGGTTACTCGGCCTGGGAGCGCGGCTCGGATCGGGCTACGTCCCGGCCGAGGTGCTGCACGAAGCGCTGCCCACGAATCCGCTGACCCTGATCGTGTCGGCGGGACGCCGGCAGGGGGTGAAGCCGCTGGCCGCCGTGGTGAGCCCGGAGGGGCTGGTCGGCATCGTCAGCACCGTGGATGCCCAGACCAGCGTCGTGGTCACCTGGGCGCACCCCGAATTCCGCGCCAGCGCGATGGCGGCGGACGGCAGCGTGTACGGCATCGTGGCCCCCCACGGCACCGAGGGCCCCAAGGTCTGGCTGCTCGAGCTGCGGGGCATCCCCTACCGGCAATCGGTCGCGCTCGGCACGAGCATCCTGACCTCAGGGCTGGGCGGCGTGTTCCCGCGCGGCATCCCGCTCGGCTCGGTGGTGGACAGCGCCGCGGCCGAAGAGGGCTGGGAGCGCACCTACTTGGTGCGCCCAGCGGTGCACCCGTCGGCCGTGTCTCACGTCATGATCCTGACCGGCGGCAGGAGCGGCGCCGCGGGCGACCTGCGCGCCGTGTTCGGGCGAGGGGAGCAGGGCCCATGAGGTGGAGCGACCGCTACCGGCTCGTACCCATCCTCGGGGGGCTGGTGCTGCTGCAGTTCTCGCTGCGCGCCCGGTTGGGTGACGACCGCGTGGCGCCGGACTTCCTGCTGCTGGCGCTGCT
>QHUR01000169.1 GCA_003221995.1 Gemmatimonadota bacterium | reverse complement strand
CACGAGGATCGGGTTGGCCAGGGCGTGCCGGGCGGCGAAATCGAGCGCCTCGCGCGCGCCGGCCTTGCGGCCCCCCGGGGCCTTGGCGAGCGGGGTGCCGGACGCTTTGGCCGCGGCGAGCGCCGCGAGGCGCGGCGCCGACAGCCCGCGGGCGTCGAACACGAAGCCGCTCCGGTCCACCGCAGCCACGACCTTCACGGCGAGGGGCTCGCGCTTGAGCTTCGCGATCATCGCCGCGAGCGCGCGGCCGATCTGTCCGAAGCCGAGCAACATGACGTCCGTCCGCGTGCGGCGCGTCATCGCGCCGCCGCCGATCTTGGAAAGCTGGAAGGCGTCGTGCACCATGCGTTGCGCGCGCGCGGCGTCGCGCGCGTCCACGACGACCGAGATGTTGAGCTCGGACGAGCCCTGGGCGATCGCGATGACATTGATCCCCGCCTGCGCCAGCGCCCCGAACACCCGCGCCGCGATCCCAGGCGTCCCCGCCATCCCCAGCCCGACGACGACGAGCGTCGCGACCCCGGGGCGCACCTCCACGCCGTCGATCTCCCGCCGCGCGATCTCGCTCTGGAACTCCTCGACGAGGCTCGCGCGGGCGCCCTCGGCCGCCGCTTCGGGAACGCCGAAGCAGATGGAGTGCTCCGAAGACGCCTGGGTGATGAGCGAGACCGAGATCCCCTTGCGGTGAACGGCCGCGAACGTGCGCGCCGCGATGCCGGGGACGCCCAGCATCCCGTTCCCCTCCACCGTGAGCAGCGCCTGCCCCGTCACCGCGGAGAGCGCCTTCACGGGATAGGCGTCGAGGGTGCGGCGCCGAGAGATCTCGGTCCCGGGGGACGACGGGTCGGCGAATGACCGGATGCGGATTGCGACGTTGCGCTGGCCGAGGGGGATCAGGGCCCGCGGGTACAGCACCTTCGCCCCGTAGTAGGCGAGCTCCGCGGCCTCGCGCACGTGCAGCTGCGGCACCACGCGGGCGTCGGGCACGACGCGCGGGTCGGCGGTGAGCAGGCCCGGCACGTCCTTCCACAGGGCCACGTCCCGGGCGCCGAGCGCGCGGCCGAGCAGCGTGGCCGTGAGGTCCGAGCCGCCCCGGCCCAGCGTCGCGACCTGGCCATCGGGCGTGGCGGCGAGGAATCCCGGCACGACGGGGACGGCGCCGCGGGCGAGCAGCGGCCCGAGCACCTTGCGCGCCGCCCGGTCGGTGCGGGCGAGGTCGGGCGAGGCGTGGCCGAAGGTCCCGTCCGACTGCACGACTTCCAGCGCGTCCACGAACTGCACGGCTGTCACGCCCGCCTCCGCCAGCGCCGCCGCGAACAGCCGGGCGCTGAGCCGCTCTCCGCGCGCGACGAGATAGTCGGTGGTGCGCGCCGTGAGCTCGCGCACGATCACGAGGCCGGCCGCGATCTGCTCGAGCTCGGCGAACGCCGCATCGATGAGTCGCCGCAGCTCGTCGCGGCGGGGGCCGGGCGCGAGCAGCGCCTCCGCGGCGGCGACGTGGCGGGTCCGCACCGCGGCCGCCCCCGCCCGCACGAATTCCGCGTCGCCCTGCACGGCGCGGGTGGCCAGCTCGAGCAGGGCGTCGGTCACCCCCGCCAGCGCCGACACCACGACGACGAGCGGGGCGTCGCGATGACCGCGTACGATGTCCACGGCGCGCGCCATGGCGGGCCCGTCGGCCAACGACGCGCCGCCGAACTTGTGGATCTGGGGCGGGAGGGAGGAGCGGCGATCGACCACGGGGAGGGAGGAGGCCGCTCAGCCTCCGGCGATGGCCGGCACGACGGTCACTTCGTCGCCGTCCTGCACCGGCGCCTGGAACCCGCCGCGGAAACGGCTGTCCTCGTCGTTCAGATAGAAGACGACGAAGGGGTAGGGGTTCCCCTGCGTGTCCCGCAGTCGCGGGGCAAGCTGGGGGTAGCGCACGGCGAGGTCGGCGACGACCTCGCCCAACGTGCGGCCGCTCGCGGCGACCGCCCGCTGCCCGCCGGCATATCCGGCGAGCACGGTGGGGATGTTGACGGTGATCGGCATGTCACGACCTCCGGGAGGAAATGTCCTGGGGCGTCGTCTCGTAGCCGCCCACGCGGCGCGCGACGCGGAACGTTTCTGCGGCGACGCCCTGCTCCTGCCAGGCGCGCGCCATCGCCTGCTCCACTGCGGCCGCCCGTTCGAACGGCGCGACGGCCACGATCGCGGAGCCCGAGCCCGACAGCGTCGCGCCGAACCCTCCCGCCCCGCGTGCCGCGGCGACCACCGCGTCGTAGTGGCGCACCAGCGAGCGGCGGTACGGCACGTGGAGCACGTCGTCGAGCCCCGCCGCGAGCAGCGCGGCGTCGGCGTGCGCCAGCCCGTGCACCAGCGCCGCGCTCCGCGCCGCTGCGGTCACGGCGGACCGGTGTGGCACGACATGCGGCAGCACCGCCCGCGCCCGCTCCGTCTCGACGCCGAAGTCGGGGACGGCGAATACGAGGACGAGCGACGGGTGCACCGGGAGCGGGGTGAAGGCGAGCTTCCCCGCCGCGCCCCGCAGGACCAGAGTCGCGCCGCCGTAGATCGCGGCCGCGACGTTGTCGGGATGGCCTTCCAGTTCGACGCAGAGCGCGGCGAGCGTCTCGTCGCTGAGATCGAGCGCGAGCAGCCCCGCGGCGGCCGCCGCCCCTGCCACCACCGCGGCGGCGGAGGAGCCCAGCCCGCGGGCGATCGGGATGTCGGAGCTCGCCTCGAGCACGAGCCCCGGCGGGGGCTCGCGCCCCGCCGCGCGGCAGGCGCTGCGGAAGCCCTGGTACAGCAGGTCGCGCTCGGCCGGCAGGGTGAGGCCCGCCAGCGCGCCGCGCCGCTCGATCGTGATCGGCGCGGCGCGTGATTCTTCCCGCCGCGCCGCCACCCGGATCCAGCGGTCGATCGCGATCCCGACGCAGTCGAAGCCGGCGCCCAGGTTGGACGTCGATCCCGGCACCCGCACCGTCACGGCGGCGCTCATCGGGCTCCGCTTGCTTCCACCAGCGCGGCCACCTCGCGCAGCTTCGGCGCGATCGTGGGACCCTCGGGGAGCACCCCGCTCACCGCCTCGATGGTCTTCAGCCCGTGCCCCGTGATGCACAGGACCACCTCGTCCTCCGGCCGGAGGCGCCCGCCGCGCGCCAGTGCCAGCGCCGCCGCGATCGTCACGCCGCCCGCCGTCTCGGCGAAGACGCCCGCGTCCTCGGCCAGCACGCGGATCCCCGCCACCAGCTCCGCGTCCGTCACCGCCTGCGCCCAGCCGCCCGTCGTGCGGATCGCGCGGGCGGCGTACACGCCGTCCGCGGGGTTGCCGATCGCGATCGAGAGCGCGATGGTCTTCGGGATCTCGGGGACGATGCGGTCGTCGCCCCGCTCCACCAGCCGCACAATCGGCGCGCAGCCCTCCGCCTGGGCCCCGTACAACCGCGGGTGCTCGCCCGCGACTAGGCCGGCCTCGCGGAACTCGCCGAATCCCTTGTGCAGCTTGGTCACGAGCGACCCACCCGCCATCGGCGCCACGACGGCGGTCGGCAGCCGCCACCCGAGCTGCTCGGCGATCTCGAACGCCTGCGTCTTCGAGCCCTCGCCGTAGTAGCTCCGCAGGTTGACGTTGACGATCCCCCAGCCGAAGCGGTCCGCCACCTGGGCGCACAGCCGGTTTACGTCGTCGTACGTGCCCCGCACGCGCACGAGATGCGGCCGGTACACGCTCGTGGCGACCACCTTCCCGGTTTCGAGCTCGTGCGGCACGAAGATCCACGCCTCGAGCCCGGCCCGCGCGGCGTGCGCGGCGACGGCGTTCGCGAGGTTGCCCGTGGACGCGCACCCCACGGTCTCGAGCCCGAAGGCGGCGGCGGCGTTGAGCGCGGCGGCCACCACCCGGTCCTTGAAGGAGAGCGAGGGATGCGAGACGGTGTCGTTCTTCACCCAGGCCCGCGCCACCCCGAGGCGGCGGGCGAGTCTGGGAGTCTCGAGGAGCGGCGTGAACCCCGTGTCGAGCGAGTGGACGATGTCGCCCTCGAAGGGGAGCCACTCGCGATAACGCCACAACGAGGGCGCCCGGGCCGCGATGGTCGCGCGGTCGGGAAGCGCGCGGGCGGGATCGTAGACGGGGTCAAGGGGGCCGAGACACTGCCCGCAGATCGCGACCGGCGCCGCCGCGCGGTCGGCGCCGCAGCTCCTGCAGCGGAGCGGCCGGGCGCGCGGCGGGAAGCGGGGGGCGGGCGTGAGCGCGGAGGCGAGCGTCGAAGTCATCGGGTCACCAAACAAGAAGCCCGGGCAACAAATGCCGCGGGCGGTCGCTTTTTAGCACCTTGTTTAACGTGGCGGCAATACGCGGCAACTCACCAC
>QHUR01000172.1 GCA_003221995.1 Gemmatimonadota bacterium | reverse complement strand
TGTCCCTTGGCACTTGGGGTTTGACTGCCATGAGTTGATTCCCTCCGCAATCAGGTAGAAGGCCGTTATTTGATGTGCAACACTTGTGTTGCGTATTATACCACCCAGTCCTTTTAAATGCAACCCCGATGTTGCGCTTTCTTTTGGGTGGCGTCACAGAGCAAGAGCCACGTCGAGGAGGGGCATGGGGCTCACCCTACGGTTCCTGGCCGCGACGAGCGAGAGTCGAGGCCGTGTCGCCGCCTTAGGTGCGTTCGCAGCTCGGTCGCCACGGCCTCCCGGTCCCGCCGAATCCGGGCCACGAAATCGGGTGGCGCCGCAGTGTGGCGGTCATGACGGGCGCTCCACGAGACGAGTTCGAGCATGGCGGGCAGGAGATCGAGTCCCTTCTCGGTCAACGCATACGTCGCGCCGCGCCCTCGCCCCCGTCGCCGGATGAGGCCCAGGGCCCGGAGCTGCTTGAGCCGGTCCGCCAGAACGTTCGTTGCGATCCCCTCGTCGGCACGGAGGAAGTCGGTGTACGTCCGTCGGTCGGTGAACATCAGGTCTCGGATGACGAGGAGGCTCCAACCGTCTCCGAAGGTCTGCAGGGCGAAGTTGATCGGGCAGTCCGATCGCCGAGTGGTGCGCTTCACCTGATCCCTCCTCCCTCCGGAGCTCACGTGACTTGCATGATGCAAGTCTGATGATATCTTACTTGCATCACAAAAGCTACGGAGAGAGCACCATGGAAGCCCGCAAGCCCGCCACCATCGGTCTGACCGTCCTCGCCTACGTGGCAGCCACGTTCGGCGTCCAGGGCGCGTCTCATTTCGCCGTGTTCGCCGCCCACTACGCGGCGATCCCCATCATGCGCGCCGAGCCGGTCATCGCGATGGGGCTCGGGTCGATGCTGATCCAGGGCGTCCTCTTCGCCCTGCTCTTCCCTGCCTTCCAACGCGGTAGCGTCGCGGTGTGGGACGGCGTCAAGTTCTCTTGGGCGCTGGGGGGCTTTCTCGCGTCGTACATCGTCCTGGGGGAGGCCGGCAAGTACGCTATTCCGTCGATAGCGTCGTGGATCGCGGTGGAGGGGAGCGTGGCGTTCGTGCAGTACACGCTGTTCGGCGTGCTCCTCGGCCTGATTCATCGGCGGAGGGCCGAGCCAACAGGGACACATGGCCTTCAGTGAGAAACTGGCCGCGCGGGTCCGCCAGCTACTGGGGCAGCGTCGGCTGGTGAGCAAGAAGCAAATGTTCGGTGGCCTGGCCTTTCTGCTGCGCGGCAACTTGTGCTGCGGCGTTCACGGCGACGAGCTGATCATCCGCCTCCCGCCAGAGGAGACCGACGCGGCCTTGGCCGAGAAGGGAGCGCGCGTAGCGCCTGCACGTTGATGCGGGGCCTTTGTTTTTTCGGCACGTATGTGCATGAACAGACCGCATTGGTAGGCATCGGCGGTCATGGAACGGCAAACATTACGGCAAACATCTCCAGCGATTATGCATGCTCCCGCCGGATCAACCGGGCGTTTGACGCTGACCGGTTGCCGCGGCCTTCTCGATCGCGTCCAACATCCGATGGCGCGTGACCGCGTCGTCGAAGGTGGGGCAGAGATGCGTTCCCTCGCGGTAGTCGCGGGCGAAACGCGCGTACGCCTGGGCAACGTTGGTGGAAGGGCCGTGCAGCGGCGAGAACCGGTACTGCTGCGGCACGGGCAGGACCTCGAGCGAGGCCTGCGCGCCGCTGCCGCCACGTACGGTCATCTCGAAGATCTGGGCCTGGCCGCCGTCAGCCGTAACCTGTAGGTCGCCCTCGGTGCCGTTGATCTCCCAGAGCAGGTTCGTGCCGCGCGAACGCCCGCCGCGATAGTGAATCGAGAGCGCGGCGCCGCCCTCAAGCAGTCCGACGACGCACACCTGATCGTCCGCGTTCATCGGCCTGCGCTCTCCCGTACCCGCGATCGTGAATGACTTTCGTCGCATGGTCAGCGTGGCCGAGAGCTCTCGGACCTCGCCGAGGCTGTAGCACAGCGCGTCCGCCGCGTGGCCGAGCGCGATCGAGAGCATCGTCGCGCCGTTCTTCCTGTCGTTGAGGTACGCGTTGTACGGCTCCACCGTCGGTCCCCAACCCATTCCCGAGGCGATCAGCGTGGTGGAGAGCACCTCGCCGACGTACCCTTGCCGGACCAGGTCGCGCACGTAGACCACCGACGGCGCAGCCCGGGCCTGCAACCCCGCCACAGCGAGGACGCCTTGCTGCTTCGCCAGTGCGGCCAGCTTCTCCGCCTCCTGTAAGCCGTTGCCGAGCGGCCATTCGCAATACACGGCCTTCCCCGCGGTGAGCGCCGCAGTCGCCAGCTCGAAGTGATGCGGCACCTTCACGGTGATCGCGACGACGTCAACGTCGGCGCTGTTCACGAGGCCTTGGGTGTTATCGAACGCGAGCGGCACTCCGAAGCGCCGGCTGGCGGCATTAGCGGATTCGCGCCGGCTGGTGGACACCGCCGTGATCTCGAAGTCATCCGGGAGCGACTTCAAGGCAGGGATGTGCGCCTGCGCCGCCCAGCCGCGATCCGGATGAGCGCCGATGATGCCGACGCGAATTCTCTTGGTCATGATGCCTTGTTGAACATGTAGCGAGCGATCTTCCAGCCGCCCGGTCCCCGCGCGAAAATGAAGAGTTCCCGGTTCGCCTCGGGCCCGCTCGCTCCCGTGGCCACAACGGTGGCCGTGCCCGCCGAGTGGGTCCGCGCGTACGCGACATCGCCCTTCACCGTCAGCTCGTCGACGGTGAAGTGGATCGCGATACGGATGTTCGAAAAAACCGCGTCGTACGCGCCTCGGACCGCCGACCTGCCAGACGCCGTCGGGAAGCCAGCGGGCATGAAGACGCCGTCCTCGGCGTAGAGCTGTTCGATTCGAGCCGCGTCCCCGGCGTTCAGGGACGTTTCATAGGTGGCCAACAACGCGCGCAGCTGTTCCTCAGCGGGGTGCTCCACGCGAGGAGTGGAGGCGAGGAGCGCGAACGGCAGCAGCAATGCGGAGAGGCGAGAGCGATGTGTCATGTGAGGTCCGAGAGTTGGGGTGGTGCGAAGGCGACCAGCAGGTCGCGGAGCGCGGTGAGTCGAGTACGACCGAGATGACCAAGGGTTTGCTTCGCGGCGTCGGCCACGTCCCGATCGAGATGACGAAGCAGGGCCCTCCCCCCGGCAGTGATCCGATTGGTGCTGCGACGGCGATCGTTGGAATCGGTACCGCGCACAACGAGTCCTGCGCGAGCCAGACCTGACATCAGCCGAGTGAGATCGGAATCACGCGTCACCATGCGCGCTCCGATCTCGGTGCAGGATAGTCCACCCCGCCCCGCCGCGCGGAGAATTCGAAGGACGTTGTATTGCGACGGCGAGAGCCCGGCGGCGGCAGTCACCGCAGTGGATCGCTCGGCCGCCAGCCATGCGGCCCGGACCAGCGCGATCAGCACCTCCTCTTCCAGCGAATCGCGAATCGCCATTGCGGCGGCAGGCGTGGGAACTGGCATGGCTGATAATTACTCCTCGCGAGGAGTATTGTCAAGTGCTAGTTACAACGACAAACGGCGAGCCTTTCGGCGGTGCCGGGCGCAGCCCGGCAAGCGGAGCGAAGGCGCCGCAGGCGCCGAAGCTCAACCCGCGACCCCCTGAACCCCATGCGACTCGTTAGAGGGCCGAGTTACGACACCCAGTAGTATTCACGCGGTGTTCTGGGCATCGGTGTCGTAACAGCAGTCCCGAAGATCAACCGAGTGTCGTGAGAAACTCACAGCATTACTCACAGCACGGCGCTCTTGCGACACGCCGCGCGGGGCAGCGCCCCAGGCCGGCCGCGCTGCTACCTTTCTTGCATGCCAAGAGACATTGACGTGGTGGGAGTGTGGCACGGAACGCCGTACCAGGTCGCGTCGGTAAGCAGCACCGCCGACGGGGTGATTGTCGCCTGCGGTCCTGCGGGCAGGCAGACGACCTACCCGAAGACCGGCCATCGCCACACCAAGGACCCGAGCTCGGGCACGAGCACCTGGTACGAGCGGCAGGTCCTCTCTGACGTCACACTCGCGCAGCCCCTGCAGGTCATCGCGTTCTCGGGCGCCAAGCCGCCCGCGTGGGCGAGACCGTATGCGACCCGTCCGTCGCATGACAGCTTCACCTTCCAGGCGCAGGCGGACGGCCAGGTACGACTCGCCCTAGTCGGAGTGAGGGAAGCGGACGACGCGGTGGTGGTCGTGACCAAGCGGGCCGCGACCGCGCCCCGGCTGTTTCGCCGGTACGCGCCGAACGTGCTCATGTGGACCGTGCCGTCCGACGAGGCCTAAGACGCGACTCGCACCCCCGCTCCTCTGTTAGTTTCCTCTTCATGACCCCTCCTCTAAGCGTAGCCCGTCTGCCGCCTCGTCGGCGGCGTCGCCTGGGCCTCGTCGTGCTGGTCCTCCTGTTCGCCCTCTTCCTGCTCCTCTCCAATCTGGTCCCGCT
>QHUR01000171.1 GCA_003221995.1 Gemmatimonadota bacterium | reverse complement strand
GGCTTTCCCCGGTGTCGCTTCCAGGGGATTCCCTAGTATCGCGCGTCCACTATCCTGCCGAGCTTGTAACCCGAGAGGTTGTGAACGGCCCCTCGGGGGTCCCGTAGCGGCGACGGAGTCGCGCTGGTGCGGCTGCGCGCCGTTCGTCGGGGGGCGCCCCCCGAGGGGTCATCGCTTTACCTTCCCGATCTTCGACTGCCCGTTGTTCGCATACCACACGGTGTTGTGCGCGTCCACGGTGAGCTTGCGCACCAGCGCCGGCCCGCTCGGGATCTTGTAGCTCGTCATCTTCCCGCTCGTGGGATCGAGCTCGACCAGGTCGTTCGCGGTCGGGTCGAACTGGTTGAACCAGACGTGCCCGGTCGAGTCCACCTCGATCGTGTACGGCTGGCCATGGGGGCCTCCCGGCGCGTCGTACTCCTTGAAGGCCTTGGTACTCGGGTCGAAGCGCGCCACCTTGCCCGCGCGGTTGTAGCTCATCCAGATCCCGCCGCTGCGGTCGATGGCGAGCCGCCGGACGCCGGAGTTCGGCGTGGGCGTCGGAAACTCCGTCACCTTCCCCGTACGCACATCCACGCGGCCGAGCTTGTGCCCCTCGAGCTCCGCGAAGTAGACGGCCATCTCCTGCCGCGACCCGATGATGCCGTAGGCGTTGGCGCGCGGGGTCGGGACGTCGTACTCCACGATCTTGCCGGTCGCGGGATCGAGACGCCCGATGCGGTTCCCGGCCTGCTCGGTGAACCAGATCATCCCGTCCGGGCCCTGGATCGGCGTGTGCGGGCCCGAGCCATCGTGCGGGAGCGGATACTCGCTGAAGCGCTCGGCCTTCGGGTCGAAGGCGGCGATCTTGTTGCCACGCTGCTCGGTCAAGTAGAGCCGTCCGTCCGAGGCCCAGGTGATGCCGTGCGGGCGTCCGTCGGCGGTGGGCACCGGCCACTCGGTGAACTTTTCCGTCTGCGGGTCGAACCGCCCCAGCTTGTTGGCGCCGATTTCGGCGAACCAGATGAGACCATCCGGGGCGGCGACGAGGCAGTGGGGGGCGCTGTTGGGCGTCGGAATGTCGTATTCGACGATGGTCGGCGTCCCGACGAGCCAGCCGACGCCTGCCGCAAGGAGGGTGATGGTCCGCATGACTCAGTCCTTAGTGCTGACGTTTGATGTCTGACGTCTGACGTCTCTACCTTCCCGCCAGCCCGGTCATCTTTATTCCATCCACCACGAACTGCACCGCGATCGCGCACAGCACCAGCCCCATCAGCCGTGTGAGGATCCGCATCCCCGTCTGGCCAAGCCGCCGCTCGACGCGCGCCGCGGCGGCGAGCGTCAGATACGACAGGTAGGCGGTGAGCGCGATCGCGGTGAAGACGCCGACGGTGATGACGATGCCCTTGGAAGCGCCCGTGAGCACCATGACGGTCGAGATGGCGCCGGGTCCCGCGAGCATCGGCACGCCGAGCGGCATGATGCCGACGTCCTCCTTCTCGATGCCCTCCGCCTGCTCGGCGGGCGTTTCCCTCTGCTGGCTGCGCCGCGCCTGCACCATGTCGAGCGCGTTGAGTCCGATCAAGATCCCGCCCGCGATCTTGAACGCGCCGATCGTGATGCCGAACAGCCGGAAGATCAGGCCGCCGCCCAGCGCGAATGCCGTCAGTGTGATCGCGCACGTCCAGGCACCGCGGCGCGCCATCGCGCGGCGCACTGCGGGCGGGTCGCGCGCCGTCATCGCGAGGAAGCCGGGCACGGCGGTCAGCGGGTCGACGATGAACAGCACGGAGGTGAAGATCAGGAACAGCTCCTGCAGGGTCTTCACCACGGGGCGCTGTTCAGATCGCCACCTGCACGACCCGGTCCTTGCCCGTCCGTTTGGCTTCGTACATCGCCGCGTCGGCCTTGCGGAGCACGTCGTCCGTGTCCGTGTTACCGCCGGTCCAGGACACGACCCCGATGCTCGCGGTCACGGACGGGGTGCCGCGGAACACGGTCCGGATGCTGCTCGCCAGCCGTGCGGCCGCGGCGTTGGCGACCGTGCCGTCGGTCTCGGGCATCAGGACCGCGAACTCGTCGCCTCCGAGCCGGCCGACGATGTCCGCCTGGCGCACGGCGGAGCGCATCGCGTCCGCGACGAGACGCAGCACCGCGTCGCCCGTCGCGTGCCCGTGCGCGTCGTTCACCCGCTTGAAGTCGTCCAGGTCGAGGTAGATCAGCGCCAGCGGGCGCCCGTAGCGCCGGTTGCGGCCCAGCTCCTGGCCCAGCTCCTGGGAGAAGGCGCGCGCGTTGAGGACGCTGGTGAGCGTGTCCTGGGTCGCCAGCTGGTGCAGCTCCCCCTGCGTCCGCCGCAGCTGCGACAGGCCGGCGATGGCGACGCCGACCACCCCGAGGTACGCGCCCTCGTTCGCGAGCCGCGCCGCGAGCGACGTGCCGGGCGGCATCTGGTCCATCCCCACGAAGAGACGCAGCAGCGCGGTGGCGAACGCGAAGACGATCCCCCAGCCGAGACCGTCGTGCCAGGCGGCGAGCAGTACGGGGATGACGTACAGGATGCCGAACCGGAACTCGGGCGGAGTCTTGGTATTCCCCAAGTACACGAGCCCGATCAGGAGAAGCGCGCCGGCGAGCCGGAGGGGGCGCCGGAGCTGCGTCGGCACGCGCACTTAGAACGGAGCCTCGGCGACGTGATGGGGGTCGTCCAGCAGCAGTGCCCGCAACACCTCTCCCACGGCGACCGCCGGGTGGTCCTCGGGCACGATCAGGAGTGCGTTGGCGCGCGCCATGGACGTGAGGATGCCGGAACCCTGCGGCCCCGTCAAGCGCGCCACCAGCGCTCCGTCCGCGCCCTGGGGTGCGACGATCGCCCGCAGGTAGTGCCGCAGCTTCGGTCCCAGGGTGATCGGCTCCGCCACGCACACCGTGACCGTGCGCCGGAACGGGAGGGCGTGCCCGAGCAGCCGCCGGATGACCGGCCGCACGAACAGCTCGAAGGTGACCATGGTGCTCACCGGGTTGCCCGGGAGTCCGATCCAGGGCCGGCCGTCGAGCAGCCCGAAGCCGAGCGGCGCCCCCGGGCGCATGCGGATGCGCCACAGCTTCATGTCGCACCCGAGCGCGGTGAGGACGTCGCGCACCAGGTCGTGCTCGCCTACGCTCACGCCGGCGCTGGTGACGAGCAGATCCGCGTCGCGCGCCCCCCCCCCCGAGAGGTGCTCGCGAAGGCTGTCCTTGGTGTCGCGCGCCACGCCGAGGTCCAGCGGGATCCCGCCGGCCCGACGGATCATGCCGTGCAGCGTGTAGGAGTTCGAGGTCGCGATCTTCTTCCCCGCGAGGATCTCGTCCGCGTGGTCGAGGTCCACGATCTCGTCGCCCGTGCCCATGAACGCGACGCGCGGCGGGCGATGCACGAGCGGCGTGCCGTACGCGATGGAGGCGAGGACCCCGAGCTGCGCCGGCCCGAGGGCCGCTCCCCGGGCGAGCACCAGGGCGCCCGCCCGGATGTCCTCGCCCCGGCGCCGCACGTTACGCCCGTTGTCTCGGTCGTTGCGCACCGCCACGCGCCCGTCCGGGAGCGGATCCGTGTCCTCCTGGCGGATCACGCCGTCCGTTCCCGCGGGGAGCGGCGCGCCGGTGAAGATGCGGGTGGCCTCCCCTGGCCCGAGCGCCCGCTCGGGGAAACGGCCCGCGGGTACGGTCTCGATGACGCGCAGCGCGACCGGGCGCTCGGAAGACGCGCCGGCCACGTCCGCCGAGCGGACGGCGTAGCCGTCCATCGCGGAGTTGTCCCAGCCCGGCAGGTCGATCGGGCTGGCGACGTCCTCGGCGAGCACGAGGTCCAGCGCCTCCCGCAGGGGGCGCCGGATCGTCTCGAGGGGTCGGACGTGCTCGAGGATCAGGCGGGCCGCTTCGGCGGGCGACAGCATCTCAGGGGTCGAGAACCTTGGCGCGGTCCCAGGCGATGTTGGCGAGTGTCATGAGCCACGCCGTGTCGCTGAAGCGGAAGACGGGAAAGGCGGCGCGATAGCGGGAGTTGTCGGTGATCATCGCCACCCAGAGCTCCGCGTCGGGGCGCGCCGGGTCGTACAGCGGGTCCTGGCCGCAAGCGAGCCGGTAGGTCTCGATCTTCGGGAGCGGCTGGGCGGCGAATCCCTCCACCAGGACCAGGTCGGCGCCGTCGAGGTAGCGCCGCGCCAGGGAGATCGGGT
>QHUR01000167.1 GCA_003221995.1 Gemmatimonadota bacterium | reverse complement strand
CGCTGAACCGCGGCTACATGGCGACGGCGGTGCTGGCGGCCGCCGGCTTCACGGGGGGGACCTGGTGGCTCCTCAACCCCGTCACGGCACCGCAGGCCTGGTGGCACTTCGCGGTGTGCGGCGTGATCGGAATCGCCACCTCCATCGCCTTCGTGTACATCACCCAGTACTACACCGAATACCGCTACCGCCCCGTGCAATCGATCGCCGCCGCGTCCGTCACCGGCCCGGCGACGAACATCATCGCGGGCTTCGCCGTGGCGCTCGAGTGCACGGCGCTCCCGACGTTCGCCATCGGGGCGGCGATCATCGCGTCTTACAAGATCGGCGCCTCGAGCGGGCTGGAGCACGCGGGCCTCTTCGGGACCGCCGTCGCCACCATGGGCATGCTCGGCACCGCCGCCTACATCCTCGCCATGGACACCTTCGGCCCGATCACCGACAACGCGGGCGGCGTGATCGAGATGTCCCATCAGCCCGAGGACATCCGGCGCCGCACCGACCGCCTCGACGCGGTCGGCAACACCACCAAGGCGCTGACCAAGGGATACGCGATCGGCTCCGCCGCGCTCGCCGCCTTCCTCCTGTTCTCGGCGTATCTCGACGAGGTCCGCGCCCTGGGCTCGCCGCTCGCCGCCGTGGACATTTCGAAGCCCGAGGTGTTCGTGGGCGGTCTGCTCGGCGCGATGCTCGTGTTCTGGTTCTCGGCGCTCGCGATCGGCGCGGTGACGCGGGCGGCGGTCAGCGTGATCAAGGAGGTCCGCCGCCAGTTCCAGGCCGACCCCGGCATCCTCAAGGGCACGTCCAAGCCCGACTACGGCCGGGCGGTGGACATCGTAACCGTCGGCGCGCTCAAGGAGATGGTAGCGCCGGGGCTGCTGGCCGTCGGGATGCCGATCGCCGTCGGGCTCGTCTTCAAGCTCTTCCACGTCGGCGCCGAGGCGGTAGCGGCCTTCCTGATGGTGGGCACGATCGGTGGCATCCTGGTCGCCACCATGCTGAACAATGGCGGCGGCGCCTGGGATAACGCCAAGAAATTCATCGAGACGGGGCAGTACGGCGGCAAGGGGAGCCCGGCGCACAAGGCGGGCGTCGTGGGCGACACGGTGGGCGATCCGTTCAAGGACACCGCGGGCCCGTCGCTGCACGTGCTGATCAAACTGCTCAGTACGGTGACGTTGGTCTTGGCTCCGCTGTTCGTATGAGACGTCAGACATCAGACGTCAGACATCAGACGTCAGACGTCAGCGTGGCGGTTCTGATGTCTGACGTCTGACGTCTGAGGTCTCGCATCATGTCCCAGCTCTTCTCCCGCAAGCCGATCTCGGAGCTGCTCGTTCAGGGCGAGAGCCCGTACGCGCTGAAGCGGGCGCTGGGCGCCGGCGACCTCATCATGCTCGGCATCGGCGCCGTGATCGGCGCCGGGATCTTCGGGGCGATCGGGACGGCGGCGGCGGGGCAGTACGACGCCGCCGGGCATCTCGTCCGCAGCGGCGCGGGGCCCGCGCTCGTCCTGTCGTTTCTCCTGCTCGGCGTGTGCTGCGCGCTCGCCGGCCTGTGCTATGCCGAGCTGGCGGCGATGATCCCGCAGGCGGGCAGCGCGTATGCCTATTCGTATGCGACCCTCGGCGAGCTCGTCGCCTGGGTGATCGGATGGGATCTGATCCTTGAATACGCCGTCGGCAACGTCGCGGTGGCCATCTCCTGGGCGGACTACTTCACATCACTGCTCCGGAGCTTCGATGTCCACCTTCCCGTCTGGCTCACGACGGGATACCGGACGGCGCTCCTCGCCCCCGATCCCGCCGTCCACGGCCTGCTCCAGACCGCGCCGCACCTGGCCGGCATCCCGATCCTCGTCAATTTGCCGGCCTTCCTGATCGTCGTGGTCATCACCTGGCTTCTCCTGCTGGGGGTCCGCGAGAGCGCCACGGCGAACAACATCATGGTGACGATCAAGCTGCTGGTGCTCGGTCTGTTCATCATCGCCGGTCTCACCCACCTCAGTCGGGCGAACTACCACCCGTTCGCTCCCAACGGTTTCCGCGGCATCCATCAAGGCGCGGCGATCGTCTTCTTCGCCTACATCGGGTTCGACGCCATCTCGACCGCCGCGGAGGAAACGAAGAACCCGCAGCGCAACCTCCCGATTGGGATCCTGGGCGGGCTCGCGATCTGCACCATCATCTACATGATCGTGGGCGCCGTCCTCACCGGGATGGTGCCGTACAGTGAGCTCGGCGTCGCCGATCCGCTTGCCAAGGCCCTGAACAGCGCAGGCTTCACGACGGTAGGGTGGATCGTCGCGCTCGGCGCGATCGTCTCGATGTCGGCGGTACTGCTGGTGTTCCAGTACGGGCAGCCACGCATTTTCTTCGCGATGGGGCGCGACGGGCTCCTGCCGCCGTGGGCCGCCAGGGTGCACGCCAAGACCCGCGTGCCTCATATCACGACGCTGATTACGGGGGTCTTCGTGGGACTGTGGTCGCTCATCGGGGACGCGGGGGAGACCTATAACCTCACCAACATCGGCACCCTGTTCGCGTTCGTCCTCGTGTGCGTCGGCGTGCTGGTGCTCCGCCACACCGACCGCGACCGCCCCCGGCCCTTCCGCGTGCCGTTTGTGTGGTTTGTGTCACTCACCGGCGCCGCTTTGTGCCTGTTCGTGATGGTCGGACTGCCGCTCGAGACGTGGGTGCGGTTCGCCGTGTGGCTCGCCATTGGTCTGGTCCTGTACGGGTGGTACGGCTATCGCCACAGCCGGCTGCACCCCACGGCTCGCGAGATGGCGTGAAGCCCCACACCAAGATCGTCCTCGGCCTGGTCCTCGGTGCCGTGTGCGGCGTCACTGCGAACGCCCTCGCGCCGGATGCCGCGTGGGTGCGATGGATCGGGGACAACGTGGCGGGCCCCGTGGGGCAGGTGTTCCTGCGCCTGCTCTTGATGACCGTGATCCCGCTCGTGTTCACGTCGATCGCGCTGGGAGTCGCGGGCATCGGTGACATCCGCAAGGTGGGGCGGGTGGGGATCCGGACGCTGGTGTACTTCCTGCTCTCCACGGCGCTGTCGGCTGCGATCGGCCTCGGGCTCGTGAACCTGTTCCAACCGGGGGCCGGTCTCCCGGCGGACGTCCGCGAGCAGCTGATGACGACCTACCGCGCGCAGGCGCAGGGGCTGCAGGCGGCCGGCACGACGCATTTCGGCATCGACACCTTCGTGAACATGGTGCCCAGGAATCCCATCCAGGCAGCGGCGGGGATGGACCTGCTGGGGGTGATCTTCTTTTCGCTGGTATTCGGAGCGGCGCTCACCCTGATCCCCGAAGAACGGGCGCGCCCGCTCGTCCGGGTGCTCGACGCGGTCGGCGAGGCGATCGTCAAGATCATCGACCTCGCGATGAAGCTCGCTCCGTACGGCGTGTTCGGCCTGATCTTCTTCACCACATCGCGTTTCGGGTGGGGACTGCTGCGGCAGCTGGGGTTGTACGTGGCCATCGTGCTCGCGGGGCTGCTGGTGCACGGCGCGGTGAGTCTGTCGCTCCTGGTGCGGGTGTTCGGGGGACTCAGGCCGGCCGTGTTCTGGAGCCGCATCCGCGCGAGCGTCGTCACGGCGTTTTCGACCAGCTCGAGCAATGCCACGTTGCCGACCAACATCGCCGTCGCCGAGGAGGAGCTCGGCATCCCCCCCAAGATCGCAGGCTTCGTGCTGCCGCTCGGCTCGACCATGTGCATGAACGGCACCGCCCTGTACGAGGGCGTGACCGTGCTGTTCCTGGCCCAGGTGTTCGGCGTCTCGCTCAGCCTCGGGACGCAGGTCGTGGTGCTGGTGCTGAGCGTGATCACGGCCGTGGGCGCCGCCGGCGTGCCGGGTGGCTCGCTCCCGCTCCTCATGGTAGTGCTCGCAACGGTCGGGGTGCCGCCGGAGGGGATCGCGATCATCCTTGGCGTGGACCGGATCCTCGACATGTGCCGCACCACGATCAACGTGTGCGGCGACCTGACCGCCGCCGTCTACGTGGCGCGGGCGGAGGGCGAATGGGACCCGCGCGCCGTGACCCGGGAACCGGCACGGCTGCAGGTGGCCTAGACCGGGAGCGGGGAGCAGGGAGCGGTACCCTCCGCCTCACCGCGACGTACAGCTCCCCGCTCCCGTCTATCCTAGCGCCGCGAGCTTCAGCGCCCCGAGCGCCGTGTCCACGGGCCCGGTCTGCAGCCGGGCCCGCGGCATTTCGGCCGCGAGCGTCTGCCGCAGCACCGCGGCGAGTGGCGAGGTCGCGAACAGGAGACCGCCCGCAAGGGCGACCGGTATCTCGTCCGCTCCCGGGAAGAAGCGCTCGAGGGCGCGCGCCAGCGTCGCGAGCTCCGCGGCCGCGTCGCTCAGGATCCGCAGCGCCAACGCCTCCCCCTCGCGGGCCGCGTTCAGCACGTGGGGCGCGAGCGCGGCCACCTGGGGGGGCGTTGCCGTGGCGGTCCAGCGCACGAGGTCGTCGAAGCCCTCCAGACCGAGCGCCGAGAGCAGCCGGGCGAGCAGGGTCGAGCCTTCGCCGCGCCCGTCCCGGGCCCGCGCGGCCGCATCCAGCGCCCGCCGCCCGAGCCAGTACCCGCCACCTTCGTCCCCCAGTTGCCAGCCGTAGCCCCCGCAGCGGTGCAGCTGCCCG
>QHUR01000062.1 GCA_003221995.1 Gemmatimonadota bacterium | reverse complement strand
CCCTTCTCGATGAAGGTCGACGCGCCGATGTGGTCGGCGTGCAGGGCGGGCCGCGACCCGGTGAACTCGGGCGCCGAGGCTTCCGCCGTGGAGGCGGCGACCTGCTTGTAGCGGTCCACGAGCTTGCGGATGTCCTCCCTGAGCTCGCCCAGCTCGGCGATCAGGGCGTCCACCTGCTTGAAGTAGGCGATGATCTCGCGCTTCACCGCTTCCCGCTCGGCGGCCCCCCCGACGCCGCCGAGCTTGCGCGCGATCGCGTCGTATTCGGCCCGCAGGGCGCGGATCGGACTCTCGGTCGTCACGCCGTCGTTTTCTCCTGCCCGGTCGGTTGTACCGCCGTCTCCAGCGCGAGCTTCTCCTGCGAATTCAGCAGCCGCCCCGTGTTGAGCACGATGATGGTGCGCCCATCCTTCACGATGAAGCCGGTGATGTACTCGGCGGCGAGGCCCTTCACGATGGCGGGCGGCGCCGTGACCTCTGTCGCCACCACCTGCAACACCTCGGTCACCGCGTCCACGACGATGCCGAGCTTCGACCCATCCCACTGGAGGACGACGATGCGGGTCTCCTCGCGCAGGGGGGCCGGCACCCCCAGCCGTTTGCGAAGATCGATCAGCGGGACTGCGGTCCCCTGATACTGCAGGATCCCTTCCAGGAAGTCGGGTGCCTTGGGCAGGGGGGCCGGCGTGTCGTAGCGCAGGATCCGCTCCACCTGGAAGATGTTGAAGGCGAAGTCCTGCCCGGCGATCCGGAAGGTCACGAGTTGGACGTCGTCGCCGGTGCTCACCCGATGCGGTCTCCCAGGGCGTCGAGGTCGAGGATCGGCACCAGGGTCCCCATGCGCCGCGCGACGCCCGCCGCCCACGGGAGTGACTCCCCGCCGGGCACGGGCAGCATCGCCTCGCGCACCACGTCGTCGGCGTCGTCCACCTCGAACGCCACCGAGCGCTCACCCAGCGCGACGAGCACGGCCGTGTGGCCGCGCTCGGCGGGAGGGGGGCGCTCGCCCAGGAGCGCCCCGAGGTGCACCAGCGGGACGAGGCGGCCGCGCAGCGGCGTGAGGCCGCGCATCGCCTGGAGGGCGCGCGGCACCTCCAACACCTCGCCCAGGTCGCCGACCTCGAGCACGCGTGCCAGGGGCAACCCGTACGGCTTCCCTTCGGCGCGGACCAGCAAATAGCCCCGGCTCACGGGATGGCGCGGCTGAAGCCGCGACACGGCCACTGGTGCTGAGCCGCCCTAAAGAACGCCCTCACGGTCGCGAGTCTACTCGCGCACATTCCCGCGCCTCCGGACCAATTCGATCATGACCCGCTCGGCAATCTGGCCGAGCGGCAGAACCGCGTCCACGCCCCCGGCCTGCACCGCGGCGGCGGGCATTCCGGGAATGACGGACGACGCGCGATCCTGGGCGATGCCGCCGCCGCCGGCGTCGCGGATCGCCCGCAGCCCCTCGGCGCCGTCGCGCCCCATCCCCGTCAGCACCACGCCGACGCTCTGCGCCCCGAACACGGCCGCCACGGACCGGAACAGGGGGTCCGCGGCCGGGCGCACGCCCCACACCGGCACGCTCTGGTCGAGCGCGATCACGGGACCGTCGGCGGCGGGCACCACTCGCATATGATAATCGCCCGGGGCCACGTACGCCGTGTCCACGACGAGCGGCGCGCCGTCGTCCGCTTCCACGACGCGCAGCGCGCTCATCGAGTCCAGCCGCTCGGCGAGGCTGCGGGTGAACTTGGGGGGCATGTGCTGCACCACGAGCACGGCGGCGCCGCACCCCCGGGCGAGGCGTGGCAGCACGTCCGCGAGCGCGCGGGGGCCACCCGTGGACGCGGCGAGCGCGACGGCGCAGCGCGCCCGCGCGCGCGGCGCGGTGTCGCCGCGCCGCGGGGCCACCGGCGGCCGAGCCAGCATTGGGACGCGCAACACGTCGGCGGCGAGGGCACGCTGCACGGCGGCGACGAGCTGCGGGCCCATGCGCAACATCGCCGCCCGATCCGCCTCCTGCGGCTTGGCCACGATCTCCACGGCGCCGAGCTCCAGCGCCCGGATGGCGGCGCCGGTCCCGGGGCCCGCGTGCGCGCTCACGACCACGATGGGCCGGGGTGCTTCCGACATGATGTAGCCGATCGCCCCGAGACCGTCGAGCTCGGGCATCTCGAGGTCCATCGTGACCACGTCGGGCTCGAGCTGATGCACCTTCCGCACGGCGTCGAAGCCGTCCCGCGCCGTCGCGACCACGTCGAACCCGCGCAGCACGTCGCTCAGCACGCGCCGCATCAGGGCGCTGTCGTCCACCACGAGGACGCGCGGGGCGGCGCCGCGGCGCTCAGATGACGACGGCATCGCTCCCCACGGTCCGAATCTCGACGTGGCCGTCGGCCACGTGGAAGCGGACGGAGCGCCCCGCGCCGCCGCCCACGGCCTCGCGCGCCAGCGGGATGGACGCGGCGCGCAGGGCGTTGCGGGCCGCGACGATGTTGCGCTCCCCCATCTGGACGCTGCCCGGCGTCATCAGCTGGGCGAACATGCTGGCGCCGCCCACGAGCTTCGCGACGAGGCGCCGCGGGTCGGCTCCGAGCACCCGCAGCCGCTCGACGAGAAACGGCACCGCGGTGTCGGGAAACTTCGTGGGGTTGGTGGCGTCGTGCGCGAGGCTGCGCGACGGCAACAGGATGTGGGCCATGCCGCCGGCTCCGGCGGCCGCGTCGTACAGCATGATGGCGACGCAGGACCCGAGCCCGAGCGTGACGATGACCGCGTCGCCGCGCTCCGCGGCCCACTCCGCGACCTTCACGATGGTCTCCTTCGGGGCGGGGCTCATGCCGGCCGGCGATAGATGCGTTCCCGCGGCTCCTCGAGGACGAGGCGCTCGCGCACCGCCCCGAACAGCGTCTCGACCTTGCCGAGCAGCAGGATGCCTCCCGGCGCGAGCGCCTCGGCGAAGGCCAGGAACAGTCGCTCCTGCATCGGCCGGTCGAAGTAGATCACCACGTTGCGGCACACGATCAGGTCGTAGGGGGGCGCGGGCGGCGGCTCGCTCGTGAGGTCGTGCTTCAACACCCGCACGAGGCGCTGCAGCGCGGGGCCCGGCCGGCGCGGCGCCTCGGCGGTGAAGTAGCGCCGCACCAGATCCGGCGGCGTCTCGCTGAAGGCGCTCTCGGGGAACGCGGCGGCGCGCGTGCGCTCGAGGCTCGTGCGGTCCACGTCGGTCGCGTCCACGCGCGCCCGGCCGAGCCGGCCCTCCTGGTCGAGCCGCCGCGCCGTCTCGGCCAGCGCAACCGCGATCGTGTAGGGCTCCTCGCCCGAGGCGCACCCCGCCGACCAGACCCGCACCTCGCCGCGGCGCCGCTCCCACAGCTCGGCGAGGTAGGGCGCGAGCGCGCGCCACGTCTCGGCGTTACGGAAGAACTTCGTGACGTTGATCGTGAGGGCGTCGAGCAGCAGGTCGTATTCGGCCGCGTCACCATCGAGGAGCCGCGCGTAGTCCTCGAAGGTGTGGACGCCGCGCGCCCGCATGCGCACCGCGATCCGGCGCCGCAGGCACTTCTCCTTGTAGGCCTCGCACAGGACGCCCCGCGCGTCGGAGATCTTCCGCGTGAGCGCCCGAAAAGCCCGCTCGTCCTGCTCCGGCGTCACGACAGCGCGCTCAACGTGTCCAGATTCGCCTTGACGAGCTCGTGCTTGGGGTTGATCTCCAGCGCCTTGCGCCACAACTGGGCCGCCAGCTCCCGGTCGTTCCGCTTGTAGGCAATGTTGCCGAGCTTGAAGTACACGTCGTCCCCGAGATCGGGGGCGAGCTCGACCGCGCGGCTGTAGGCGTCCCACGCCTCGTCGTAGCGCGACCCGCGGTAGGCCAGGTCGGCCAGGTTCTTGGACAGCTGCGGCAGCGACGGCTCGTTCTTGCGGGCGGTACGCACCAGCTCCTCCGCGGCCTCGAGGTCGCCCGCGAGCTCCTTGAGCACGGCGAGGTTGTTGAGCAGCACGGCGTGCATCGGGTAGGCGGCGGCGGCCTCCCCGGCCAGCTGCTCGGCGAGCTCGAAGTCCCCCGCCCCCGCGGCCGCCAGGGCACGCGCCCAGTACCACGCGGCGGGCGGCGTCTCGCCCGCGAGCTCCTTCGCACGGTCGAGCCGGCCGGCGGCGCTGGCGTAGTCGCCCTGCTTCAGGGCGACGATCCCCCAGCCCAAGTAGACGCGGGCGTCCGTGCGGGCGCGCGCCGCCGCCTCCGCGTAGGCGGCCTCCGCCTCCTTCAGCCGGCCGAGCTGCTCGTAGGCGTAGGCGAGGTTGTGGAACACCGCGGGCCGACCGCCTCCTTTCTCGGCCGCGAGCCGCAGCGCCTCCATCGCCTCACGCCAGCGCGCCTGCTTCAGGGCGACGAGCCCGATGAAGAAGTGGGCGCTCGCCTCGTTGGGCCGCAGCTCCGCCACCCGTCGGAACTCGCGCGCCGCCTCGTCCAGCATCCCGGTCTTGTAGAAGGCGATGCCCAGGTTGCGGTGCTCCTCGACGCGGGCATCGGTGATGTGCCGGTCCACGGCCGACGCGGTGCGGCCCGCGCGATGCACGAAGCCGGCGGTGATCAGGCCGTACAGCGCCTTGCCGATCTCGAATTCGCCGAGCCCGGAGTCCTCGATCACCTGGTTCATGTCGCGCGCGCCGTCGAGCAGCGGCAGCACGCGCTGCTGCGTTTCGGTGAGCGCGGCCTCGCTGATCGCGAGCCGGTCCTTGTCGACGGTGAAGATCAGGTCGAACGAGGGGATCTTCTTCTCGATCAAGCTCCACTCGTCGACGCGGCGCGCGCCTTCGAGCAACAGCGACTCCGGGTTGATGTTGACGAGGAAGTCCTGGCGCTCCGGCCGCACCTCGCTCTCGAAGTTGAAGGTCCCCTGGGTCCAGGTGAACAGATAGTAGACCGATTCTTCGATCTGGACCCGCATGTAGCGCTCCAGGTCCTCTTGGGAGATCACCCCCATGCCGACGAGGATCTCGCCGAGCTTCTTGTCGCGCTCCTTGGACTGCCGGTGGATGGCGGCGTCGAGCTGGTTCGACGTGATCTTCTGGTGCTTCACCAGGATGTCGCCGAGCCGGTCCCGCCGGTTGACGATCGAGGCGTAGCAGATGCGCCCCTTGTCGAAGTAGATGTAGCCGAAGTTGGAACGATCAGCGATCGAGAGACACCCGGTCTTCTGCCCCAGCGCCAACAGCTGGAGCACGTCGGGGAGCGAGGCCTCCTTGAGCGATCCTTTGATCGCCATGCTAGCGGTACTCCTCGATCAGGCGGTCGGCGACGTCCGGCCAATCCCACACCATCTTCTCGCGGCTCTTCACGCCGCCCAGGCTGGAGACCACGATCCCGCTGGTGCGCGGGCCGCCCGAGCGCCGCGCCTCGCGCGGCTGTCCTTCCAGCACGTCGCGAGCCAGCCCGGCGGTGAGCGGCACGTCCTGCGCCGCGGCCGCGCTGACGACGCGCTGCAGCACGGGAACGAGGCTGCGCACGGAGTCGACGGGGCGATCGGCGAGATAATCGAGCAGCGCGGCGTCGGGCGGCACCCCCGGCTCCCCCAGCGCCCGCTCCACGAAGTGCCGCTTCAGCTCGCGGTCCGGCTCGGACAGCTCGGCCACGAGGCCGCCGCCCAGCCGGGTGACGATGCGCTCCTCCAGCCCCTCGAGGGCGCCGGGCGCTGCGGGCGCCGTGAAGACGAGCTGGCGCTCCTTGTCGAGGAACAGGTTGAAGAGGTTGAACAACTCCTGCTGGGTGCGATCCTTCCCCGCGAGCAGGTGGATGTCGTCGAGCAGCAGCGCCGTCGCGCGCCGGTAGCGCGCGCGCCACCAGTCCACGTGGTCGCCGTCGATGGCGGCGATCAGCTCGTCGATGAACGCCTGGGTCGAGAGGCACGCCACCACCGCTCCTCGGGCGCGGGCGAGCTCCAGCCCGATCGCGTTCAACAGATGGGTTTTTCCGAGCCCGCTCTTGCCGACGAGGACGAGCGGATTGTACTTCTTCCCGGGCCGCGCGATCACGTCGCGCACGGCGCTCACCGCTACGTCGTTCGACGGGCCGACGGCGTAGCTCGCGAGCGGGAAGGCCGCGGAAGGACCCGGCGGCGGCGCCCCGCCTGCGCGCACCTGTGCCGCCGCCGCCTCCGCATCGGCGAGGCGCTCCGGATCGCGGAACAGGCTCTGCCCCGAGGCCTGGGGGTCGAGCTGTGCCACTTCGCCCTCCAACCGCTTCAGGCGCTCCACGTCCTTCTCGTACGCGCCGATGGCGTCGTCCACCGCGGTCGGCGCTTCCTGCTGCAGCAGCGCTTCGAGGCGCCGCGTGCGGTAGCCTTCGCCCTCCCAGCGCAGGATCGCCTCCGCGACCCGCGCCCGCCACGCCTCGACGGCCTTGCCGAGCCCCACGGTCACGTCCGCGAGGAATTGCCCGAACTCGTCCGCTGCCGGCGCGGCGGCGCGCGAGACGGCGGCGCCCACCGCCACCGCGGCCTCCGCCTTCAAGCCGAGCAGCTGCCTCGCCGTCTCCGCGTTGATCTGCGTCTCGTTGACGGCCTGGTAGGCGACCAGCCGGTTCAGTGCCCCCATCAGCTCGCGCACGTTGTCGAAGGCGGCCCCCGCCACGGTCTCGAGCACGCCCGGCGCGAACCGCGCGGCGCGCTCCTCCGCCTTGCGCCGCAGGATCGCGACCCGCGTCTCGTAGTCCGGCGGCCCGATGTCAACGACCAGCCCGCCCGAGAACCGCGAGATCAGCCGCTCGTCCAAGTCCGCGATCTCGCCCGGCGGCCGGTCGCTCGTCAGCACGATCTGGTGCCCGGCCACCTGCAGTGCCTCGGTGAGCCGCAACAGCTCGGACTGCATTTCCTTGCGCTTCGCGAGGAACTGCACGTCGTCCACCAGCAGCACGTCCACCCCCTGGAATCGACGGCGGAACGCGTCGCCCTGGCCGGCCGCGATGGCGGCGTGGAACGCCTCCACGTATTCGTCGAGCGTCAGATACTCGATGTTGAGCCCCGGGGCGAGCTTCTTCACGGCCTGGCCGATCGCCATGAGGAGGTGCGTCTTGCCGAGCCCCGAGCCGCTGTAGACGAACAGCGGGTTGTAGGCCGCCCCCGGGTTCTCGGCGACCGTGCGCCCGGCGGTGACGGCGAGGCGATTCGCCGACCCGACGACGAACGTGTCGAACGAGTACTTGGGGTTGAGGGCGGTGGTCACGCCGTGCTCCCGGCCGCGAGCCGCTTTAGCACCAGCTCGGAGATCCCCTTCAGCGTCTCGAACACGCCCACACCATGCAGCGCATCGGCCGCGAAGCTCGGCACGCCGCGGAAGTTGAGGGCGTCGTCGAGGTCCGCCTGCGAGAGGATCAGCTCCCGCGGCAAGTCCTGCTTGTTGTACTGCAGCGCGAGCGGCATGGCGCGCACGTCCACGCCGTGCTCCAACAGGTTGCTCTGCAGGTTCTGCAGGCTCTCCAGGTTCTCGTCGAGCTGCCGCGCCTGGCTGTCGGCGACGAACACGACTCCGTCCGCGCCCTGCAGCACGAGCCGGCGCGTGGCGTTGTAGTAGACCTGGCCCGGGACCGTATAGAGCTGGAACCGCGTCGCGAACCCGGAGATCTGGCCCAGGTCGATCGGGAGGAAGTCGAAGAACAGGGTGCGGTCGGTCTGCGTGGCGAGCGAGACCATCCGCCCCCGTCGGGCGTCGGGGACCCGCCCGTACACGTAATGCAGGTTGGTCGTCTTGCCGGAGCGCCCGGGCCCGTAGTAGACGATCTTGCAGGTGATCTCGCGCGTCGTGAAGTTGACCAGCGACACGGGCCTACCTCCCGAACAGCGTCTTGAGGCTGTCGCTCAACTCGCGCTCGAAGTCCGCTGCGAGCACCTGCTTGGGCACCCCTTCCTTCGGGCACGCCGCCTGGAGATCCGCGACGAATTGCTCGAAGAATAACTGCACCAAGCCGACCGACGAAACTTCGATGTCGTAGACGACAAGCGCCACGAGCATGCCGCGCGGCGTGCCGAAGCCGGCCAGGAAGATCCCGTGCCGCTCCCCCTGATGGCTCAGGGCGGCGAACGGCGGCTGCTTCAGCTCCTTCGCCATCTCGGCCGTGGAGGCGATGATGGCGGCTCCGAGCGCCGCGGCCGACATCACCTCCACCGCCCGGGAGAAGCCGTGCTGGGCCATCACCTGGCCCGCCGACGTCATCAGCAGGACCAGGCGCGCCTCCGCTTCCTTCGTGAACTTGACGAGGGGCTGGAGGGTCCAGGCCTCGACGGCGCGCGTCGTCATCACACCGCCTCTGCGGCGCGCAACAGCTCCAGGCGCACCAGGCCGACGTTGACGTCCGGCTCGGCCACCGCTACCACGATGATCGCCGAGGCCGCGGGCACGACCAGCAGAGCGCCCTGCTCGCACTGCAGGTGCCAGAACACGCTCGCGCCCACGCCCGCGGCCACCATGGCCCGGCGCAGCCGGTTGGCCAGGCTCGCGGCCAGGGCAGCGACCGCCGAGCCCTTGATCCCCTCCATCAGATGCTCCGCCACGACGAGCCCGTCGTCGCTCGAGACGAGCATCGCCCCGCGCACCCCGCGCACGCGGGTGACGAGGTCGAGCGTGCGGGCATAGCCGGCGGCGGTCATGCCTGCTGCTCCAGCCAGCGCCGGGCCGTCATGGCGGCCCGCTGGGCGATGATCGCCAACCGCCCCATCGGGACCGACCGGTCGCGCACCAGCAGCAGGAGGGCGTCGGGCCCCGGTTGGGCGAGGTGGATGTGCCCGAGCTGGCCCTCGGCCGCGAGCCCGGTCCAGGCGCCGAGCCCGAGCAGCTTCGCCGTGCGCCCGGCCTCCAGCGAGACGCCCGCCAGGTAGGCGGCCACCGCCTCGGTCACGTCGGCGCCGTTCCAGTCCCGCAGGGCCCCGCCCAACACGCGGCCCGCGGCGTCGAGCAGCAGCAGTCCCTCCTGCGCGCCCTCGAGCCCAGCGAACACGCGCCGGTCCTCGAGCGGCCCCGCGGGTGGCGCCATCGGCTCCTCGGCCACGGCGGGAGGTGGGGGGAGCGGGGCGGGCGGGGGGGTCGAGGGGGTCGAGGCGGCCGAGGGGGCCGAGGGCGAGCCGGGCTGGAGGCCGCCGTGCCCGGACGTCCGGGCGGCCGCGCTCCCCATGGGCTGCCCCCGGACCATCGCGAGCGCCTGCTGGATGTTGAAGTCGTCCGGCGCGACGCGTTCCGCCTCCTCCAGGTGCGCGACCGCCTGGGCGACGTCGCCGACCTTGAAATAGAGGAAGGCGAGCCCCTTGAGCGCGCCCATATGGCCGGGCGCGATGCGCCGGGCCATGTCCCACTCGTCGAAGGCGCGCTCGTAGTCGCGCTTGTCGGCGAGGATGCGGGCGTACAGGTCGTGCGCGTCGGCCAAGTGGGGGTGGCGCTCCAGCCCGTTCAGCGCGACCCGGTGCGCGGCGTCGAGCTGGCCCCGCTGCCGCAGCAGATCACCGAGGCGCAGGAACACGAGGCTGTGCGGATCCCGTGCCAGCTCGGCGGAGAGCGTCTTGATCTCGTCAGCCATGGAACCCCGCTCCCGTGCCGGCCAGCGTCTGCGCCGCGGTCTTGGCGCGCCGCACGTCTTCCTGCTGCGCCAGCTCCGTCTCCGAGCGCGCGGCGAGACGCTCCCACTGGCTCCACTGCTCGACGGCCTCGGCGAAGCGCCCGATCGCGGCCAGGGCGTACCCGAGGTAGCGGTGCCCGGACGCGAGCAGCGGGTCGAGCATGAGCCCGCGCCGCAGCTCCTCCACGGCCTCGGCGGGACGGCCCGCCGCGAGATGGGCGCGGCCCAACAGCAGGTGCACGACGGGGTCGTGAGGATAGAGGCTCCCCGCCTGCTCGGCCATCCCCCGGGCCGTCTCGAAGTCCTTGCGGGCGAGCGCCTCCTCGGCCTGGCCTACGAGCGCGGCGAGGTCCGTGGCGCCGCTGGTACGCTCGCGGCGCAGCGTGCCCGGGTCCGCCAGCACCACGACCCCTGCGCTCTCCAGCCCGAACAGCGTTTTCGCCACGTCGAACTCCGAGCGCCCGAGCTCGCGCGCGATGGCCCGCACGTCGCGCTGCCCGTCCACCGCCGCGAGCACCTCCCACTCGGGCGGCAGGAGGTCGAGCTCGCCCCCGCCGTCGGACGGCGGCGGCGCGAGCGCCGCGATCACGCCGAGGTGCGGGATGCGGCTCTCGATGCGCGACCACTCGTCGATGCGCCGTGCCCCCTCCATCAGCAGCGCCTCCGTCGGGATCCGCACGGTCCCCGCGGGGGGGACGTCGGTCAGCGGCCCTTCCGTGAAGGAGAAGTAGCCTTCGCGCCAGCTCATCACCTCGAAGATCACTTCCTCGACCTGGAAGCGAAGCTGGCGCTCCAGCTCGCGCGGCGTGATGGCGCCGAGCGCCACCAGGATCTCGCCCAGCCGGCGCTTGTCCCCCTGGCGCTGCTGCATGTCGCGCGCGCGCTCGAGGTCCGCCTCCGCGATCTTCCCGGTGCGGAGCAGCAGGCTGCCGAGCGGGTGCGGGTTGCTGCGGATTTCGGCGTAGGCGACGGTGCCGTCCTCGAAGTGGATCGTGCCGGCGTTGTGCCGGACCTCGGAGGTGACGCGCAGCACGCCGGTCTTCCGGCTCAGGTCGAGCAGCTGGAACACGTCGTGGATGCCGAGCTCGCGCAGCGGGCCTTCGATCGCCATGGCTACGCTGCGTCCGAGGCGAAGATGTGCTGCAGGTCGAGCGCCGTACGGGCGTGCATCCGCGCGCGCTGCGCGAACGGCCCGCCCGGGTCGAGCCGCGTGACGCGCTCCCACGCCTGGACCGCCTCCGGGTAGCGGTGCAGCCGCGCCAGCGCGACGCCCAACTGAAACACCGCCTCCACCTGGTCGGGGTCGAACTTGAGGGCCCGCCGGAACGCCTCGAGCGCCGCCTCGTGGCGCTTGTCGTCGAGCAGGGCGCGCCCCAGCAGCAGCAGGGCCGGCAGGTCATAGGGGTCCTGCTCCAGCGTCTCGGCGAGCCGCCGGATCGCCTGCGGCGCCCGCCCCGAACGCCGCAACAGATCGGCGAGGGCGAGGTTCGCGTCGCTGAAGGTGGGCAGCACCTCGAGCGCCCGCTCGTACGCCTCCTGCGCCTCCCGCCACTCCTCCCGCTCCTCGTGCAGGCGGCCGAGGTCGACCCACACCTGCACGTAGCCCGGGTCGAGCTCGAGGGCGCTGCGGTAGGCCGCGAGGGCGCCGCCCTTGTCGCCCACCTTGAGGGCGACATCGCCCTGGAGCTTGTGGAGATCGGCGCGGTCGGGCGCGCGCGTCTGCGCTTGCGTGAGGGCGGTGAGGGCGCCGGCGGCGTCCCCCGTGGCGGCGCGGCCCCGCGCCGCGGCGACCAGGGCTTCGACGTCGTCCGGGGCGAGCGGCAACAGCTCCTCGGCGAGCGCCGCCGGCTCGGTCGTGCGCCCCAGGGCGAACAGCGCCTTCACCTCGCCGAGCCGCGCATCCGGGCGGTCAGGGGCGAGCCCCCGCGCCTCGCGATAGCGCTCCAGCGCCTCGCCGTGCAGGCCGCGCCGCGCGAAGATGTCGCCCAAGAGCACGGCGGCCTCGGCGCGGTCGGCGCCGCGCTGCACCGCGCGCGTCGCCTCCGCCGCCGCGACGTCCATGAGGCCCTTGCTCACGTAGTCCCGCGCCAACGCGAGCGGATCGTCCGCCCGGGGAGGCGCGGGCTCGGCGGCGGGCACGGGCTGCAGCTCCTGGAAGATGTTATCGAGCAGGCGCTCGTCGAAGGCGAAGTTCTCACCCAGCGTCTCCGCCGTGACGTCGGCCGAGATCTCGGGCGCGATGCCGATCGTCGCCTTCTCGTACTGCAGGTCGATCGTGAGGTGGAACTTCTGGGTGACGTAGTAGGGGTCGAGCTCGAGCGCCCGCTTGGTGGCGCGGAGCGCGCCGTCGAAGTCGCCCAGGTTTGACAGGGTGAAGCTCAGGTTGTAGTGGGCCCCCGCGTGCTCGGGATCCGTCTCGACCGCGCGCACGAACGCGTTGCGCGCGTCGGCGAAACGCTTCAGCTCTACCAGCACGAGGCCGATCCCGTTCCAGGCCGCGGCGGAGCGCGGCTCGGTCGACAGGACCTGGCGGTACGCCTCGAGCGACAGCTGGAAGCGCCGCAGCTGGTACAAGAGCAGCGCGAGGTTGAGCCGGGCGGCCGAGAACCCGGCCCGCAGCTGCAACGCCGTGCGCAGCGCCTCGATCGCCTCTTCGGTGTCGCCCGCGTGGGCGACCAGCACGCCCAGGTTGTTCCACGCCAGCGCGTACTTGGGGTCCACCTCCGCCGCCTGGCGGTAGGAGGCGAGCGCGTCGTCGGTGCGGCCCGCCTGGTGCAGCACCACGCCCCGCTCGTTCCACAGCTTGGGCGAGTCCGGGACCTCGCGGATCAGCGTCTCGTACAGCTCGAGCGCCGCCCCGAAGTCGCGCTTGAGGAGGTGCACCTCCGCCATCGCCTGCAGCGTGAGGCGGCGATCCTCGCCGCGCTCCAGCGCCAGCCGGTATTCGCGCAGCGCCTCGTTGTAGTAGCCCTTCTGGCGAAACGCGAGCCCGAGGTTGTAGTGCGCGAGCTCGTTCCCCTCGACCACCTGGGGCTCGGGGCTTTCGCGCGCTCGCAGCTGCTGGCTGCGGCGCTCGGCGTTGTAGCGCTCGAGCGAGAGATTGGTCTGCGCGCGAGCGAGCGGCGGGTTGAGCTGGATGGCGCGCTTCGACGCGCCGCGCGCCTCCTGGTGCCGCCCCATGTCGCCGAGCACGAACGCCATCAGATAGTGCGCGTGCGCGTTGTCGGGGTTCAGCGCCACCGCCTTCTCGAGCGCCTGCAGCGCCTCGGTGTTCAGGCCCCGGTTGTAGTAGATCTCGCCGAGGTAGAACCACACGACGCTCGAGTCGGGATCGAGCTCCCGCGCGCGCACGAACCACTCGGTCGCCACCTCCGGCCGCCCGCGGTTCTTCTCAGCCAGCCCGAGCTGGAGGATCGCCGCCACGTCCTTGGGGCGGTGCCCGAGCAGCTGCTCGAACTCGGCCACCGCCTCCGCGTGCTGGCCCAGGATCGCGTAGGCGCGGCCCAGCTCCCAGCGCGCGTCGCGGTCGTCCGGGGCCTGCCGCAAGCGCTCCCGCAGCTCGGCGACGCGGCGGTCGTAATAGCCGGAGTTGTGGTAGGCGATCTCGAGGTTGCGCTGCGCGACCTGCATCTTCGGGTCGAGCTCGAGCGCGCGGGAGAACTCCCCGATCGCATCCTCCAGCAGGCCCTTCTGGAAGTAGAGGACGCCCAGATTGTTGTGCGCTCCGGCGTCCGAGGCGTCGATCCGGCGGGCGAAGGATCGGAGGACGGCGAGGTCGCGGTCCGAAAGCGCCGGCGCCGTCACGGGTCAGGTCAGCCGGATGGCGTCAAAGATGGCCTTGAGGGACGCCAGATCAGGGAGCAGCAGGAAATGCCCCCGGAGCCCCTCCGCCGAGTCGATGTGGAACTCGGTCTCGACGCAGAACACGAAGTCGCGCTCGTGCCCGAAGTTGAGGTACGTCGTGGTGAGCACCGCCGCCGACACGTCCACCACCAGGCTCGGCACGGACGGGAGCAAGAGCATCCCCATGAAATCGGACAGCGCGTTCATGTAGGCGCCGGACAGGATGTTGCCGGCCTCCTTGAGGCACGACTGCTCCAGCACGTCGAACACGGACGTGGTGCCGAGCGGCCGACGCAGCAGCATGTCGCACACCTTGCGCCCCACCGCCTCCGGGAAGAGCAGCAGCGTGCGCCCCGTCAGGTCACCGAGCATGTGCATCAGCACCGCGGCGACCACCTCGCCGGCGTTGCCCAGCAGCTCGGGCACCTCCTCCAGCCGCGCGATGTTGATCTCGGGCACGCTGATCATGATCCGGCGGTTGGTGAGCTGGGACAGCGCCGTGGCGGCGTGCCCCGCGCCGATGTTCGCCACCTCCTTGAGCGCGTCCAGCTGCAGCGCCTTGAGATCCCGGACGTCTTCCATCCCCGCTCCCGCCTACACGAGCCCGCCGGCGTCGAGGATCAACGCCGGGACCCCGTCTCCCATGATCGTCGCTCCGCTGAACACGGGGAGCGTCCCCTGCGGGGCGTCGAAACCCTTCACCACGATCTCCTGCTGACCCAACATCTCATCCACGACGACGCCCGAGCGCCGCTCCCCCATCTCGAGCACGATGATGGGCCGGCGCGGCGGCGGCGCGTCGCCGGGGACGCCGAGCAGCTGCCGCAGGTAGACGAGCGGCACCACGCGGTCGCGCAGCACGATCGCCTCGCGGCCCTCGACGGTCGTGGTCGGCGCCGCCCCGAGCTCCACCGTCTCCGCCACGTAGGTGAGCGGCAGGGCGTAGCGCTCGCGGCCCACCCTCGCGATCAGCGCCCGCACGATCGCGAGCGTGACGGGCAGCCGCAGCACGAACGTCGTGCCCTTCCCCGGCTCCGAGCGAATGTCGATCGAGCCGCCCAGCGCCCGCAGGCGCGTCGCGGCGACGTCGATCCCGACCCCCCGGCCCGAAACGTTCGTCACCGCGTCCGCCGTCGAGAACCCGGGCCGCGCGAGCACGCGCAACAGCTGATCGTCGGTGAGCGCGTCCGCATGCGCGTCCACCAGCCCGTCGCGCCGCGCGCGCTCGAGAATGCCGGCGCGGTCGATGCCGCGACCGTCGTCGGTCACGCTGATCGCCACGCTCGAGCGCTCGCGCACCGCCGACAGCACGATCTCCCCCTCGGGGTTCTTGTCGCGGCGTCGCCGCTCCGCCGGCGGCTCGATGCCGTGGTCCACGGCATTGCGCAACAGGTGCACGAGCGGGTCGCCCAGCTCGTCCAGGATGGTGCGGTCGAGCTCGATCTCCTTCCCCTCGACGCGGAAGGCCACCTGCTTGCCGAGCTGACGCGCGAGGTCCCGCACCAGGCGCGGGAAGCGATCGAACACCTGCCACACGGGCGTCATCCGCGCCTGGATGATCTCCGTCTGCAGGTCCGCCGTGAGGCGCGAGATCTGGATCGCCACGTCGTCGACCGCGGGATCGCGCCGCTCGGCCGCGAGCTCGTTGAGCCGTCCCCGCGCCGTGACGAGCTCACCGATCAGGTCCATCAGCCCATCCAGCCGGCGGAGGTCGACGCGCAGGTGACGACTGCGCGCGGGCTCGAGCGCGGCGCCCGCCGCCGCGGCCGGCGCCGCCGCGCGCCGCTCTTCCTCTTCAGGAAGCGTGACGCTCTCGACGTCCCCCGTTGCCCGCAGCCGCTCGCGGATCTGGTCGGCCGGCGCGGGGGACTCGAGCCGGAAGCTCAGGCGCCCGTCGAAGTCCTCGGCCTCGAAGGCCGCGGGGGGCGGGCTGACGGCGTGCACCGCGCCGAAGGCCTGCGCCCGCTTGAGGAGCAGCAACGCGCGCCCGCCCTTGAGCGGCGCCTCGGCGCGCAGCACCACCTGTACCAGCCGGCCCGGGGCGGCGAGCGCCTCGACGGGGGGCGGAGTCGGCTCCGACGGCGGCGCCGCGCGGCCCCCCTTGCTGCCCGCGCGCGCCGCGGCCCGGTCCAGCTCGGCCGTGATCGCGGAGAGGTCGAGGTCGCGCTCGCGTCCTCGCACCGAGAGCTCCACCGCCTGCTCGAGCGCGTCGCGGGCCCGGAACAGGAGCTGCAGCAGCTCGTCCGTCGCGGGATGCGCGCCGCGCCGCAGATAGTCGAGGAGGCTCTCGGTGCGGTGGGCGAGGTCCGTGACGACGCCGTAGCCCATCGTGGCCGCCATGCCCTTCACGGTGTGCACCGCGCGGAACAGACCGCCCACCGGCTCCAGCGAGGCGGGCTTGCGCTCCCACGCGAGCAGCAGCTGGTTGCAGGCGCTCAGGTGCTCCCGGCTCTCCGCCAGGAACAGCTCCGCGTACTGCGACAGATCCATGCGCTAGCCCAGCACGCGCTGCACGGCTTCGAGGACGCGCGACGGTTGGAACGGCTTCACCACGAAGTCCTTCGCCCCC
>QHUR01000061.1 GCA_003221995.1 Gemmatimonadota bacterium | reverse complement strand
GACGGGCTTCCTCGTGCCGCCGGAGGAGCCGGCGGCGGTGGTCGAGGCGGTGTGCCGGCTGCTCGACGACCCCGCGCTGGCGCGGCGGCTCGGCGCCGCGGGGCGCCGCGCGGTCGAGACCTACTACAACTGGGATCGCGTCGTCCGCGACGTCCGCGCCATCGAAACTGAAGTGGTGGGGTAGGGGGCGGCCCCTTCCCCCTTCCCCCTTCCCCGTCTTGAATCCGACCTTGCTCCTCGCATTCAATTTCCCCCCTCACGGCGGTGGCATCGCGCGCATGATGGGCGAGATCGCGCTGCGCTACCCCGCCGGGTCGCTCGTCGTGTCGACGGGCGCCTACGCGAACAGCGCCGCGAGCGACGCCCGGTTCCCGCACCCGGTCGACCGCGTCGCGATCCGGGCCACGCGGTTGCGCACGCTCAACGGCCTCGTCCTGTGGACGGCGCGCGCCTCCCGCCTGGCGCGGCGTCACGCGCCCGGGTTCGCCTGGTGCGCGGAACTGAAGCCTGCCGGTTACCCCGCCCGCTGGCTCAACGTCCGCCGGCAGCTGCCCTACGGGATCGTGGTGCACGGCACGGAGCTGCTCCTCTTGGAAGAGAAGACGGCCCGCTCGGCGTTCAAGCGTTGGACGGCGCGGCAGCTGTTCGCGGGATGCGCCGTCGTGGTGGCGAACAGCCGCTGGACCGCCGAGCGCGCGCGCTCGCTCCTTGCCGTGCTGGGCTGCGGCGCTCTCGCCGGCGACGTGCGGGTCGTGCCGCCCGGTACGACGCCCTCACGCTTCCGGCCGGGGATCGATCCGCGGTCCATCCGGGCGAAGCATGGCCTGGAGGGTGGACCCTGGCTCCTCACGGTCTCGCGGCTCGACTGGCACAAGGGGATCGACACGGTGATCAAGGCGCTGCCCACCGTACGGGCGGCGGTCCCTACGGCGCGTTACGCCGTGGCGGGTGCGGGGGCGCGCCGACCGCACCTCGAGCGCCTCGTCGCCGAGCTCGGGTTGGGAGAGGCCGTGCGCTTCCTCGGCTTCGTGTCGGACGAGGACCTCCCCGCGCTATACAACGCCGCGGATCTCTACGTCGGCGCGTCGCGGCGGTTCGACCGCTTGGCGGAAGGGTTCGGCATCTCGCTCGTCGAGGCGGCGGCGTGCGGGCTCGCGGTGGTGGGCGGCCGCTCGGGCGGCGTGCCGGACGCGGTGCGGGAAGGGGAGACGGGCATTCTCGTCGATCCGGACGAGCCGGCCGCAGTGGCGGCCGGGATCGTGTCGCTGCTCCGGGACGAGGCGGCGCGCCGCCGCCTAGGGACCGCCGGTCGGCGCGCCGTGGAGACGTTCTACAACTGGGACCGGGTGGCCCGCGACTTCATCCGGATCGACGCCGAGTTTCGACGACGGACGTCGGGCGCGCGCTGATCGCGTAGGTCGGGCAGTGGCGGATGAAGCCGCCGTCGCCGGGAGACCACTCCTGCTCCGGCGTGGTAACGACGGCCTTCCCCTGCGCATCGATCACGAACATCCCCGGGGGCGCCTGCACGAGGCAGGCGCCGCAGCCGATGCAGCGCTCACGCTGGACGCGGACGGTGACCCGGCGCTTGGGGTACACGCCCTCGTCGCCCGGCGCGGGCCACTCCTCGGGATGATCGAGGGCGGCGATCGTCGCCCGGTACCCCTCCTCGACCATTTCCCGCAGGTGCTCGAAGTCGAACGGCGAGATGTGCTCGACCCGCGGGTGCGCGTAGTAGATCGGCGGCGTGGTCCACGCGTGCAGCCGCAGCTCGAGCAGCGACTCCATGGCGATCTCCGTGGCCCGCATGAACACGGCGGCGAACCCCTCGTCCTGCGTGTCGGCGCGGAACGCGTTCGAGGCGGAGACGTCCACGGCGAAGATCAGCTCGCCCCCCAGCGTACGCGCGGTCGCCACCGGCAGGTTGTCCACGGTGGCGCCGTCCACGTAGTAGCGGCCACGGATCTCGTGGGGCGGGAGGTAGCCGGGCAGCGCGCACGAGGCGAACACCGCGTCCGCGACGCGCACCTCTTCGAGTCCCGGCAGCCCCCAGAGCACCTGCATCGCGGAGTTGATGTCCACGGTGTTGACGACCAGGGGCCGCTCCAGGTCCTCGAAGGTGCGGTCGCCCACCAGCCGGTAGATGAGTTGCTCCAGCGGCTCGCGTCGGAACAGGGCGGGGGAGCGCATGCGCTTGAACGCCATGTCGGCGTGCGCGACGACGAACACATCCTTGCGGCGCAGCGACAGCGCCACCTCGCGCAGCTCGGCCACGCTCTTGCCGGCCGACCACGCCGCGCCCACGAGGGCGCCCACGCTCGAGCCCACGATGTGGGCGGGCGGGAGGCCGCGCTCGGTGAGCGCCTGGAGCACGCCGATGTGGGCGAGCCCCTTCATGCCGCCGCCGCCCAGCACCAATGTGAAGCGGGTGTCCTGTTGCACGAGAATCGACCGCTTGCCCGGAACGTGAAGTCCCGGGTAACGTAGTCGTATCCCCTATGCGCGCGCCACGCCTCTCGCTGCGACCGTGACCGACATCGCCTACCACCCGACGCGGCTCCGCGCCGTGCGGGACTCGTTCCGGGCGCTGCGCGCGGCCGAGTTCCCCTGGACCGCGGACACCGTCTACCTCAACAACGCGGCCATCGGGCCGATCCCCGAGCGCACGCGGCGTACGCTCGACGAATTCACGGCGAAGCGCACGGCGCCCCACCTCCTGCCCGACCGCGAGCTGCTGGCCGGGCTCCACTCGGCACGCGAGGCGGTGGCGCAGCTCATCAACGCCGAGACGGGTGAGATCGCGCTGGCCACCAATACGAGCTACGGGCTCAACCTCGCGGCGCGGGCGCTGCCGCTCGCCCCCGGCGACGTCGTGCTCGTCTCCGACCGGGAGTTCCCGGCCAACGTCTATCCCTGGCTGCTCCTCAAGAAGCAGGGCATCGATGTCGAGCTCGCGCCGTGCGCGGCCGAGGGCTGGCCCGACGAGGACTACCTCGTCGAACGGCTGGAAGACCCGCGGGTGCGGGTGCTCGCGGTGTCGTTCGTGCAGTTCTCCAACGGCTACCGCGCCGACCTGGCCCGGCTGGGCGCCGCCTGCCGCGCCAACGGCACGTTCCTCGTGGTGGACGGGATCCAGGGCGTAGGTAACTCGCTGCTCGACGTGCGGGAGACGCCGGTGGACCTGCTCGCCTGCGGCGGCCAGAAATGGCTGCTCTCACCGTGGGGCTCGGGGTTCCTGTACGTGCGCAAGGAGCTCGTGCCCGTGCTCGAGCCGGCGGTCACCGGGTGGATGGCCTTCGAAGGCACCGACGACTTCTCCCGGCTCACCGAGTACAACCCCACCTTCCGGTCCGACGCCCGCCGCTTCGAGCTCGTCACCCTCCCCTACCAGGATTTCCACGGCATGACCAGCTCTGTGCGGCTGCTGCTCGAGCTCGGCATCCGTGACATCGTCGAGCACACACGCTCGCTGCCCGAAGCGATCTTCCGGTGGGCGGACGAGCGCGGCGTGCGGGTGGCGTCGCCCCGAGACGACCTCCACCGCTCGGCGATCGTGTGCGTCGCCCCGCAGAAGGCCACCGAGGCGTTCCACGCCGTGAAGCGCGCCCACATCGTGTGCAGCCTGCGGGAGGGTGCGATCCGCCTGTCGCCCCATTGCTACAACACGGCGGAGGAAATGGAGCGAGTGCTGGACGTGCTGGACGGGCTGGAGTAATCAGGCGACGGCTTCGCGGTGCCTATCCGCCCACGCCGCCAAGAGAACGAACAACCACCCGAACACGATCCCGCCGATCTCGAGCGCGCGCAGCGTCGGCGGCGGACCCGTGAAGAGCGATCCGACGTAGGAGCCCACGAGCAGCGCGAGCAGCGCCGCGAGCCCGTACCGCCCCGCGGTGTCCCGCGCCCGCGTCTCCCTCAGATAGATCCAGGTGCCGGCGGCGAACATCAGCCCCTCGACGATCACCGTCCCCGCCACCGAGTTCCACAGGCCGAGCCCGACGCGCGGGCTCCCCGGATAGAGCGGCATGTCGGGCGCGTGGGTTACGAAGTCGAGCACCCAATGGCTCGCGACCAGCAGCGCCACGACGATCGCGCCGCGAGCGTAGCCGGTTCGCAACCGGTACAGCAGGGCGAAGAGGATGCCCCACCCCACCAGCGTGAGCAGGCTGTGCGAGATCGGGAACGCGTCGAACGAGAGGGTGAGGAACGGGTTCGGCCCGGGGACGATGCTGACCCGCTCCCACCCCGTGAGCAGGAAGACGGGCCACAGCAGGTCGGCGAGCGTCGGCGCCGCGAACAGGGTCCCGAGCGAGGTGCGGGGCGTCACCCGCTTGGCGGCGAGCCCCAGGGCATAGTGCCCGATGAACAGGGTCAGCCTCCGGCCCGGATGAGCGCGTAGTCCTTCTTGCCTTTGCGCAACAGCAGGCTGTGATCGGCGAGCCAGTCGCCCGGCTCGATCCGCCGCTCGACGTTCTGCTCCCGCTCCTGATTCACGTAGATCCCTCCCTGCTCGATCGCGCGGCGGGCCTCGCTCTTCGACTTGGCGAGCCCGGACCGCACGAGCGCGTCCACGAGCGTGAGGGCATCCTTGCCGTCGATCGTGGTCGTGGGAATCTCCTGCGCCAGCGTCTCGAACACGCGCCCGCTCGCGCGGTGCGGGTCGAACCGGCCGAACAGGATGTCGGACGCGACCACCGCATTGCGGGCGGCGTCACCGTGGATCAGCTCCGTGACCTCGGCGGCCAGCGTGCGCTGCGCCTCCCGTGCTGCCGGGTCCTCTTTTCCCCGCTCGATGAGCGCGGTGATGTCGTCGCGCGGCTTCAGCGAGAAGAGCTTCAGGTAGCCGGCCACGTCGCGATCATCGGTGTTCACCCAGAACTGATAGAACTGGTACGGCGATGTGAGGGCCGGGTCGAGCCAGATCGCCCCGCCCTCCGTTTTGCCGAATTTCGCCCCTGCGGCCGTCGTGATGAGCGGCGCCACGAGACCGTGTGCCTCGCCGCCCTCGACCCGGCGGATCAGGTCGATCCCCGCCGTGATATTTCCCCACTGGTCGCTGCCGCCCACCTGGATGGTGCATGCCTCTTTCCGGTAGAGGTGCAGGAAATCGTACGCCTGCAGCAACATGTAGCTGAACTCGGTGTACGAAATCCCCGTGTCGAGCCGCGCTTTGACCGACTCCTTCTGCATCATCACGTTGACCGTGAAGTGCTTGCCGACGTCGCGCAGGAAGTCGACGAGGGCGAGCGGCACTTTCTCGTTCGCCAGCCAGTCGGCGTTGTTGCGCACCAGCGCCCGGGTCTCCCTGGTGTCGAAGTCCAGGAGGCGCTGCATCTGATCGCGCTGCCGCTGGAGGTTCTCCCGGATCTGCTCGCGGGAGAGGAGGGGGCGCTCACTGCGCTTGCCGCTCGGATCCCCGATGAGGCCGGTGCCGCCACCCATCAACACGATCGGCTTGTGGCCGGCGAGCTGGAAGTGCCGCAGCAGCATCAGCGGCATCAGGTTGCCGAGCTGCAGGCTGGGCGCCGTCGGGTCGAAGCCGCAGTACAGCGTCCGCCGCCCTTCGGCGAGGTGGCGCCGCAGGTGTTGCGTGGCGTGGGAGACGAACCCGCGCCACTCGAGCTCGGCGAAGAGATCGGACATGGCGCGGAATCGTAAGGAACGTGCCCACCGCTGGCAAGCGCGCGGGGCACTCACTACGTTGTAACCGGATCACATGGCCTTCGTCGCTCCCCCGCTCACCCTCCCCAGCCCCGCGACCTGGTGGCAGGACCCCAAGGTCCGCGGCCGCCTGATCGCGGCCGCGGTGCTCGTCGCCGTCTACGCCGTGGGGCTCGCCTACGGCTCCTGGACGCGCGTGTGCGCGGCGGAGCGCTGTCCCAGCATCTCGCGCCTCATCGGCGGCCCGGGTCCGCAGCAGACGTCGAAGGTCTATGCGGCCGACGGCCGGCTCATGACCGAGCTCGGGCTCGAGCGCCGCACCGTGCTGACCCTGAACGAGATCCCGCTCGCCGTGCGGCAGGCGTTCATCGCCACCGAGGACAAGCGCTTCTACTCGCACCACGGGATCGACTACTGGCGCATCTTCGGCGCGCTCAAGGCCAACATCGTGACCCTGGGACGCTCGCAGGGGGCGTCCACCATCTCGATGCAGCTCGCTCGCAACATCTTCCCGGAGGAGATCAGCCGCGAGAAGAAGATCACGCGCAAGATCAAGGAGGCGCGTGTCGCCATCGAGATCGAAAACAACTTCCCGAAGGACACGATCCTGCAGCTCTACCTGAACCAGATCGACCTGGGATCGGGGGCGCACGGCGTCGCGGCGGCGGCGCAGATCTACTTCGGCAAGTCCGCGCGACAGCTGAACGTCGCCGAGGCGGCGATGCTCGCCGCCCTCCCCAAGGCGCCGGCGTTCTACAACCCGCGCGCCCACCCCGACCGCGCGGTCCGCCGGCGGAACGTGGTGCTCAGCCTGATGCGCGATCAGGAGTACATCACGCCGGAGGAGGCCGAGCTGTGGAAGGCCTATCCCCTGGTGCTCACGAGCAACCGCACCAACTACGGCGACGTGGCGCCGTACTTCGTCGAATGGCTGCGCAGCACGCAGCTCGAGCCGCGCTTCGGGCGCCAGCTGTACGAGGGCGGCCTGCGGGTCTATACCACGCTCGACCTCGACATGCAGCAAGCCGCCGAGCGGGCCCTGACGTCGCAGCTCGACGCCATCGAGGCCGGCGTCTACTCCAAGGAGAAGTTCCCGGGCCGCACGACCTACCGCGACTACATGGAGTCGTCCAAGGCGTCGGGCGAGGACCACGGGCCGTACACGCCGTACCTCCAGGGCGCCCTGGTGGCGATCGAGACGAGCACCGGGTACGTGCGCGCCATGGTCGGCGGGCGCGATTTCGACGACTCCAAGTACAACCGCGCCACCCAGGCGATCCGCCAGCCCGGCTCCACCTTCAAGCCGTTCGTGTACGCCGCCGCGATCCGGGCGGGTCACCCCGTCACCGAGATGCTCGATGACTCGCCGCTCAAGCTGCCGGTCGTCCAGCTCGACTCGACGCTGTGGCAGCCCAAGGACTACGACGACACGACGCTCGGCATGATCCCGATGCGGCAGTCGCTCTTCCTGTCGCGCAACCTCTCCACCATCAAGCTCGGCATGGCGCTCGGACAGGAGACGGTGGTCGGCGAAGCACGCCGCTTCGGCATCACGACGCCGCTCCGCCCCTATCCGTCGCTCCACATCGGCGCCAACGGCGTGCGGCCGATCGAGATCATCGCGGCCTACACCGGCTTCGCGACGCTCGGTACCCGCGCCGACCCGGTCGGCATCCTGCGGGTGGAGGACCGGCAGGGCAACATCCTGTGGCAACCGCAGGTGCAGCGGGAGCAGATCATGGATCCCGAGCACTCGTGGCTGCTCCTCGACATGATGAGGGACGTGATGCGCTGCCAGCCGGGCACGGGGCCGTGGCGCTGCGGCACGGCGGCGGGCGCCGTCGCCGGGCTCAGCGTCCCGATGGCCGGGAAGACCGGGACGACGGACGACTACACCGATGCCTGGTTCGTGGGCTTCACCCCCGAGCTCGTGGCGGGGCTCTGGGTCGGCTATGACCTGCAGCAGCGCATCATGAACAACGCCGGTGGCGGCCGCATCGTGGCGCCGGCCTGGACGATGTTCATGCGCGACGTGTACGACCGCCGCCCCACGCCGATTGACTGGCCCCGGCCCGACTCGCTGATTCTGAAGGAAGTGGACTGGTCCAACGGCACGCTCGCGACCCCCTTCTGCCCCCGGGAGCTGCACCGCTTCGAGTGGTTCTATCCGGGCACCGAGCCGACGCAGCTCTGTCCCGTGCACACGCCTCCGTTCGGGGTCACGCCGTAACAGCGAGGTGCCAGGTGCCAGGTGTCGGGTGCCAGGGATCACGGACCTGTCCACTGAGGACCACCCAGCACCTGACACCTAGCACCTGACACCCATGTTGCGCATCCGCGCGGGCTCGGTGCATCCCGTCACGGCGCCGCCGATCTTGGACGGCGCCGTTCTCGTTGACGACGCGGGCAAGATCGCGGCCGTCGGCCCACACCCCCGCGTCCCCACGCCTCCCGGCGCGCGGACGCTCGAGTTTCCCGACGCCGCGCTGGTCCCTGGCCTCGTCAACTGTCACACCCACCTCGAGCTGACGCACCTCGCAGGACGGAATCGGGAGCCCGGGTTCGCCACGTGGATCCGCCGCATCCGCGAGTTGAAGGACGCGACCCCGCCCGAGGAGTTCCGCCGCTCGGCGGAGCAGGGAGTGCGCGACTGCTGGACGCGCGGCGTCACCTGCGTGGCCGACACCGGGAGCACGGGCGCGGTGGTGGAGGCGCTCGCCCGGCTGGGCGGCCGCGGCATCGCCTATCACGAGGTGTTCGGCCCCGACCCGGCCAGGTGCGCGGCCAGCATCGCCGAGCTGGAGCAAGCGTTGGGCTGGCTCAGCCGATTCGCCTCTTCGCACCTTCGCCTTGGTGTCTCCCCCCACGCGCCGTACACGGTCAGCGAGCCGCTCTACCGCGCGGTCGCCGACTTCGCTCGCCGCGAAGGGTTGCCCGTGGCGGTGCACCTGGCCGAGTCCCGCGAGGAGGTGCAGCTCGTCCGCGAGGGGAGTGGGCCCTTCGCCGAGGCGCTCCGGGCCCGCGGGATCGCGGTCGAACCGCGGGGCCTGAGCCCGGTCGAGTATCTCTTGCAACTTGGCGTCTTGGCGTCTGGCGTCTGTCTTTGCATCCACTGCGTTCAGGTGGACGCACCGGATGTCCGCATCTTGCGCGAGGCGGGGGTGGCGGCGGCGCATTGCCCGCGCTCGAACCGCGCCCACGGCCACGGAGTGACGCCGGTCGCCGCCCTGCGGGCGGCGGGCGTCCGGGTCGGGCTCGGCACCGATTCGGTCGTGAGCGTCGAGGACCTGGATCTCTGGGCCGAGGCGGAGGCAGCCGGATGGCAGGGGGAGGAGGCCCTGCGGATGTTGACCCTCGAAGGAGCGCGGGCGCTGTGTTGGGACCGCGAGATCGGTTCGTTGGAAGCCGGTAAGCAGGCCGATCTCGCGGTCTTTCCCTCTACCACCCTCTACCGCCCTCTGCCGCCCTCTGCCGCCCTTCTGACCGTGGTCGCCGGCCGGGTGGTGCATGAAGCGCGGGCCGAAATTCCCGGGGAGCGGTAGATTGGGCGCCATGAAGACCCAGCGCCACGCGGCCATCCTCAAGATCGTGCGACGCGAGCGCGTGGCCAGCCAGGAGCGGCTGCGCGAGCTGCTCGCGGCCGAGGGCTTCGACGTGACGCAGGCCACCCTGTCGCGCGACATCCGTGACCTCGGCCTCGCGAAGGTGGCTGCGCCCGACGGCGGCTCGCACTACGCCCCCCCGCCGGAAGGCCCCGGCATCCGCCCCAGCCTGGGCCAGCTCCTCCCGTCGATGCTCGTCTCCGTGGACGGCGTGGGGCCGCTGCTCGTGCTCAAGACGCCGGCCGGCGGCGCGCAGGCACTCGGCCTCGCGCTCGACGCCGAAGGCTGGCAGGAGGTGATCGGCACCGTTGCGGGCGACGACGCTGTGCTCGTCATCGCGCGCAGTGAGCGCGCCCGCCGCGCCGTGCAGGCGCGGTTGAAGGAGGCGGCAGGGCTCCCCGCCTGACACCTTGACACCCTCTCGAGGTCCTGTATTTTTATGCACACACATGCATAAACCTACAGGAGGCGGGTCGATGGGGCCGCTCGTCGTGCTGGCGTATTCGGGTGGGCTCGATACCTCGGCGATCGTTCCCTGGCTCCGCGAGCGCTACGGGGCCAGGGTTGTGTGTTTCGCCGCCGACGTGGGGCAGGGAGCCGGCGAGCTGCACGGCCTCGAGGAAAAGGCGCGACGCTCCGGCGCCGTCGACTGCGTCGTCGCGGACCTGCGCGAGGAGTTCGTGCGCGACTACGTGTTCCCCACCCTGCGCGCCGGCGCGGTGTACGCGCGCACCTACCTGCTCGGCACCGCGATGGCCCGGCCGCTCACGGCGGCGCGGCAAGTCGCCCTGGCGAAGCAGCTCGGGGCGCAGGCGCTGGCCCACGGCTGCACCGGCAAGGGGAACGATCAGGTCCGCTTCGAGCTGACCTACGCCGCCCTCGCCCCGGACCTCCAGGTGATCGCCCCGTGGCGGGAGTGGGACTTCCAGGGCCGCGAAGACCTCATCGCGTACGTGCACGCGCAGGGGATCCCGGTGCAGGCCACGGCCCAGAAGCCGTACTCGACCGACCGGAACCTGTGGCACTGCTCCCACGAGGGCGGCATCCTGGAAGATCCCTCCAAAGAAGCTCCCGAACACATCTTCGTGATGACCTCCAACCCGCTCGAGGCGCCGGACGAGCCGGTGGTCGTGCAGATCGGCTTCGAGGAGGGGACGCCCGTGTCGGTGGACAGCGTGCCGCGCGGCCCCGTGGACCTGCTGGAAACCCTCAATGCCGTGGCCGGCGAGCACGGCGTGGGCCGCGCGGACGTGGTCGAGGATCGTCTCGTCGGGATGAAGTCGCGCGGCGTGTACGAGACGCCCGGCGGCACGCTGCTGCACGCGGCGCACCGCGAGCTGGAGCAGCTCGTGCTCGACCGCCGCACCCTGCGCCTGAAGGACCAGTTGGCGCTGCAGTACGCCGACCTCGTGTACGACGGCCGCTGGTGGACGCCGGAGCGCGAGGCCCTGGACGCGGCGATCGCCGCCACCCAGCGGCCCGTGACTGGATGGGTGCGCCTGAAGCTCTATAAGGGCGGCGTGACGGTGGCGGGGCGGGAGAGCCCGCACGCGCTGTACCAGCCGTCCTACGCCACGTTCGGGAAGGACACGGTGTACGACCAGCGGGACGCGGCGGGCTTCATCCGGCTGTACGGCCTCGCGATCCGGATCGGTGCGGGGCTCGACGCGGCGCGAAAGGCCGAGCTCGGCGCGGCAGCCGACTGATGGCATCCGAGCACCGGATCGAGACGCCGCAGCACCAGATGTGGGGTGGGCGCTTCGCGCTCGGCCCGAGCGAGGCGCTGCACGCGCTGAATCGCAGCCTTCCCGTGGACCACCGCCTGTGGCCCCAGGACGTCGCGGCGAGCAAGGCGTGGGTCCACGCGCTGGGCCGCGTGGGCGTGCTCACCCCCGCCGAGGAGGCCGCGCTGCTCGAGGGGCTCGACCGCGTCGCCGAGCGGCTCGCGGACGGCGCCGCCGTAGGCGCACCGGACGAGGACATCCACACACTGGTCGAACGGCTGCTGTACGAAGAGGTCGGCTCGACGGCGGGGAAGCTGCACACCGGTCGCTCGCGCAACGATCAGGTCGCGACCGACCTGCGACTGTGGACGTTGGGCGCCACCGACCAGCTGGATGTCGATCTCACCCAGCTCGGCAGTACCCTGGTGGCACGCGCGCGCGACGGGATGGACGATCTGCTGCCGGGGTACACGCACGGGCAGCGCGCGCAGCCCGTGCGCTGGGCCTACGTGCTGCTCGCGCACGCGTGGCCCCTGGTGCGCGACCGCCAGCGGCTCGCGGACGCCCGCCGCCGCACCGCCGAGCTGCCCCTCGGCTCGGGTGCGCTGGCGGGGTCGGGCTTCCCCGTGGACCGGGTCCTCTTGAAGGAGGCACTCGGGTTCCGGGCCCTGTCCCCCAACGCCCTCGACGTGACCGGCGATCGCGACTTCGTGGCGGAGGTACTGTTCGCGCTCGCGCTCGTGGGCACTCACCTCTCGCGGCTCGCCGCCGAGCTGCAGACCTACACGAGCGCCGAGTTCGGCTTTGTGAAGCTGTCCGACGCGTTCAGCACCGGATCGAGCCTGATGCCGCAGAAGCGCAATCCGGACGTGCTCGAGCTGGCCCGCGCCAAGTCGGCCCGTCTGCTCGGCGACCTGGTCGCGCTGCTCGCCACCCTCAAGGGGATCCCGGCCGGGTACTCGAAGGACTTGCAGGAAGACAAAGCGCTGCTGTTCGACGCCTTCGACACGGTCGCGCTCGTGCTGCCCGCGGTCACCGGTGCCGTCGCCTCGCTCACCGTGGACCGCGACCGCATGCGGGGCGCGCTGGATGCGTCGCTCCGCGCCACCGATTTGGCCGACCTGCTGGTGGAGGCGGGAGTACCGTTCCGCGAAAGCCACGGCTTCGTGGGCCGCCTCGTGCTGGAGGCGGAGCGAGCCGGTGTGCCGCTGGACCGGGTGCCCCCTGCCGCAGCGGCAGCCATTCACCCCGCGCTCGGCGCCGCCGTGGCGCAACTTGGAACCTGGGAGGATTCGATCGAGGGGCGCGCCACCCCCGGCGGCTCGGCGCGTCACTCGGTCGAGCAGCAGCTCGAGGAACTGCGTAAGGCATTTACGCTTGGCGGCGCGGGATAACCCTCGGCCTTGCCGAGTGTTACCCCGCGGTGTAGCATACGGGGCCGTCCGTTCGTGACGAGCGAGACGGCCGTTTTTTCGCCGGGAGACCGCCTTGCGCTGCCTTGCCCTCAACGCCTCGTTCGAGCCGCTAACCATGGTGCCCGTGCGCCGGGCGCTGCGCCTCGTGATCGACCGCAAGGCGGAGATCGTCGAGTCGGAGGGGCAGCCGGTCCGCAGCGAGCGGCTGGAGCTGCCGCGACCAGCGGTTATCCGTCTCGTCAAATTCGTGCACGTCCCCCGCCGTTTCCGCCGCCAGGTCACCAACACCTTCCTCTTCGCCCGTGACGACTACCGCTGCCAGTTTTGCGGCCGCACCCAGCGCGACCTCCGGCCGCGGGAGTGCCTCACGCGGGATCATCTGGTGCCGCTGTCGCGGGGTGGGACGAACGGCTGGACCAACGTGCTGACGGCGTGCTCGGGCTGCAACACGCGCAAGGGGAACCTGCTGCCGGAGGAGGCGGGGATGCAGCCGCTGCGCCCCCCCTTCGAGCCGCATTTCGTGCACCTCGCGTGGGCCGTGCGCCGGCTGACGTTGACGCAGTCGAAGTACATCCGCCTGTTCTACGGCGCCGACGTGCTCGCCACCCTGGAGGCGTTGTGAGCAGGGTCAAGAGCGCGTGGCTCGTCGCGGCCGCCGGGGTGGCGGCCCTGGCGGGGACACTGGTCCTGGCTCGGCCCGGTCGCGCGGCGACGCATCCCGAGCCGCGACCCGGTGTGACCGCCGAGCGCGTGCTGCCGCCGGCGGCGGTGCCGCACACTCCCGGGGCCGCGGAGGCGTACGCCGCGGCGCGCAGCGCGCCGCGGATCCTCGACGGCGTGTACTGCCACTGCGACTGCTCGCAGCACTCCGGGCACCGGTCGCTGCTCACCTGTTTCGAATCGGAGCACGCTTCCCACTGCGACATCTGCATGGGCGAGGCGATGCTCGCGACGCGGCTCGCGGCCCAGGGGAGTGGGCTCGCCGCCATCCGTCAGGCCATCGACGCCCAGTACGGGCGCTAGTTTTCCCTCGTCACAGCGTCGGAGCGTGCTTCCAGCGTTAGGCGCGGCAGCCCGGCGATGCGGACGATGATTCGCTGCGCCCCGCGTGCGAGGGCGCTCCCCACGCTGCCCCGGCCCGACACCGCGGGCGATACGTCACCCTTCAGCCAGCGGGTCAGCTCCTCCAAGTCGGTGTCGTTCAGCGTGGTCACCTCGAGCCGGCACAGGAAATAGAACTTCCCCGCGCCCTTCGGGGCGAGCGCGACGCGGTAGGGGATGTCCAGCGCGCGCTCGAGTGCCTCCGCCGTAGCGTAGCGCGCCACGCTGCCACCGGTGCGGATCAGCACGAACTCGTCGGCCAGCGGGTCGTGGTGTGCCACGGCGTCCCATGCCGCCTCGCGCACGAATTGATCGAACCAGGTCGCCCGCTCGCGCCACAGCTCCAGGCGGTAGTGCAGCCGGAGAGGGAAGCCGGAGCGCATCAGCGCGGTGAACTTGCCGTCGGCAAGGAGCTGGGTGGTCTGGATGCGCGGGGTCTCGCTCTGCAGCGTGATTGTCAGGGCGGGCGCTTGGGCGGCAGCCGGAACGGCGGCACCGGCGAGGAGGGCGAGGAGTCCGAGCCCCGGCCGCACCTCAGAAGCGATGGTCGAGTCGCAATGTGAAGCGCAGCCGCTCGCCCGCCGTGACCCCCTTCGCCGCGTACACGCCAAACCCTCCCCAATCCACGCCGAGTCCCAGATCGGCGAGCCAGCTGCCGGGCGTCGGCAGCCGATCGTCCGAGAGACGTCCCGGCCCGTTGCCGACGAGCCACGCCTGCCCGGCGTCGCCGAACACGACCAGGTCGGGACCCTGCAGCGCGAACAGCGGCCGCGCCTGCTCGTCCTCGGGCCGCGCAGCGCCGTAGGCCCAGTGGAGCGAGAGGTGGCCGCGGTATTCCGCCTGGGCGAGGATCACGCGGTCGCACGCCGCGACGAGCGTGCGCTGGAAGGCCGGATCGATGATGTCGCGGTTGCACGCGCTGTGGCGGAAGCCGTACCCCGCCAGGGGCTCGGGTCCGCCGATGGAGAGCCGCTGCTGCAGTGGCAGCGGGTCCCCGCCCAGCCAGCCCCCGGCGAGGAGCCGCAGATTGACCCGACCGGAAGGGCTCACGCGCGTGTAGCGACGGAAGTCGAAGAAGACGCGGCTGAACTCGTAGGAGCCGTCGCTCGGAATCGTGCGGCGCACGGCGGGGGGGACGCCGGCCTGCGGGCTCACGTCCGCGCTCCAGCTGTGCTCGAGCTGCGCCCGCAGCTGCCAGCCCGCCGTCGGGTCGAGCGGGTCGTTGCGCGTGTCGAGTGTGAAGTAGCCGCCGAGGGTCACGTAGTGGCCGTCGTCGATCGGTGGATTCGGGCGCCACGCCTGGGCGTTCCGGAATACCGTCCACGGATCGCGCGCGGGGGCCGTCGTCTCGCCGTCGCGGCGCAGCTCCAGCGCGAAGTTAAGCGAGGGCTCGGGCTGCACGAACGCGCGGCCCGCCACGCCCTTGCGCGTGTAGTAGTCGCGGTAGTCCCGCTGGAACAGGAACGCGCTCCAACCGACCTCCGCATTGTGCAGGCCCCAGTCCTCCACCGGGCCGACCATGCTGTAGGCGCGCAGCTCGAGCCCCAGCGCCCGGCGGTCGCCGGCGCGCACCTCGGAGCGCACCACGTAGCCGAGGTCGCTGCCCCGGTCCGACAGATTGCCCGCCGTGCGGAAAATCCCCAATGCGTCGAACCGGACCCGGAGACCTTGCGCGACCTTCCAGTCGAAGGTCGGCCCGAACACGATGGGCAGGCCTTCCACGCGGTTGAACGTCCCGCCCGTGGCGATGGTGAGCGCCGAGCGCGACTCGGCCGTACCCCAGCTCTTCTGGGCGCCGAGATTGGGGAAGCGTCGCCGCAGGTTGGGGGCGAGCACGATCTCGTCGCCCTGCGTGCGATAGGCGAGCGGCTCGCGGTACTGGCGCACCTCGCCCCGCACCGCCGCCGCGCGCGCGACCGTCACGGTGCCGCCGATGATGATCAGATCGCCTGTGATCTCGGCCGTCGAGTCGATGGCCGCGTCGCCGTTGATCACGAGCACGGTTCCTGCGATCCGCCCGCCAACGGTGATCGAGCCGTTGCGCACCGCCACATCGCCCCGCCATTCGTTCCCGGGCGGGAGCCGCGTACGGCCGACGAGCCGGGTCGTGGTGGACGCGTTGTAGAGCCGGATCGCCTCCTCCGCCACGATGCGCGGCAGCTCCCGCGGCTGCACGCTCACCCCGGCGCTCTCGGGAATGATGACGATGGCCGTGTCCTGGGCGCCGAGCAGCGCGGGCCCGAGGCCCGACAGGACCGTGAGCAGGACGCTCGTGCGCATGGGACGAACCCTGGTTGGCGTTGTCATCCCGTCATGTTGCGTGGCGGCTCGATCCCGAGGCGCCGCATGCGACGGTACAGATTGGCGCGGTCGGTGGCGAGCCGGCGCGCGGCCTCGGCCACGTTGCCGTGCGCCGCCGACAGCGCCCGCGCGATGAGCGTGCGCTCGTATTGATCCAGCGCGTCCGATAGGGCGACGTCCGTCCACTCTGCCCCCCCCCGCCCCCCCTGCCCCCCCGGGGCGGTGGACCGGACGCCGTCACCCGGGAGCACCTGCGCGACGTCGTCCGCCGTGATGGCGTCGCCCGACCCGAGGATCGCCAGCCGCTCCACGATGTTGGCGAGCTCGCGCACGTTCCCGGGCCACTGGTACGCCGCGAGCAGCTGCAGCGCACCGGCGTCGCAGCCCAGCGGCCGCCCCCGCCGCGCCGCCTGCCGGCCCG
>QHUR01000168.1 GCA_003221995.1 Gemmatimonadota bacterium | reverse complement strand
CGACCGACGACTTGCATTTCGACATCGGGGAGACCGATCTCCGCTGGGAAGACACGGTCGTCTACAGCCAGGACAATCGCGGCGAGAGTATCGCGTGGACGCTGTACAAGGACGGCGTCCGCTCACTCACCTTCAAGCGGGGAGTGGAGGACGGCGAGATCGTCAAGCTTTTGGGCGTGCTGCAGCAGGCCAAGAACCTGCTGGCGGACGCCCCCGAGGACCTGCTCACGCTGCTCTGGGCTCAGGACTTCCAGTTCGTGAGCTACACGTTCCGCGAGCTCGTCAGCGAGGACGCCGTGCCGATCGAGGCGGGGGAGACCATTCCAGCCACGCCGCCGACGACCGTGCGCCAGTACGTGGAGGAAGAGGCGCCTCCCAAGCGGGAGGGGCTCGTCTCGATCGACGACTTCGATACCACCCTCTACTTCCTGGATGAGAAGGAGGTCGAGTACCTCAAGGGCGAGGCGGAGCGGGAGTACCAGCAGGACCTGCGGCGCAACGTGCTGTCGATGCTGTTCGACCTGCTGGAGCTCCAGACCTACGCCACGGTGCGGGGCGAGCTGATCTCGATCCTCGAGAACTTCATTCCCTATCTGCTCGGCGCCGGCGACTTTCGCTCGGTGGCCTTCATCCTGCGGGAGATGCACGTCATCCTGCAGCGCGCCCGCGAGCTCACCCCCGAGCACCGCCAGACGCTCGAGAACCTGCCGGGGCGCCTGTCGCAGGTCGACGCGCTGTCGCAGCTGGTGCAGTCGCTGGACGAAGCGTCCGTGCATCCGACGGAGGAAGAGCTGTCGGAGCTGTTCCGGGAGCTGCAGCCCGAGGCGCTGCCGACGCTGATGGGATGGGTCCCGAAGCTCACGAACGAGCGCGTCAAGGAGCTGGTCCACAAGGCGGCGGAGCGGCTGGCGCTCGCCAACGCGGCGGAGGTGCTCAAGGCCCTGGCCAGCGAGGACGGCGCGGCGCAGCTCGAGATGGTGCGGCTCGCCGGGCGGCTGAAGCTGCCCGGGGCCCCGGAGGGGATGGGCCCGCTGCTCGCAAGCGGGGACCGAACGCTCAAGCTCGCGGTGGTGGAGGCGTTGACCGCGATCGCGAGCCCTGCAGCGATGCGCCTGCTGGAGCAGGCGGTGGACGACGGGGATCGCGACGTGCGGATCGCCGGCGTGCGCTTCCTGGCCCAGCGCGGGCACCGCAACGCGCTGGCGCGCGTGGAAGCCGCCGTGACGGGTGGCAAGCTCAAGAACGCCGACCTCACGGAGAAGATGGCGTTCTTCGAAGCCTACGGATCGCTGGCGGGGGCGAAGGGGATCTCCGTGCTCGAGAAGATGCTGCTCGCCAAAGGCCTGCTCTCGAAGAAGGAGGACCCCGAGACGCGCGCCTGCGCGGCGATGGCGCTGGGGAAGATCCGCAGCGCCGAGGCCCGCGGGGTGCTGGAGAAGGCGGCGCAGGACAAGGAGGCCCTGGTGCGGAACGCCGTGAGCCGCGCACTGCGGGAGGTCGGCGCGTGACGGCCCCGGACGGCGGCGCGCGGCGCGCCTCGATGGTGGAGACCGTCCAGACGACGGACGGGTTCCTGCGCCACGCGGGGCGGGAGTTCCTGGTGGTGCTCTACACCGCCTTCCGGTCCCTCAAGCTGTATCCGCTCGAGAACAATCAGGTGCAGAAGGCGCTGGACGACCTGTGGGCGACGACGCGGCACCTGCTCGAGGTCGAGAAGGAGCTCGAGGTGCGGCTCCAGGGCGAGTTCATCTTCGTGAACTCGACCAGGCTGCGGCTCGACCTCGACAACTACGCCTCGTTCTCCCATATCCTGAGCGTGCTGCGTCAGTGCGGCATCGGCGCGGTGCGGGTCGACGAAGGCGTGGACCGCAAGCAGCTGCAGCAGTTCGTGTCGCTGCTCCTGTCCTACGGCGCGAAGGAGGCCACGCCCAACAAGGTCCACGAGCTGGGTCAGAAGCTGGCGGACTCGGGCGTCACGCACATCGGCGTGGAGGCGCCGCTCGAGACGGACGAGGACATGGAGGACTCCGAGCGTCAGAAGGAGGCGGCCAAACGAACCTACGCCCGCTCGGTCGCCGTGACGAAGGAGGTCATCAACAGCATCCGCATGGGCCGCACGGCCAACGTCAAGAAAGTGAAGCGGGCGGTGCAGGGTATCGTGGATCAGGTGCTGAACAACGAGGGCTCGCTGGTCGGCCTCACGACGCTGCGCGACTACGACGAGTACACGTTCACCCACTCGGTGAACGTGTGCATCTTCTCCGTCGCGCTCGGCCGCAAGCTCGGCCTCTCCAAGCTGCAGCTGTACGACCTCGGGATGGCGGCGCTGTTCCACGACGTGGGCAAATCGCGCGTGCCCCTGGAGGTGCTCAACAAGGAAGGCGGCCTGACCGAAGAGGAGTGGCGCATCATGCAGGCGCACCCCTGGCTCGGGGTGCTGACGCTGTTCGGGCTGCGCGGGTACGGGGAGATCCCCTATCGTGGGATGGTCGTGGCCTACGAGCACCACATGAAAAGCGACCTCACCGGCTACCCGAAGTCGCTGCGCGAGCGCACCATGTCCATCTACTCGAAGATCGTGGCCGTCGCGGACGGGTTCGATGCCGCGACGAGCCGCCGCGTGTACCAGACCACGCCGATCCAGCCCGACCAGGTCCTGAAGGAGATGTGGGAGAACCCCCGGCGTGGGTACGACCCCGTGGTGGTCAAAGCGTTCGTCAACCTGATCGGCATCTACCCCGTCGGCACCTGCGTCATCCTCGATACCTACGAGGTGGCCATCGTCCACAGCGCCAACGCGGACGTGAGCCACGTGCACCGGCCGGTGGTGCGGGTCGTGACCACGCCGGACGGCGCGCTGCTCCAGCCCGGGTTCCTCGCCGATCTCGCGCAGCGTGATGAGCAAGGCAACTTCCCGCGCACCATCGTCAAAGTCACCGACCCCGCGAAATACGGCATCAACGTCAGCGACTATTTTGTCTGACCACCCCATCGCCGCGCGCTGGCGCGAGGTTCGGGGGGAGGGGCGGGCGGCGCTGATTCCGTATCTCACGGCGGGCTTTCCCACGCCCGCCGCGTCGCTCGACGCGCTGCGCCTCGCCGAAGCGGCCGGGGCGGACGTCGTGGAGGTGGGCGTCCCGTTCAGCGACCCCCTCGCCGACGGCCCCACGATTCAGCGATCCACGCAGGCCGCCCTCGAGCAGGGGATGACCACGGCGCGCGTGCTGCAGCAGATCCACGACGCCGGGCTCCGCGTGCCGGTCGTCATCATGACCTACCTCAACCCGGTCCTCGCCTACGGCCTGGAGCGCTTCCTGCGGGACGCCCACGCGGCCGGGGCGTCCGGCCTCCTGCTCACCGACTTCCCGGCGGGGGCCGATCCCACCCTCGAGCGCGCGGTGGCGGCGAGTCCGGTCGCGCTGATCCGGCTCATCGCTCCCACGACGACGGACGAGCGGCTCGCGAGCGCGGTACGGGGCGCGAGCGGCTTCATCTATCTCATCTCTCGCCTCGGCGTCACAGGAGCGCGCGACCGCATCCCGCCCGATCTCGCCGAGCAGGTGGGGCGCGTCCGGGCCGTCACGTCGCTCCCCATCGCCGCGGGCTTCGGCATCAGCACCGCGGCGCAGGTGCGCGCCGCCGCGCGAGCGGCGGACGGTGTGGTCGTGGGCAGCGCCCTGGTGGACGTGCTCGCCACGGCGGGGCTCGCCGCCGGGGAGCGGCTGCTGCGCGAGTTCGCGCGAGCCGTGCGGGAGCGCGACCCATGACCGCGAGCCGCATGATCACGCTGTACAGCCGGGCGCTCCTGTACGGCGGTCCGGTGCTGCTCGGCGCCGTGCTCGCCGCCGACCGCCGCTGGATGAGCCAGCCCCTCGAGCTGCTGTTCCTCACGGCGTGCTGCGTGGGACTGCGGGGTGCGCAGATCCCGCTCAGCAAGTACTCCTATCTCACACAGACGGGGCTCGTGGCGCTCACCGGCAGCCTGCTGGTGGGCCTGCCGGCGACGGCGCTCGCCATCGCCGCCGGCACGGTGGGCGCCGACTGGGCCTGGCAGCGCAAGACACCGAGCGCCGCGGTGATCAACGCCGGCCGGGAAGTCGTGGCGCTGGTGGCGGCGTTCGGCGTGTACGCGGCCCTCGTCGAAGCGCTCGGCCTCGCCGCGTCGGGCCTGCGCGTCGAGCTGCTGCTGCCCCTGTTCGCGTACGCCATCGCCTACTTCGCCCTCGGCCGCATCCTCTTCTACTTCAGTCTCATCCTGCGGGCCAAGCTCGAGCGCGGCGAGCGCATGTTCATCCTGCGCTACGAGTGCATCAGCTACGGCGCGACCATCATCGCGGGCGGCACGATCGTCGGGACGGTCGTCGCCTGGCCCCCCGAGGTGTGGGGCATCGTGGGCGTGCTGATCGCGTTCCTGGGACTGCTCCTCAAGGGGATGCTCGACGAGGCGATCTCGGCCGAAGAGCTGAACAAGATCCACGCGATGGAAGCCGTGATCACGAGCAACATCAGCCTGGAGGACTCGTTCGCGCGCATCGAGGGCCTGGCGCATCGGCT
>QHUR01000166.1 GCA_003221995.1 Gemmatimonadota bacterium | reverse complement strand
CTCCAGGCGTTCATCCGCCACCACGTCACCTTCTTCGCCGCCCACATGCCCGAGATGAAGGTGCTGTCGCACGAGGCCAATTCCCTCACGGGCGAGCGGCTGCGCCGGGTCAATGTCATCAAGCGACGTTACGTGGACCTGCTCGAGGGGCTGCTCAAGGACGCGGCGCCCGACGAGAGCGCGGTGGAGCGCAGCGCGGCCGCGTACGCGCTCTTCGGCATGATGAACTGGATCTACAACTGGTACGACCCCGCGGGCGAGATCGACCCCGACCGGCTCGCGGCCCTGATCGCGCGCATCTTCCTCGGCGGCTTCGCCGAGGCGCGTTCCACGGTACACGGAGGCTGACGGGATATGGCGACGCTGACGCAACCCAAGGTCGAGCAGAAGACGCTGGTCCGCTATCGCGTCGAAACCGGGCTCGGGATCCTCGAGTTGGACGATCCGCCCGCGAACACCTACACCTACGAGATGATGCGCCAGCTGGACGAGGCGATCCTGCAGGCGCGCTTCGACGACAACGTCCACGTCATCGTGCTGCGCGGGCACGGCGACAAGTTCTTCTCGGCAGGGGCGAACATCGCGTACCTGAACAGCATCACCCCCCGCTATAAGTACTTCTTCTGCCTGCATGCGAATGAGACCCTCAACCGCCTCGAGCACACGCCTAAGCTCACGATCGCGGCGCTCAACGGTCACACGGTGGGCGGTGGCCTCGAGATCGCGATGGCGTGCGACCTCCGGCTCGCCAAGGAGAGCCAGAACAAGGTCGGCCTTCCCGAGGTGAACCTGGGCGTGCTCCCCGGCACGGGCGGCACGCAGCGGCTGGCTCGCATCGTGGGCAAGCCCCGCGCGATCGAGATGATGGTCAAGGGCGAGACGTTCTCATTCGACCGGGCGAAGGAGATCGGCCTCGTGCACGAAGTCTTCCCCGCCGACGGGTTCTGGGAGCAGGTGGTTCTGTACGCCAAGCAGTTCTGTCCGCCCAACAAGGCCTCCAAGGCGGTGGGCCTGATCAAGCGCGCCGTGCAGTCCGGGGCCGAGGTGCCGTTCGAGAGCGGGCTGACGCTCGAGCGCGAGCTGCAGCAGCAGCTGTTCCAGAGCGACGACGCGAAGGAAGGCATCGCGGCCTACGTCGAGAAGCGGGTCGCGGAGTTCCAGGGCCGGTGAGCCGGTGAGGACGGACCTCTTCATCGGGAACGCGTGGCGCCCCGCCGCGAGCGGCAAGCGCTATGGCGTGATCAATCCGGCCACCGAGGAATGCCTCGCCGAGGTGGCCGAGGGGGACGCGGCGGACATTGACGCCGCGGTGCAGTCTGCCCGCACGTGCTTTGACTCCCCGGACTGGCAGGGGCTGTCCCCCCGCAAGCGCGGCGGCCTGCTGTTCCGGCTGGCCGACCTGCTCGAGCAGCGCGCCAAGGATTTCGCCGAGCTCGAGACGCGCAACAATGGCAAGCCGCTGTTCGAGTCGAGGATCGACGTTGCGATGGCGGTGCAGACCTACCGCTACTACGCCGGATGGGCGGACAAGCTGACGGGGGACACGCTGCCGGTGGACGGGCCGTTTTTCGCCTACACGCTGCGCGAGCCGGTCGGGGTGGTGGGGGCGATCGTGCCGTGGAACTTCCCCCTCAACCTCGCCTCCTGGAAGATCGCGCCGGCCCTGGCCGCGGGGTGCACGGTGGTCTTGAAGCCCGCGCACGAGACCCCGCTCACGGCCCTGCTGCTGGGGGATCTCGCCGTCGAGGCCGGTCTGCCGCCGGGCGCGCTCAACGTCGTGCCCGGCATGGGCGCGGCGGCAGGGGCGGCGCTGGTGCGACATCCCCAGGTGGACAAGATCGCCTTCACCGGCTCGACCGAAGTGGGCCAGTGGATCATGCGCGAGGCGGCGGGGACCGTGAAGCGCGTGACGCTCGAGCTCGGCGGCAAGAGCCCGAACATCATCTTCGCCGACGCGGACCTCGCGGCCGCCGTACGCGGCGCCCAGACCGGGATCTTCTACGGGAAGGGCGAGGTCTGCGCGGCCGGGTCGCGACTCCTGGTCGAGAAAGCCGTCCACGACCAGGTGGTGGAGCAGCTCGCCGAGCGGGCGAAGAAGCTCGCCCCGGGCGACCCGTTCGACAAGAACACGCGCCTGGGCGCGCTCGTGTCCCAGCGCCAGCAGCAGAAAGTCCTCTCCTACATCGCCGCCGGAAAGAAGGAAGGCGCGGCGCTCGTGGCGGGGGGCAACCCGGCCCAGGTGAACGGCAAGGGGTACTTCGTCGAGGCGACCGTGTTCGACGGGGCGCGGGCCGGGATGAAGATCGTGGACGAGGAGATCTTCGGGCCCGTGCTGGCTGTGCTGTCCTTCGAGGACGAAGCGGAGGGGATCCGGCTCGCGAACCGTACCATGTACGGCCTCGCGGCCGGGGTGTGGACCAAGGATGTCCAGAAGGCGCACCGCGTCGCCCGCGCGATCAAGGCGGGCACCGTGTGGGTGAACAGCTACAACTTCTACGACGCCGCGGCCCCGTTCGGCGGCTACAAGTTCTCCGGGTTCGGGCGGGACCTCGGGAAAGAAGCGCTGGAGAGCTACACCGAGGTGAAGACCGTGTGGGTGGCACTGTGAGGGCGGTAAGAGGCGGGAGGAGGCGGTAAGGGGCGGTATGGTCGATCGCGAGGCGTACATCTGTGCAGCACTCCGTACCCCCGTCGGGAAGCACGGCGGGGCGCTGGCGCAGGTGCGGGCCGACGATCTCGCCGCGATCCCGATCAAGGCGGTGGTCGAGCGCACAGGGATCGATCCCCGCGCGATCGACGACGTGATCCTCGGCTGCACCAACCAGGCGGGCGAGGACAACCGCAACGTCGCCCGCATGGCGCTGCTCCTCGCCGGCCTCCCCGTCGACGTGCCGGGGCAGACCGTGAACCGGCTGTGCGGCTCCGGGCTGCAAGCGGCGGCGAGCGCGGCCCAGGCAATCAAGGCAGGCGAGGGAGAGATATTCATCGCCGGCGGCGTCGAGAACATGACCCGCGCTCCCTACGTGATGCTCAAGCCGGGCGAACCGTGGAGCCGCAGGCCGCCCGACGTGGCGGACACGACGGTCGGCTGGCGGTTTGCGAATCCGCTGCTCAGGGCGGAGTGGACGATCTCGCTCGGCGAGACGGCCGAGGTCGTGGCCGAGCGCTACAAGATCGGCAGGGCCGAGCAGGACGCGTTTGCGGTGGAGAGCCAGCGCCGCGCCGAGCGCGCGCTCTCGGACTGCGTGTTCACCGACGAGCTCGTCCCCGTACCTCTGGCCGACGGCTCGAGCTTCGCGAAGGACGAGTACCCGCGGCCCGGCACGACGCTCGAGTCGGTCGCGAAGCTCAGGCCCGCGTTCAAGCAAGGCGGGACCGTGACGGCGGCGAGCTCGAGCGGGATCAACGACGGCGCGGCGGCCCTGCTCGTGGCGGGACGGTCGGACGGACGGTCGGCCGGACGGAAGCCCTTGGCGCGGATCGTAGCGACTGCCGTCGCCGGCGTGGATCCCAGCTGCATGGGCCTGGGGCCGATTCCCGCGACGCAAAAGGTCCTCAAGCGCGCCGGACTGACGATCGATCAGATCGATCTCGTCGAGCTGAACGAGGCATTCGCCGCGCAGGCGATCGCCTGCATGCGCGAGCTCACGCTCGACCCGGCGAAGGTGAACATCTACGGCGGAGCCATCGCGCTGGGCCATCCCCTCGGCGCCACGGGGGCGCGGATGCTGACGACTCTCGTACACGCCTTACACCGTACGAAGTCCCGGTACGGCTTGTGTACGATGTGCATCGGCGTGGGCCAGGGGATCGCCATGGTCGTGGAGCGGGTCTGATGGCCGCGTACGACGGGGTGCTCGTCGATATCGAGGAGGGGATCGGCACCCTGACGCTGAACCGTCCCGAGAAGCTCAACGCGTTCGACCGCGGGATGTGCCGCGACCTCATCGACGCGTTGCGGATGTTGTCCGGGAGCGACCAGGTCCGCGTGATCCTCCTGACCGGCGCCGGCCGCGGTTTCTGCGCGGGCGCGGACCTCGGGACGCTGGCCGAGGGGGCGGCGGAGCTCGTCGGGGCCGGCCGAGAGGTGCCGGTCCTGATCCGCACGGCCCCGCAGCCGGTGCTCGCCGCGGTAAACGGGCCCGCGGCGGGCGGTGGGGCGAACCTGGCGCTCGCGTGCGACTACCGCATCGCTTCGGATCAGGCGTCCGTCGGTCAGGTGTTCCACAAGCTCGGGCTGGTGCCGGACTGGGGCGGCAGCTTCTTCCTGCCGCGGCTCGTGGGCCCGGCCAAGGCGCTCGAGCTGGTGTGGAGCGCTCGCATGGTGCCCGCCGCCGAGGCGCTCGCGCTGGGGCTGTTCGACCGCGTCGTGCCGCACGAGCGGCTGCAGGCCGAGGCGCGGGCGCTGGCGCGGCTGTGGGCGAGCCACCCCCCGCTCGCCGTGCGGCGCGCCAAGGAAGCGCTG
>QHUR01000165.1:8103-10510 GCA_003221995.1 Gemmatimonadota bacterium | reverse complement strand
TCCGGTTCGCGACCCCGCTCTTCCCCGACCGGATGCGGGTGGCGCTGTTCGTGGACGCGGGCCAGGTGTGGGAGCGCGGGGAGCCACTCACGACCGTGAACGGCCTGCGCGTCACGCCGGGCGTGGGGCTGCGCTTCGCGACGCCGCTCGGCCCGGTGCGGCTGGACGCCGCCTACAACGGCTACCCGGCGGAGGCGGGGCCGGTCTACCTCCTGAACAACACCGACAAGAGCCTCACGCTGATCCCGGGCGCCCCGTTCCGGCCGGCGCTGCCCCCGGGGTTCTGGCGCCGCATCGTGTGGCAGTTCGCGGTGGGACAGGCCTTCTGACATGGTGCGGCGCTCGCTCGGGGTCGCGCTGTGGGGGGTGGTCGGGCTGCTCGCCGGCGTCCTCGGCGCGCTCTCCGCCCTCATCGGCACCGGTGCCGGACGGAACCTGGTCGCGCGGGCGGCCGAGGGCGCGCTGCGGCAGGTGTTCACCGGCACGATCGAGATCGGCGACGTCGGCGGCACGCTGCTCACGGGACTCACCCTCTCCGACGTCCGGCTGTTCGACCCGGACACCACGCTGGTCGCCTGGCTCCCCCGCGCCGACCTCTCCTACAACCCGCTCGAGTTCGCGGCTGGCCGAGTCGTGCTGTTCGAGCTCGACCTGCGCCAGCCCGTGTTCAACATCGTGCAGCACCCGAGCGGGCGACTCAACGCCGAGGAGCTGCTTCGCCTGGGCGGCCCCGACACGGCGCAGGCGCCGCGCGGTCCGGCCCCCCTGATCCTGTTCCGCAACGTGCGCATCGAGGATGGTTCGGTGATGCTGCGGCTGCGCGCGGGTCCCGCGCCCGACACGACGCACGAGATCGACGCCGCGGCGCGGGACGGCCCGCTCCGGGTTCGCCGCTTCGACCATCTCGCCGCCCGGCTCGCCGCCCTGCGGCTCTCCTCGCCGCGCGACAAGGGGATCCGGATGGACATTACGGGGCTCGCGGTGCGCAGCAGCGACCCCGCGGTCGAGCTGCGCGACGTGGCGGGCCGCATCACCGTCGTGGGAGACTCGCTCGACGCCGACCTGGAGCGGGTGCGGCTCCCCGGCTCCGCGCTCCAGGCCCGGGGCCGCGTCCGCTGGCCGCACGGCACGTTGCTGTTCGATCTCGCGGCGCGTGCCGACTCCGCCACGCTCTCGGACTTCCGGTTCATCGACTCCCGTTTCCCCGACGGGGCGGTGCTGCGTGGGGGCGTCGCATTGCGCTCTCACGGCAGCCGTGTCCTGGAGGTCCGGCTTGATCCGCTCACGTTCGCCTCCGGCGGCGGCACGGTCACGGGCCGGCTCACCGCGCTCAGCGCGGCCGATTCCGGGCTCGTCGCCCTGCGGGGGACCGACCTCGAGGCGCGCGACTTCGATCTCGAGTTCGCCCGCCCCTTCCTCGACAGGCTGCCGCTGGCGGGCCGCCTCAGCGGCCACACCGTGGCCGAGGGAGCGATCGGCGCGCTGCACTTGGAGACGGACTGGGTGTTCCGCGACTCCCTCGTGCCGGGCTGGCCGCAGTCCACGGTGCGCGGGCGCGGCGAGGTGGATCTGTCGCGCGGCGCGGGAGTGGGCTTCCGCTCGTTCGGGGTGGACGCGGCGGCGATCGACCTGCGGACGGTGCGGCGGCTCGTGCCGGCCGTCCGGCTGCAGGGCACGCTCGACGCCGCCGGCACGCTCACGGGCCGGCTCGCCGACGCGCAGTTCAGCGGCACGCTGCGACACCGGCTGCGTGATCTGCCCCCCAGCGTGATCCGTGGCGTGGTGCGGCTCGACAGCCGCAGCGACATGCTCGGCGTGTTCGCCGACATGGTCGCGGACTCGCTCTCGTTCGACGGCCTGCGCGGGAGCCTCCCGGGAGGGGGGCTCCCGCTCGCGGGCGCGGTGACGGGCCCGGTGCGGCTCGACGGCACGCTCGCGGCGCTGGCGACGCACGCCGACCTGGAGTCCGCGCAGGACGGAGGCGGCATCCGGGTGGACGGTGTGCTGACGCTGCTCTCGTCGCGGCTTGCCGCCCGGGACTTCACCGTCCGCAGCCGGGAGCTCGATCTCTCGCGCTGGCTCGCGGCGGGCGCCGGTCCACCGTCGCGGCTCACCGCGACGCTCAGCGGGACGGTGGGCGCGGACAGCGGCGCGCCGCCCGTCGGGCTGGTCACTGCTGCCCTCGCGCCGTCGCTGTTCGTGGGCGCGGGCCTCGACAGCGGGGGGGCGCGACTGCGCTTCGCCGACCGCCGCGTGTACGTGGATTCGCTGCGCCTGTCGCAGCCGGGACTCATTACGACGGGCAGCGGTGTGCTCGGGTGGGCACGGCCGGCCCGCGGGGCGCTGAGCCTGGACCTCGACGCGGACAGCCTGAACTCGGTCGACTCGCTGATCGCCTGGGTGGCGG
>QHUR01000165.1:0-7943 GCA_003221995.1 Gemmatimonadota bacterium | reverse complement strand
CGAGTGGGAGCTCCCCGCCGGGCGCGCCCACATGACGTACCGGCCGGGTCCGGTGCCGGCGGTAGCGGCGGAGGTGACGCTCGACTCGCTCGCGCTGGGCGAGCGCGGCTTCGGCGCCGTCACGGCGAGCGTCGCCGGGACCCGGGACTCGCTCGCCTGGTTCGCCCGTTCGCGCGTCGGTCAGGTGGGGGCGGTTCTCGCGGGAGGCCGCTATACGCGCCGCGCCGACGCCGCGTCCGTGGCCGTGGACTCGCTCGCGCTCCAGATCCCGGGCGACGTCTGGGTGCTGCGCCGCCCGGTCGAATTCGTGGTGGCGGACTCTACCGCCCGGGTCGCGGGCCTCGCGCTGGTGAGCGTCTACGGGACGGGCCGACTCCTGCTGCAGGGGGATGTGCCGACCCGCGGCCGGGCCGACGCGCACCTGCAGATCGAGGGCTTTCCGCTCGCGGGCCTGTATGCGCTGTTGCAGAAGGACACCGCGGGCGTGGGCGGGACGATCGCCGCCACCGCCGCGCTCGCGGGCACGCGTGCGGAGCCCCAGTACACGGGGTCGTTTTCGCTCACGAACGGCTCGATCGGCGAGTTCCGCGCTCCCGCTCTCGACGGCACGTTCGACTACCGCGACCGCCGGCTCGAGTCCGCCGTCCACCTGTGGCGCTCGGGACAGCAGGTCCTGACCGTCGCGGCCCACCTGCCGCTCGATCTCGCGTTAGCGCCGGTAGCGCAGCGCCAGCTCCCCGACACCCTCTCGGTGCGCGCCACGGCGGACAGCGTGGATCTCTCGCTGCTCGAGGCGCTCACACCGCTGCTCAAAGAGGTGGCGGGCGTCTTCACGGCGGACGTCGGGATCGCCGGGACGTGGCAGGCGCCGCGACTGCGCGGCGGTCTCGTGATCCGGGACGCCGCGGCCACGATCCCCACGCTGAACGTGCGCTACGAGGGGATCACCGGCCGGCTGGCGCTCTCCGGCGACACGATCCGCGTCGACAGCGTCGCGGTCCGCAGCGACCAGGGGCGCGCGGTGGTCTCCGGGTTCGTGCGCCTGGAGCAGCTCGCGCGGCCGGTGCTGGCGCTCGACATCACCGCCGCCGACTTCAAGGCGCTCGACCTGAAGCAGAACGTTGCGGTGACGGCGAGCGGTGGCCTGGCGCTGACGGGCCCGGTGATCGGCGCGACGCTCACCGGGCGGGCGACCGTGACCTCGGGCGTGCTCTATTTCGCCGACCTCCTGCGCAAGCGCATCGTGAACCTGGACGAGCTGGTGGATACGGCGCTGACCTCGCTCATCGAGCAGCAGCGGCTGGGCCCCCAGTTCGAGAGCGTGTTCCTCGACAGCCTGCGGATTCGCGACCTGGAGCTCGACATGGGGAGCGACGTGTGGCTGCGCTCCAGCGAGGCGAACATCCAGCTCGCCGGCACGGTGTTCCTCAAGAAGGAGCGGAAGGAGTACCTGGTGAGCGGCACGCTGCAGGCGCCGCGCGGCACGTACCGTCTCAAGGTCGGGCCGGTGACGCGCGAGTTCGTGGTGTCGCAAGGGACGGTGCGGTACTTCGGCACGCCCGATCAGGACGCGGAGCTCAACATCGAAGCGAAGCACACGGTGCACGCCGTGCCCACGCCCGCCCAGAGGAACCCGGAGGACGTGACCGTCGTCGCGCACATCACGGGCACGTTGCTCGTACCGCGCGTGACGCTGGAAGCGGAGAAGCAGGACTTCTCGCAGACCGAGGTGATCTCCTACCTGCTGTTCGGCAAGCCGACCTTCGAGCTCGGTGGAGACCAGGGCGGGATCGCGTCGCAGCGGGCCCTGGTGCAGAGCGCGGCCTCCGTGCTGTCCGGGGAGCTCGAGCGCACGATCGTCTCCGATCTCGGGGTGCCGGTGGATTATGTAGAGATCCGCCCGGGCGGACAGAACGACCCCCTGGCAGGCGTGCAGCTCGCGGTGGGGCGCCAGCTCGGGCCGAAGACGTTCCTGGTCGTGGACGCGGGGTTCTGCGAGGGCCGGCCCGTGGCGCTGCGCAACACGCTCGGGCTGTCGCTCCAGTTCCGCATCAGCCCCGAGTGGCGCACGGAAGCGAGCTTCGAGCCGATCCGCGTCTGCTCGGATCCCCTGGCCGAGTCGCAGCCGGGGAACGTGGTGCGGCAGGCGGGCCTCGACCTCTTCTGGGAAAAGCGCTACTGAGATGCCGCGCGCTCTCCTGATCACGAACCCGGCCGCGGCGCGCGCGGACGCGCGCGCGGTGACGGCGATCCGCGACACTCTGCGGGGCGGCGGCTGGTGGGTCGAGGTGCTCGCGACGGCGCGGCCAGGCGACGCGCGGCGCTTCGCCGCGGCGGCGCCGGAGCAGGGGTTCGACGTGCTGGTATGCTACGGCGGCGATGGCACGGCGATGCAGGTGGCGGCCGGCGCCGTGGGCACGGGCCTCCCGCTCGGCCTCGTCCCGGGCGGCACGGGCAACCTGCTCGCCGGCAACCTCCGGCTGCCGCGCCGGCCCGCCGACGCCGCCCGCCTGCTGTTGCGCGCCCGACCGCGGGCGATCGATCTGGGGCAGGTGGAGCGTGCGGACGGCCTCCACTACTTCGCCGTGTGCGGCGGGACGGGCTTCGACGCTCGGCTGATGGCGCTGACGGGCAGCGCGGAGAAGCGGCGCTGGCGCATGGGCGCCTACGTGGCCCGGGCGTTCGCCGCGCTGCCGCAGGTGAAGAGCGTCACCCACCGGGTGACGGTGGACGGGGCGGCGCGCGAGCTGCGCGCGGCAATGGTCCTGGTCGCGAACTGCGGCGAGCTGATCCCGCCGTTCCTGCGGCTGCGCCACGACATCGCGCCGGACGACGGCTGGCTCGACGTGCTGGCGCTGCGCGCCGACGGCGCGCTCGAGAGCGTGACGGCGTTCCTGGCGCTGCTGCGCGGGCCGGCCAACGGCTCGCGCCAGCTGTGGTTCGGCCGCGGGCGCGATGTGCGGGTCGAGGTGCTCGAGGGCCCTTCCGCCCCGGTGCAGCTCGACGGCGAGGTGAAGGGCGAGACGCCGTTCCAGGCCCGGCTCGTACCCGGCGCGCTGCGGGTGCTCGTGGACCCCGCGACCGCGTCGCACGGGAGAGATCGCCGTGGCTGATAGCCTGCTCCTGATCGACGACGACGCCGACGTGCTGCGCGCCGTGGGCGACTACTTCGAGCGGCTCGGCTTCGAAGTGTACCGCGAGACGTCGGGTGAGCGCGGGCTCGACACCTTCGCCCGGCTGCGCCCCGATGCGGTGCTGCTCGACCTCCACCTGCCCGACGTGGGCGGCCTGGAAGTGCTTGAGCGGCTGCGCGGCGACGGCGCGGCGGTCATCCTGCTCACGGGGCAGGGAGACATCGCGACCGCCGTGCGCGCCATGCAGCTCGGTGCCGAGCATTTTCTCACCAAGCCCGTGGACATGGGGCACCTCGCGGCGGCGACCGCGCGCGTGCTGGAGAAGGTGCACCTGTCCCGCCAGTACGCGCTGCTGCGGGAGCGGGACCATCAAGGCGAGAGCCCCGAGTCGCTCGGCGTCTCCCCGGGGATGCAGGAGCTCGCCCGCCAGATCGGTCTGCTCGCGGCGAGCGAGCGCACGACGGTGCTGCTCACCGGCGAAAGCGGGACGGGGAAGGGATGGGTGGCGCGGCTCGTGCACCGCCTCAGCCCGCGCGCGTCGGCCCCGTTCGTCGAGGTCAACTGCGGCGGACTGTCGGCCACCTTCCTCGAGTCGGAGCTGTTCGGCCACGAGAAGGGCGCGTTCACCGACGCCAAGGACCGCAAGCTCGGCCTGTTCGAGCTGGCGGACGGCGGCACGATCTTCCTCGACGAGATCGGCGACCTCGCGCCGGAGCTGCAGCCGAAGCTCCTCCGGGTGCTCGAGACGAAGACCTTCCGGCGGCTGGGCGGGACCCGCGAGCTGACGGTGGACGTCCGTCTCGTCGCCGCGACGAACCGCGAGCTCACGAGCGAGGTGCAGGCGGGCCGCTTCCGCCAGGATCTGTTCTACCGCTTGAGCGTCATGCCGCTGCGGCTGCCGGGCGTGCGCGAGCGGTCGCGCGAGGACCGGCTGGCGCTCGTGACCCGGCTGTTGGCGGACCTGAAGCCCCAGCTTCCGGGCTGTCCCAGCGACTGCGCCGCCGAGACGCTGGACCGCCTGCTGTCGGCCCCCTGGCCGGGCAACGTGCGCGAGATGCGCAACGTCATCGAGCGCGCGATGCTTCTGGCCCGCGGTGCCCCGGCCCTGGGTCCGGAGCACCTGCCGCCCGAACTGCGCAAGGGCAGCGGGGGCAGCGGGGGCAGCGGGGGGAGCGGGGGGAGCGGGGGGAGCGGCGCCGAGCGGCGCCACTTGGCGCTGACGCTCGCGGACGTCGAGCGGCAGCACATCGAGCGCGCCTTGCGCTTCCACGGCGGCAACCGCACCCGGGCCGCGCAGGAGCTCGGCATTTCGCGCGCCACGCTGATCAATAAGATTAAGGTGTACGCCCTGGACCTCTGAGGCGACCCTATGGAAAAGCCGAAACTGAAGGAGCACGACGCGATGGTGTGCCGCTCCTGCGGCAACGAAGAGCGGGCCTCGGAGGGCTATCCCTGCGCGGACTGCGGCACGTTCATCTGCTTGATCTGTTCGTTCCGGGGGGTGACGCGCTGTAAGGCGTGCGAGGAGAAGGCGAAGGCGCAGTCCAGCGCCTAGCGACGCCGCTCGCGGACGTCCTTCGCCACCGCGTCGGGCTCGAGCCCCAGCTCCTTCGCCAGCCGGCGCACGGCTTCGGTCTCTCCGTCCCAGCCCTGCGTCGCGGCGAGCGCGTTGAGCGCCACGTCCACGATGACCTCCGTGCGCTCCTCCAGATCGCGCGTGCGCACCGCCACCTCGCGCGCCAGCCAGTGCTCGAGCTCCCGTCGGTCGATCTCGAGCTGGCGTTGGCGCAACGCCCCCTGCAGCGACATCTCCAGCTCCTCCAGGTCCACCGGCTTGATGAGGTAGTCGTACGCGCCGAGCTTGAGGCACTCGATCGCGGTGCGCGGCTCGTCGATGGCCGTGAGCATGATGACGGCGAGGTCGGCGTCCTGGGCCAGCGCCTTGGGGACGAGCTCGACTCCGCTCATGTTCGGCATGCGGATGTCGGACAGCATCACGTCCGGCGAGTCCACGGCCTGGCGCTCCAGCGCCTCCGCCCCGCTCGTGGCCTGGAGCACGCGGTATCCCAGACGCGTGAGGAAGCGGTCGAGCGCGTGGCGAATGCCGTCCTCGTCGTCCACCACGAGCACCGTTGTGGGACTGGACTTCGCCTCGGGCTTGGTCATGGGGCTAACGTACGTGCACTCCACAACCCCAGCAAGCCGAGCTATCTTCGCCGCGCGATGAGCGCGTCACCCGCACTCAACCTCGCCGCCGTCGCGGGCATCACCGTGGGCCATTGGACCGACGCGCGGACCGCGACGGGCTGCACGGTCGTGCTCGCGCCGGCCGGTGGGATGCGCGCGGGCGTCGCCGTCCGCGGTCGCGCCACCGGCACACGCGAACTCGATGCGCTGCACCCGCGCCACCTCGTCGGCCATGTGGACGCGATCCTCCTCACCGGCGGCTCGGCCTACGGGCTCGGCGCGGCGGACGGCGTGGTGCGGTGGTTGCGGGAGCGCGGCCGCGGGTTTCCCGTGGGCCCCGCCGGCATCGTGCCCATCGTGCCCACCGCCGTCATCTTCGATTTCGACCTCGCCCCGGGCGGCCGCGCCGACCGCTGGCCCACCGCCGACGACGCCTACCGCGCGTGCGAGGCGGCATCCCCGGTAATCGCGGAAGGCTCGGTGGGCGCGGGCACCGGGGCGACGGTGGGCAAGGCGCTGGGCCCGCGGCGCGCGATGAAGGGGGGCCTGGGCACCTGGGCCGCGCGCGCGGGTGAGGTGGTCGTGGGCGCGCTCGTCGTCGTGAACGCGGTGGGCAACGTGCTCGACGGCGCCGGTCGCATTCTCGCCGGCGCGCGCGGTCCGGACGGCAGGCCCGTGGACGCGCTGCGCTACCTCGCCGAGGGCGGCGCCCCGCTCGGCGGCGCGGCGCGCCACACCACCCTCGCCGTGGTCGCGACTAACGCCGCGCTCGACAAGCTGCAGCTCGAGGCGCTGGCCCACGCGGCGGGCGACGCGCTGGCGCGCCGCATCGTCCCCTACGGCACACCGTTCGACGGCGACGTGGTGTTCGCGGTCAGCACGGCGGCCCTCGCACCGCAGACGCCGCTCCAGCCCGAGGCGCTGGCCCAGCTCGCCGTGCCCGAGGCGGTGGAGCGGTCCGTACGACTCGCCCGCGGCATGATGGACGTCCCGGGACTCGCCGACGCGCCGTCATGACGGACCGGCGGCAACGCGACCTGGACGATATCCGCCGCAAGTGGGTCCCCGACGCGCGGCTCGGCGTCTGGGAGGTGACGATGCACAGCGGGCGCCTGGCGGGTCGCACGACAAGCCGCCAGGGCCTGCAGGCGCTGCGCCGCTTCGCGGCGGACGCGGGCCTCGCGGCCGAGGTGGCGCTACTCCCCGACGCGTCGCTCGGGACCGATCGGGCGGCGGTCGTGACCGCGGCCATCGCTCCCCTCCTCGAAGCGCCGGACGTCCGGGCCGACCGCGTGAGTGAGGCGCTGCACGGCGAGACGCTGGCTATCCTCGAGGAGGGGGGCGGGGCCGGCTGGCTGCGCGTGCGCGCGGCGGACGCCTACCACGCCTGGACGCACGCGGGCTATGTCGCCACGGGGTCCGAGGACTGGGCGGCGGAGTGGAGCCAGCGGGCGGGCGCACGCTCGCACGGCGCGGAGCTGCGCTTCGAGGACGGACGGCTGCGCCTGCCCATCGGCGCGCGCCTGGCCCTGCGGCGCGATGGTCGCGTGGAGGCGGCGGACGGGCGGATCGGGATCGTGGTCGCCGGCACGGTGCGCTCGGTCGCGGAGCTCGCGGCCGAAGCGCGGCTCGTGGCCGTGCCCGAGTGGGCGTGGCGCTGGTTCGGGGGAGCGCCGTACCGGTGGGGCGGGCGCACCGATTGGGGGATCGACTGCTCGGGGTTCGTGCAGGCGAGCTACGCCGCCCGCGGCGTGGAGCTGCCGCGGGACGGCGATCAGCAGGCGCTCGCGGGGCGCAGCGTGCCGGCATCGGAAGACGGGGCGGGCTACGAGGCGGGTGACCTGCTGTGTTTCGCGGACGGGCTCCGGGTTGCGCACGTCGCCCTGTGGGCGGGGGCGGGGCGCATAGTCCACGCGGCGCTCGCCCGCGGAGGCGTCGCATCGGAGGATCTGTTCGGCGACGCCCCGCGGATGGCCTCGTTGCGGGAGCGGCTGGTGGCGGTGCGAAGACTCAAGCCGTAGTCACTGTCCGACCAAGTATTTCTTCACGAACAGGACCGTGGCGTAGAACTGGAAGTCGACGTTCGACTTCTTCTGGAACCCGTGGCCCTCGTCCCTGGCCATGAGGTACCACACGGGGACGTTGCGCCGCTCGAGGGCCGCCACCATTTGTTCCGCCTCGCTGCGCGGCACGCGCGGGTCGTTCATCCCCTGGACGACGAACAGCGGCTTGGTCACGCGGTCGGCGTTGGTGAGGGGGGCACTCCGTTCCATCCAGGCGCGCGTCGTCGAGTCACGCTCGTCGCCGTACTCCACGCGCCGCAGATCCTGGCGGTAGCCCGACGTGTTCTGGAGGAACGTGGCGAGATTCGAGATCCCGACGACGTCCACCGAGCAGCAGATGCGCTCGTCGTACCGGGTCGCCGTCACGAGCGTCATGTGCCCGCCGTAGCTCCCGCCCGTGACGAGCACCCGCTCGGCATCGAGATCGGGCCGGGTCCGGATCCAGTCGAACAGGGCGCCGATGTCCTTGTAGGCGTCCTCGCGCCGCACGCCGTTGTCGAGCTTGACGAAGCTCTTCCCGTAGCCCGTCGATCCCCGGATGTTGGGATACAGCATCGCG
>QHUR01000060.1 GCA_003221995.1 Gemmatimonadota bacterium | reverse complement strand
CCCCGCACCCGCGAGACCTTGTCGCGCACGTCCTGCGCGGCGATGTCGACGGGCCGGTCGAGGTTGAACTCGAGGGTGATCTGGCTGTTCTCCTCCGAAGAGGAGCTCGAAAGCGTGCGCAGTCCCTGGATCGTGGACAGCTCCTCCTCGAGAACGTCCGTGACCGCGGTTTCGACGACCTGCGCGTTGGCGCCAGGCAGGTTGGTCGAGACCGAGATGATCGGAGGATCGATGTCCGGGAGCTCGCGCACAGAGAGGCGCGTGTAGCCAATGACGCCGAACAGCACGAGGGCGGCGCTCGCCATGCTCGCGAGCACCGGGCGCTGAATCGCGACCTCGGAGAGTTTCATGCCGGAATGCGTCCTTTCACGGGCTGTCGTTCGGGAGCGCCGTCGACCAGGCACCCGACCCGGTGTGACCCCTCGTTTCTACATGTAAACGAACGGGGCTCCGCAAAATCGACCCGTCGAACGATCCTTCAACGCCGCACGGCTTCATGCAGGATCAAAAGCTAACCGGGACCTGGGTCGTTTGCAGGGGCGCGAGCGTATCTTGGCGCAAGGCTGGTCCCGGTCAACCGCGCCTTCGACGAAGGGGCGGATCGCCCTGCCGAACTGCCCGTTGCAAGCTTGCAGACGCCTTGGGAAGCGGATGGAAACGTCCCAGAGTTTCATGTAGGATCAACAGCCAGCCTGGAGCCCGGACGCTTCCACGGGGTGCGCTTCACATCCCATCGCCCTGGTGCGTATGAATGGAACCGAGACAGGAGCCCTGCCACTCGACATGGTGACCGCACGCGAGCCCTCTCCCACGCGCCCGATCGGAGCGCGGGCTCTCATCGCGCTCGCGGCGCTCGCCGCCGCCTGCGTCCCCAATCCCCCGGGCGTGCGGGGCGTCGCGGGGACGGCCCCGGCCCCCAACGTCTTTTGGACGCCGCCCCGCGAGCGGCCCCCGCAGGCCGACGCCGCCCACCCGGCCCCGGCCCTGCCACCGGAGCTCGCGCAGCGCGTCCAGGGGTTGCAGCTCAGCGACGTGATCGACATCGCGCTGCGCAACAACTCGGCGACCGCCGCGGCCTGGGCGGACGCCCGCGCCGCCGCCGCCACCTACGGGGCCGCGTGGGGACAGTATTACCCGACCATCTCCCTGGACGGAGCCGTCACCGCGATCAAGACGGTCCCGTCGGCCGGGCGCTCCGCCGTGCGGCAGCAGTTCTACGGCCCGACGCTCAACCTGTCCTGGCTGCTCTTCGACCTGGGGGGGCGATCCGGATCGGTCGGCCAAGCGCGCGAGGCGCTGCTGGCGGCGGACTGGACCCACAACGCGGTCATCCAGAACGTGGTGCTGGGGGTCACGAGCGCCTACTTCGACTACATGGCGACGAAGGCACTGCTCGCCGCGCAGCAGACCACGCTCAAGGAGGCGCAGGCCAATCTCCAGGCCGCCGAGGAGCGCCACCGGGTGGGGCTCGCGACCATCGCCGACGTGCTCCAGGCGAAGACGGCGCTGTCGCGGGCGCAGCTTACCGTGGAGACGACCCAGGGCGCGCTGCAGACGACCCGCGGCGCGCTGGCGCTCTCCATGGGCCTGCCGGCGAACGTTCCCTATGACGTCGCGATCCCCCCCGACACCCTCCCGCCGCTCGGCATCACGGACAGCGTGGACACGCTGATCGCGCGGGCGGTGCGGGAGCGCCCTGATCTCGCCGCCGCCCGAGCGGAGGCGCGGGGGATCCACGCCCGCGTGAGCGTGGCGCGCGCCCAGGCGCTGCCGTCGCTGGTCGTGAGCGGGAGCACGGGCGAGACGTATTTTCTCAACACGTCGACCTTCGGGCACAGCTACACGGCGAGCATCGGGATTCAGATTCCGCTGTTCTCTGGGTGGTCGCAGATTTACGGCGTTAAGGCCGCCGCCGCCGCGGCGCGAGCCGCGGAGCAGCGCGCGCACGGGATGGAGCAGCAGGTGATCTTCCAGGTGTTCGATGCCTACTACGGGCTGCGCACCGCCACGCAGCGAGTGCGCACCAGCGCCGATCTGCTCGCGAGCGCGACGCAGTCGGAGCAGGTGGCCCTCGGCCGCTACAAGGCCGGGGCCGGCAGCCTGCTCGACCTCTTGACGGCGCAGGCGGCGCTCGCCGACGCCCGGGCGCAGGCCATCCAGTCGCGCTTCTCCTGGTTCACGGCGCTCGCCCAGCTGGCGCACGACACCGGCATTCTCGGCCTCGACGGGAGCAGCCCGCTGCACGTCCAACCGGACTCCACGGGGATGAACCGCTAGATGAAGCCCATGACCGCGGCCACGCGCGTTGCGCTGCTCCTCGTGCTCGGCTGCTCCCACAAGGGAGCGGGCGGCCCGGCCCGGGTCCCCGTCACGGTGGCGCGCGCCGAGCAGCGGGCCGTGCCCTACGAGATCGTCGCCACGGGGACGGCCGAGCCGCGGCAGACCGTGGCGGTGCAGTCGCAGGTGACGGGCGTGCTGACCCACGTGGCGTTCCGGGAGGGGGACGAGGTCGCGTCCGGCCAGGTGCTCTTCCAGATCGACCCGCGGCCGTTCCAGGCGGCGCTCGACCAGGCGCGCGCGATGCTGGCCCGCGACGTCGCCCAGGCCGAGAATGCCACGCTCGAAGCCACACGCTACGCCGAGCTGGTGAAGCAGGACTACGTCACCAAGCAGGACTACGATGCGAAGCGCGCCAACGCCGAGGCCCTGCGGGCGACGGTGCGGGCCGACTCGGCGGCCGTCGCGAACGCCGACCTCAGCCTGGAGTACACCACCATCCGCGCGCTCATCGCCGGCCGCACCGGTCGCATGCTCGTGCGGGAGGGCAACCTGGTGCGGGCGACCGCGAACGACACGCTCGTCGTGATCAACCGGATCCAACCCATCCTCGTGCGGTTCGCGGTCCCGGAGCTGCACCTCCCGGACATCCAGCGCTACCGCAAGAACCGCTTGCCCGTGCTCGTGAGCCCCTCGAAAGAAGACACCACCGTCAGCGAGGGGGTGCTCACGTTCGTGGACAACAGCGTCGACACGACCACGGGGACGGTGCTGCTCAAGGCCGAGTTCCCGAACCGGGACAGCGCGCTGTGGCCCGGCGAGTTCCTGAACGTGCGGCTGCGGCTGTACGTGGAGGAGCAGGCGATGGTCGTGCCTGGCCAGGCCGTGATGACGGGACAGCAGGGGACGTACGTGTTCGTGGTCAACCAGGACGGCACCGCGCGCTCACAGGCGGTGACGGTCGAGCGCACGGCGGGCGCCTACGCGGTGATCGGCCAGGGGGTGCAGGCGGGAGACGAGGTCGTCACCGACGGCCAGGTGCGGCTGGTGCCGGGCGCGTCCGTGGAAGTGAAGGGCGTGGCTGAGCCCGCGCGCGAGCTGGAGGCGGACAAATGAACATCTCCGCGCTGTTCATCAGGCGGCCCGTCATGACGACGCTCGTCATGATGGGCATCCTCGTCTTCGGGCTGATGGCCTATCGGCTGCTGCCGGTGAGCAATCTGCCGAATGTGGACTTCCCCACCATCACGGTGAACGCGAGCCTCCCGGGCGCGAGCCCCGAGACGATGGCGTCCGCCGTGGCGACGCCGCTCGAGAAGCAGTTCTCGACCATCGCCGGCGTGGACCAGATGACCTCGTCGTCGAGCCTCGGCAGCACGAGCATCACGCTGCAGTTCGCCCTGGACCGCAATATCGACGCCGCCGCGCAGGACGTGCAGGCGGCGATCTCCAAGACTCTGCGCCAGCTCCCGAGCGGCCTGCTGCCGCCGACCTACCAGAAGGTGAATCCAGCCGACCAGCCGATCGTCTACTACGCGCTGAGCTCGAGGACGCTGTCGTTGCCCGCTCTGGACGAGTACGCCGAGACGTTCATCGCGCAGCGCCTGTCCACGGTCAGCGGCGTGGCGCAGGTCAACGTGTACGGCGCCGCCAAGTACGCCGTGCGCATCCAGCTCGATCCCAAGGCCCTGGCCGGCCGCGCGCTGGGGATCGACGAGGTGGCGAGCGCGGTCGACGCCGGCAACGTCAACCTGCCGACGGGCGTGCTGTGGGGCCCGCACCGCGCCTACACGGTGCAGGCGAACGGGCAGCTCCAGGACGCGGCCGCGTTCCGACCCCTCGTCGTAGCCTACCGCAACGGCGCGCCCGTGCGTCTCCAGGACGTCGGCCAGGTGCTGGACGACGTGCAGGACAACAAGAGCGCGGCCTGGTACAACGGCAGTCGGACCATCGTGCTCGCCATCCAGCGACAGCCGGGCACCAACACCGTCGGGGTCGCGAGCCGCGTGCGCAGCGTCATGGCGGGCCTGAAGCAACAGCTCCCGGGGTCCGTGGACCTGCAGCTGCGCTACGACCGCTCGGACTCGATTCGCGCCTCGCTGTCCGACGTGCAGTTCACGCTGTTCGTCACCCTGGCGCTCGTCGTTCTGGTCATCTTCCTCTTCCTCCGCAACCTCTCGGCGACGGTCATCCCGAGCCTGGCGCTGCCGCTCTCGCTCGTGGGCACGTTCGCAGTGATGTACGCGCTCGATTACAGCCTCGACAATCTCTCCATGATGGCGCTCACCCTGTCCGTGGGGTTCGTGGTGGACGACGCCATCGTGATGCTCGAGAACATCGTCCGCCACATGGAGAAAGGAGAGCCGCCGCTCGCGGCGGCGTTCGACGGGGCGCGGGAGGTGGGGTTCACGATCCTATCGATGACGCTGTCGCTGGCGGCGGTCTTCATCCCGGTGCTCTTCATGGGCGGGATCGTGGGCCGGTTGTTCCACGAGTTCGCCGTGACCATCGGCGCCGCCATTCTCGTGTCCGGGCTCGTGTCGCTGACCCTGACGCCGATGCTGTGCAGCCGGTTCCTGCGGCCGTCGCGCGAGGCGCATCACGGGAAGCTGTACGAGCAGTCGGAGCGCGTGTACCAGCAGGTGCTGGGCTGGTACGAGCGCAGCCTCGACTGGGTGATGAACCGCCGCCCGGCGGCGATGGCCTTCTCGGCGGCCATCCTGCTCGGCACCGGTGTCCTGTTCGTGGCAGTCCCGAAGGGCTTCCTTCCCAGCGAAGACAACTCGCAGATCTTCGGGACCACGGAAACCGTGGAGGGCACGTCGTTCGACGACCTGGTGAGCCATCAGCTGCAGGTCATGGCGGTGCTACAGCAGGATCCCAACGTGGTGGGCACGATGTCGTTCCTCGGCGGTGGGGGCACGATCAACCAGGGGCGCGTGTTCATGCAGCTCAAGCCCCGCTCGCAGCGCCGCGTGAGCGTGGACGACCTGATCCGCTACTTCAATGGCAAGCTGGCCGGGATCCCCGGCATCCAGGTGTTCCTCCAGAACCCGCCGCCCATCCAGATCGGCGGCCGCCGCACGAAGAGCCTGTACCAGTTCACGCTCCAGAGCCCGGACAGGGTCGGGCTGTACGACAACGCGACGCGGCTCGCGGCCCAGCTCCGCAAGCTGCCGGATCTGCTGAACGTCACGAGCGACGTGCAGATCTCGAGCCCGCAGGCCACGGTGACCATCAACCGGGACCGGGCCGCGGCGCTCGGCATCACAGCCGAGCAGGTCGAAGAGGCGCTGTACAACGCCTACGGGGCTCGCCAGGTCTCGACGATCTACACGGCGACGAACCAGTACTGGGTGGTGATGGAGCTCTTGCCCCAGTACCAGCAGGACCTATCGGCGCTGAGCCTGCTGTACGTCCGCTCGCGCACCGGCACGCTGGTGCCGCTCGCCTCGATCGCCAGCCTGGGCTCGAGCGTCGGCCCGCTCACGGTGAACCACGCGGGCCAGCTGCCGTCGGTCACGATCTCGTTCGACCTGCGGCAGGGCGTCTCGATCGGCACCGCGGTCACGCAGGTACAGCGCGTCGCGCAGCAGTCGCTGCCCTCCAGCATCACGACGAGCTTCGCCGGCACCGCGCAGGCGTTCCAGTCGAGCCAGGCGGGCCTGTTACTGCTGCTGATCCTTTCGGTGCTCGTGATCTACATGGTGCTCGGCATCCTGTACGAGAGCTTCATCCACCCGCTCACCATCCTGTCGGCGCTGCCGTTCGCGGCATTCGGGGCGCTCCTGACGTTGCTCATCTTCCGGGTGGAGCTCAGCGTGTACGCGTTCGTGGGCGTCATCATGCTCGTCGGGCTCGTGAAGAAGAACGGGATCATGATGATCGATTTCGCGCTCGAGGCGCAGCGTACGGAAGGCAAGTCGCCGCGAGACGCGATCCTGCAGGCGTGCAGCATCCGCTTCCGGCCGATCATGATGACCACGATGGCGGCGCTCATGGGCACGCTGCCCATCGCCCTCGGGGTGGGCACGGGCTCCGAGTCCCGCCGGCCGCTTGGCATCGCCGTGGTGGGCGGGCTCGCGTTCTCGCAGCTCGTCACGCTGTACGTGACGCCGGTGATCTACACCTACCTCGACACGCTGCAGCAGCGCCTGGGGAAGCTCTCGCTGATGCGCCCCGCGCCGGCCCGTCCGGCACCGGAGGCGACGCCGGCGGACTGAGGCGCGCCGCCTACTGGCCGATTCCACGGGGCGAGCTACAATTGCTCCGTGGACTCGGGCGGCCCCGTGCGTAGCTCTCCCTACCTCCGCCTGGCGGCGTACTACGCCGTGCTCGGCGCCGCGGTGTGGCTGCTGATCACGCTGTTCCCCACCCTCCCGGGACTGCTCGACCACTTCCGCGAAATCTCCGTGCTCGGCATGGCCGCGGCGCGCCGCGGCCGCGACCTCGAGCAGGTGGTGGGGGCCGGCGCGCCCGCCCTTTCGCAAGGCGAGTGGGCGCTGGTCACGCTGCTGTCGATGCTCACCGCCCTGCTGCTCGTGCTCCCCGTCGCGTGGGTCTACATGGTCACCAAGCGGCGGTCGGGCTACGATCAGTCGGTCGTGCAGACGGTGATCATTCTGCCGATGACCGTCGCGGGCACCGTCATCCTCGTGCAGAACAGCCTGGCGCTCGCGTTCGCGCTCGCCGCGATCGTGGCGGCGGTGCGGTTCCGGAACACGCTCAAGGACACGAAGGACGCGGTCTACATCTTCCTCGCCCTCGCCGTGGGCGTCGCCGCCGGCGTGTTCGCGCCCACCGTCGCCGCGGTGATGTCCGTCGTCTTCAACGCGGTCGTGCTCACCCTGTGGCAGTTCAACGTGGGGAACATCTACGCGGACCGACTCGGCGGGGACCGCGCGGCGCGGCTCGAACCCCACCTCGCGGCGAGCGACGACAAGAAGAAGCGCTTCAACGGCGCGCTGCTGATCCACGCGGCCCGCCTCGAGCCCGCCCGGCGCGTGGCCGAAGCCCTGCTCGACGAGCGCGCGAAGCGCTGGAAGCTCGCCGAGGTCGTGCCCACGGACGGCGGCACCTCGACCTTGGAATACCTCGTCCGGCTGAAGGACGAAGCGGTGGTGGCAACGCTGGTCGACACCCTCAAGGCCCAGGGGGCCCCGGACATCGTGGCCGCCGAGTTTCGCTCGCTGCGCGGACTAAAGCGGGAAGGAAAGGACTGAGTCAGCGCACCGGCGCGCCTGCGCCGAAGCGGGTCTCGACGTAGTCCTCGAGGATTTTCAGGAAGTCGGCGACGATCGTGTCGCCCCTGAGCGTCACCTTGAGCCGACCGTCCACGTACACCGGGGCCTTCGGCTCCTCGAACGTCCCGGGGAGCGAGATGCCGATGTCGGCGTGCTTCGACTCGCCCGGGCCGTTCACCACGCACCCCATCACGGCCACCCGGAGCGACTCCACCCCGGGATAGCGCTCTCGCCAGATCGGCATGCGGTCGCGCAGGTAGGTCTGGATGTCCTCGGCCATCTCCTGGAAGAAGGTCGAGGTGGTGCGGCCGCAGCCGGGGCACGCCGACACCTGGGGCGTGAAGCTGCGCAGGCCGAGCGACTGGAGGATCTGCTGCGCCACCTGCACTTCCTCGGTGCGGTCGCCGCCGGGCCGCGGTGTGAGCGACACCCGGATCGTGTCGCCGATCCCCTCCTGCAGCAGGATCGCGAGCGCCGCGGCGCTCGCGATGATTCCCTTGCTCCCCATCCCCGCTTCGGTGAGCCCGAGATGGAGCGGATAGTCGGAGCGCTCGGCGAGCCGTTGGTACACCGCCACGAGGTCCTGCACCCCGGAGACCTTGGCGGAGAGAATGATCCGGTCGTGCGCCAGCCCGCACTCTTCCGCCAGCTCCGCCGAGCGCATCGCGCTCTGGACCATCGCCTCGATGGTCACCTCGCGGGCGTCGAGCGGGTCGGAGCGGCGGGCGTTTTCGTCCATCAGCTCGGTGAGGAGCTGCTGGTCGAGGCTCCCCCAGTTCACCCCGATGCGCACGGGCTTCCGGTTCGCCAGCGCAACCTCGATGATGGTGCGGAAGTTCTCGTCGCGCCGCTTCGCGCCCACGTTGCCCGGGTTGATCCGGTACTTGGCGAGCGCCTCGGCCATGCGGGGGTACTTCGTGAGCAGGAGGTGGCCGTTGTAGTGGAAGTCCCCGATGACGGGCACCGCGACTTGGGCGACGATGTCGGGGACCGCTCCCGCGGCCTCGTCGTTGTTGACCGTGACGCGCACCAGCTCGCTCCCCGCCTCATGCAGGTCGCGCACCTGCGCCGCGGTCGCGTCCACGGCGGCCGTGTCGGTGTTGGTCATCGACTGGACGACGATCGGGTGGGCGCCGCCCACCTTCACGCCGCCGACATCGACGACCACGCTGCGTCGGCGTGCGGCTTCGGGCACGGCCGGAATATAAGGCGGGAGGCGCCGCCGGGACTCTGGGCTAGAAGATCTTGTCCCGGATCACGATGCGGAGCCTGAGCGAGTCCAGCACCATCTTGCCTTGCATGGGCAGACCGGCAGCGGCGGAGACCTGCGCCACGAGTCGCACCCAGAGGTCGGATTGAGTGAAAACGGAGTTCACGGCGTTCGAAAAGTCGGCGTCGAGCCCGACCGGAGGGCCCGGCACCGGGGCTGGCCCGGCCGGAGGCGCCGGTACGCTCACCGCGAGCGCCGAGGCGTTGTAGGTCCCGAGCGAGTCGGCGGCAACGTAGATCTGGAAGCGAATCGTGCCCAAGCCGCTTGCGTTCAGGAACGTTACACCCCCGATGGCGTGCACCGTATCCACGATCGAGGAGCCCGCCCCTGGCAGGTTGATGTGCTGCACGCTGGACGTGTCCAGGGTGGTCGACGCAGGCACGAGGTACGGGACCGTGTCACGCCCCGTGCCGAACAGGAAGCTGTGCACGTCGACGTTGAAGATGGCGCGCCCCTCCCCGCAGCCCACCGCCAGCGCCACGAGCAACGCCACTCCGAAGCACTTCGCGTTCATCTTGCCTCCCTAATAGATCGAGAGCGACGTCGCCATCGTGATGGCACGCTCATTCGAGAGCGAATTGCTGTGCGTCCAGAACCCGAGGTCGAGGGACACCCCGCCGAGCCGCACGCCGCCGCCCCATCCGAACTCGAGCCGCTTGCGCTGGTCGCGCGACACGCCCCCACGCAGGGCGACGAGGCCGAGCCGCTTTTCGCCGCCCAGGTGCAGCGTCGTCCCCCGCCCGTTGTTCACCAGGTCCGCGGCGAGCGTCGTCGTGCCGATCGTGTAGGCGAGGTTCGCGACGTAAGAGACCGGGAGCTTGGTTTTGGTCTCGACGTGGTTCGCGAACGGCTTCGAGTAGCCGAGGGGGGAGCCGGTGCCCGCCACCGTCGAGTCCCGGTAGTACGCGCTGTCCTGGCGCGTGTCGGGCCACGTTATCGTCGCGCCGATGTCGTTCACCCCGAAGCCCAGCTCGAGCGGCCCCGAGATCCATGCGATGCCGATGTCGCCACCGACGCCGTGACCGAGCTTGTGACCCGGCTTCGAGTACTGCGTCAAGCCACTCCCGTCGGGCGTGACGGGGTTGGTGCCGCCGAAGATGATGGGACCGGTGATGAAGCCGCCGTCCCCCGTGAATTTCGCGTACCCCACGCCGAGGTAGTAGTGCAGCGCGCCGCCGAGGTAGATCCCCGTCGCGGTATCGCCCCAGACGCGGCCCGCATACCCGAGGGTCGGGGCGAACCCGGCCTCGACGATGCCGTCGGTCAGCACGTTGTAGCGCGTGTTGTCTTGCGCGGGCACCGAGTCGTGCAGGAACGCGAGCAGCGTGTTGCCCAGCTGGAACCCGGCTTCGGTGTGCAGCCAGGTCATCACGCTCACGCGAACGCCCTTGACGTCGAAGCCGGGGTCGAGCAGTCGCGTGGAGCTGCCGAGCCCGAACTCGTCCTCGGGGACGAGCTCGCTCGCCTGACCCAGGTTCACCTGGAGAAAGTTCTTCCCGATGCCGAACGTCACGTCGTTCGTGGGCGTGGGCGCCTGCTTCACTTCGTAGAACAGCGGCGGGTTCAGCACGTAGTCCAGAGCCTGGACCGGGTTGAACGCGGCGGAGTCGGGACTGAACGTCGGGTCGTGACCGAGCTGGGAGATGGGGTGATCGCTGAAGAACTGGATGAGGCCGAGCGGGAGGGGGATCGTCAGCTTGGGCTGGGCCTCCAGCCCCGTGCGCGCGGGGACGGCGCGGTACGCGGGGTTGAAGCGGCGCACGCTCCCCGAGCGCCCGATCGAGACTCCTCCCATCCCGATGCGACGCGCGTCAGTGAACAAGCCCTGCGCGGCGGCGGGCGCCGCGCAACCGACGGCGAGTGCCACGAGCCCAAGCCCCACGACCGATGTGCGCACGGTTCTCCCCGGGAAGGGTGCCGGTGACAAGGTTAATAAGGTTCGCCATTCGCGCCACGCCCGGCGTGAGCCGGGTCACGCAATCAGCGGGCGGCGCCCGCCTGAAACCGGATGGCGACGGTCGTTCCCCGCCCCGGCGTGCTCGTCAGCTCGATGGCTCCCCCCCAGCTCTCGACCAGCCGCTTCGCGATGGCGAGGCCCAGACCCGAGCCGCTCGAGGTGGTGGAGAACGACGGCTCGAAGACCCGCGGCAGCGACTCTGCCGGAATGCCCCCGCCGTCGTCCTCCACCGTCACCCGGCTGCCACCGTCGGTCACGTGGACCACGATGCGCCGGGCGCCGGCGTTGCGCGCGTTCTCGAGCAGGTTCACGAGCACCTCCTTCACTTCGTCCTTGCGGGCGAGGACCGGCGGGCCTGCGTCGCCCAGCATCTCCACCCGGGCGCCCGCCTCCTTGCCGCCGAGCGCGTACAGCTGCACCACCTCGCCCGCCGCGGTCTGGAGGTCCACGGGCTCGAGGGGCGGGGCTTCCTCGGGCGAGACAGGCGACGCGAACCGAGCGAAGGCGCGGGCGATCGCGTCCAGGCGATCGATCTCGGCGAGGATGCGTTCGGCGGTCTCCTCGAGCGTCACGTCGAAGTCCTTCGCCCCGCGCGCGACGCGCCGTGTGCGCAGCAGGTGCTGGATGCCGAGCCGGATGGGGGTGAGGGGATTCTTGATCTCGTGCGCCACCTGGCGCGCCATCTCGCCCCACGCGAGCACACGCGCCGCGCGCGTGAACGCGGTCGCGTCGTCGAGCGCGACGACGCAGCCGTCGGGACTCGGGCCGAGGGACGCGAGCTGGACCCGGATCTGGCGACCCCCGATCTCGAATTCCCGCTCGGCGATGCGGTCGCCGCCCGCGGCGAGGAACCCGCTCACCGCTTCCCACACGGGGCGCCACGCGGGCGACGCCGCGGCGGGCAAGAGGTGGCCCGGCTCGAGGGGCGCGCCCAGCAGCTCGGCGGCGCGCGCGTTGGCCATGGTGACGCGCAACGCGTCGTCCACGGCGATCACGCCCGTCGCCACGTTGGCCAGGACCTGCGCGGTGCGACGCCGCGCCTCCTCCAGCGCGTCCTGGCTGCGGCGCACGTCGGCCGCCATCCGCTCGAAGGCCGACATGACCGGCGCGAACTCCCGCGGCGCGCCAGGCGCGAAGCCGGGCGGCGCGGCGCCGCGCCCCACGGCGATCGCCGCGTCGCGCAACGCGGCGACCGGGCGGGCGAGACCCCGCCCCGCGACGCCCGCGAGGTAGGTGGCCGCCGCGAGCCCCGCTACGGTGGCGAGGATCAGCGCCAGGACGAGATCCTCCTGCTGCTGCCGCACCCGCTCGTCGTCGAGCAGCTGCGGCGCGGCGAGAACCGCCTGCTGCTGGGGCGGGCCGGCGCGCACTACCCGGTACCCGACCCGGATCGGCCGGCCCGCGGTACGGCCGTCCGTCGTCACCTCGAGCTCGTCTTGGAACGCCAGCGGCACGAACACCGCGGGCTCGAGCAACGCGTCCACGAGCCCGAGGTCGCTCAACACGGGCGCGCTCGTGCCCGCGAGCACGCCGTCGCGGTACACCCACAGGTCTGCGTCGAGCCGATCGCCGAGCTCCACAATCGAGCGGGCCACCGCATCGGGCCGGTCGAAGGGCAGCGCTTCCGCCGATGCCGCGGCGTCGCGCAGCGTCTGCCGGATCAGCAGGTCTCCGGCCCGCCGCGCCTCGTCCCCCACGCGGGCGAAGCTCCACGCCGCGAACGCGAGCACCGGGAGCACAAAGAAGGCGATCAACGCCGCCGTGAGCCGCGCCCGGTAGCTCGTGCGCAGCGCCGAGACGAGGGGCGGCATCCGGGGCGCCCAGCCATGGGCCAGGGCCAGGCCGGCGACCCAGCACGCCGCGCCGAGCGCGATGTCCAGCAGGACGACGAGCGCACCCCGCACCAGCAGAGTCCAGGGGCCGCGCAGGTCCACGCGCACGTGCACATGGCGCACGCCGTCCGGCAGCTCGATGCGGCGCTCTCCGCGCGCGGCCCACCCCGCGCGGGTCCAGATCACGCGGGCGCCCTCGGCGGCTGGGCCCTGCCCTGGCAGCGAGAGCGAGATGGTATACGGGGGCGAGACCTGCGGCTCGCCCTGGAGGAACTGCGCCACGCGATCGGCGGGAATCAGGCGTGTCGGCGGGCCCACTCCCACCGTCAGAACGTCCCCCGACGGGAGTGGCGCGACCAGCACGTAGTGCACTCCCGGGATGCGCTGCAGCCGCTCCACGCGGGCGGCGCGAACGCTCTCCGCGGAGCGCACCAGCGCGGCGACGAGCGGCGGCGGCAGGTCGAGCGCAGCGAGCCGCAGTTCGGCGCGCGGCAGCCCGCGGGGCGTCCACACGCCCAAGGTCGCGGGATAGTCCTGTCCCGCGAGCGGCCCGGCGAGCCACAGGGCGTACAGGTCACTCGCGGCGCGGGGCGCCGGGGGCGCCGCGACCCGTTCCGCCAGGCGCTCGAGCCCGGCGAGCGCGACGGCGTCGCCCGCCTGGCCGAGCCCCTGCGCATCCCGCGCTGCGAGGGCGAGGCGCCCTTCGACGGCGGCGCCCCAGGTTACAAGGGCGGCGGCCGTCCCGGCCACCACAGCGATGCCGGCGACGGCCCAGCGACGGGGCGCGGGGACGATCACGCCCAGCAGCGCGGGCAACCACACGAACGTGTACCACTCGGGCCACGCCCCATAGGGCTGCCACAGCCACAACCCGGCGACCGCCGCGAGCGCCGCCCAGCCGCACGCCGCAGGCAACGTCCACCGCACGCGTTGCGGCTCCTCCCGTCCTCGGACCAGCGCGGCGGCCACGAGGACGAGCGCCATGCTCGCCAGGGCGAGCGCCGCTTCCCACGAGAGCCACACCGGGAGACTGACCCCGCGCGCGGGTGGCGCGATGCCTCGTCCGAGATAGCGCACCAGGTACGGCGCCTCGAGCACAAGCAGCAGCGCTGGGCCCACCGTCCACCAGCGGCGTCCGATCCCCCGCCGCCACAACAGCCCGGCGGCCAGCAACAGCACCAGGCTGAGCACCGCGAGCGATCCCGCGGAGGCGCTGAACACGCCCAGCAGGGGGCGGTAGAACGAGGCGGGCGAGAACAGCGTCGCGGGCCGCAGGTACGGCCCGAGCGGAGCGCGCGCCAGCGCCCACGCGCCCGCAACCACCACGACCCAGCGCCAGCGCCCCGGGGGCGCCACGATCACGAGGCAGACGAGCACCGCCCCGAGCGCGATGCCGGTGCGCTGCGCCGCGCGGCGCAACGCGGCCACCTTGGCGTCCCCCTGCGACGGCGGAACGGGCCGGACGCTGAACAGCGTCGGGCCGTTGGGCGAGGCGTAATCGAACACGGTCGGATCCGCGGGGGCTGCGCTCGGCGCGTAGAAGCGTAGCGTGACGTCGTGCGCGCGGGCGAACGCCTCGCTCAGCGCGCCCCCGCCGCCCGCCGCAGCGGGCGCGGCGTGCAGCAACACCGTCCCCACGGCCGTGCCGCCGTCGCGCGTCTGGCGCCGGGCCTCGAGAGACACGTAGAATGGAGTGATGACGGACCGCAGCTCGGCGGTGTCGCGCGCGGGGATGAAGCGGTGGCGGCCGGCCCAAGCCCGCGGCTCTCCGTCCGCGCCGAGCACTATCACGCCCCGCTCGATGGCGGGCAGCCACCCCGCCGCGACCGCGCTCGCCAGCGGCGCGAACTGCGCGTCCGCCGGCAGCAGCGCAGCCGTCCTCCCCCGCTCCGCCAGTCGCCGCGCCTCCGCCACCGCCAGCCCCAGCGCCGCCTTGAGCTCGGCCGAATCGGCCGCGATCCGGCGCCTCAGCAGGTCCGTCCAGCAGCATTCGATGCGATGCGCCTGGAAGAGGCCGGCGAGCTGTACGGCTCCGAGCGCGAGGCACACCAACGCGGCCAGGACGCGCGCCCAGCCCGCGAGCCGCCACGCGCGGAGGCCTTGCAACCGGCTCGTGACCAGCGCAGCCACCGCGAGGCCCCCCGCGGCCGAGGCCCAGGCCCACGCCGGAGCGCCGCCGTGCAACCACTCGGCGGCCGCCACGGCGGCGAGGCACCCTGCGGTCACTAGATGCGCGATCCGCTGCACCTGAAGATCCTCGTTCCGGACGAGGTGCGGGCCGCGCTGGAGCGCGACCCCCGCCTCCTCGTGCCCGTTGGCACCTGCGAGCAGCACGGACCCCATCTCCCGCTGGGGTGTGACACCATCCTCGTGGAGCGCCTCGCCGACGACCTTTCCGCCGAGTTCCGCATCCTGCGCGCGCCGACGGTGGAGTACGGCGTCAATACCGTGACTAAGCGCCCCTACCCCGGGAATGCCACCGTGCGGCGCAAGACGCTGCACCGCTGGATGAACGAGCTGCTCGGCTCCTGGGAGCAGGCGGGCGTCGAGTCGTTCATTATCCTCACGGCGCACGGCCACGACCCGCACCAGGAAGCGCTATCCACGCTGCGAACCCGCCAGGCACGGATCTTCACGGTGGACATCTTCGCCCTCGACTTCGCCGGTCACCTCGAGGACGCCGAGGGCCCGATGCACGGCAGTGAGCTCGACACGTCGCTGCTGCTCTACCTGGCGCCGCAGGCGGTGCGCATGGACCTGGCGCAGGATTTCGTCCTGCCCGCGCGGCAGCGCGCGCGCTACCGGCGCGGCGCCCGCGGCGCCCTGCCACCAGCGGGACCGGGGTCCGTGGGGCGTCCGTCCATCGCGTCCCGGGAGAAGGGCGAGCGGCTGTATAAGATGATTTACGAGCGCGTGGCCACGCGAGTGCTCGCCGGAGCCGCCGCGTGAGCGCCTGGCTCGTGGCCCTGGTGGCGCTGCAAGGCGCGGTGGACCAAGGCATCCTGGTGATCCGGGAGGACACAGTCGAGGTCGCGCGCGAAGCGTTCCGGTTGGCCACCGTGCAGGTGGGGGAGCACCTGGAGCATTGGAAGCTCGCCACCAGCGTGCGCTACGACCGCGGCCGCCCGGTGGTGGTGCTCGGCCCCGCGCTCGAAGTGGGACCGGACTCGCAGCCGGTGAGCCTGGAGTACGACGTGATCGATTCACGTGGCCCGGAGCGCATCCTCGGCCAGCAGGGCCGCGCGCGGTTCGTGGTCCGCACCCTCGGTCGCCGCATTGAGCGGGCGCGCGAGTTCGCGCTCACCGGCCCGATGGTCGTGCTCGACGACTCCGTGTTCGCGCTGTATCGCTTCGCCGCGTGGTACGCCCGCCCCGCGCCCCGCATCCTGGCGGCCATCTATCCCCGGAGCGGCAGGCGTGAGACGCTCACCGTGCAGGACCTCGGGCTCGCGGCGACGACTCTGAACCGCAATCCCGCGACGCTGCGGCACGTCACGGTGACGGGCGGGGCGGCCGGCGATGTCCACCTCTGGCTCGCGTCCGACGGCCGCCTCATGAAGATCGAGATGCCGGCGCGCCACCTGAGCGTCGAGCGCCTGCCCGCGGCTTGACCCTCGTTGTCGCAGCCCCTTACGTTACCACGAGTTGGCCACTCCGAAGGCGCACGCGTCGTGGTCGAAACCGCTTGTGGCCGTGGCGCGTATTCGGTGGCGACCTCACGACCCGCCCAAGGACTCGCATGAAACATGTGCTGTGCGCCGCCGGGCTCCTCGCCTGCCCGGCCGTCGCCGTTGCCCAGCAGCCGGTTCCGGCCGCCCTGTCGCTCGCCGACGCCATCGCGATCGCCCGCGAGCAAAACCCCGCCTATCGCCAAGCGCTCAACAATCGCGGACCCGCCGCCTGGGGCACGCGCAGCGCCTACTCGAGCCTGCTCCTCCCGTCCGTCACGGTGTCGGGGGGCGTCACCTACAGCGGTCCGGGCCAGCAGCGCTTCCTGACGGCGGACTTCTCGCAAACCGTCGCGACCTTGTCGTCGAGCTACAACGTCGGCTTGAGCTACGAGTTGTCGGGCGCGGTGCTGTCGCAGCCCGGGCTCAAGCGAGCCCAGGAGAACGCGGCGGAGGCGGACATCAGCGGAGCCGCGACGAGCCTCGTGACCGCGGTGACCCAGCAATACCTCACGGTGCTGCAGGCCCGGCGGAACGCGGACGTGGCGCGCCGCCAGCTCGACCGGAACGAGGAGTTCCTGAAGCTCGCGCAGGCGCGCTACGCCGTGGGCCGGGCGACGGTGATCGACGTGCGCCAGGCGCAGGTGGCCCGTGGCCAGGCCGAAGTGGCCCTGCTGCGCGCCCAGACGCAGGTGAGCGTCGAGAAGCTGCGCCTCTTCGAGCAGCTCGGCGTGACGGCACCGGTGGACGTGGAGACCGTGCAGCTGACCGATACCTTCGCCGTGCTGACGCCGACGTGGTCGTTGAACGAGCTCTTGACGATGGCCGAGGCGCAGAACCCCTCGCTCCGGGCGCTGCGCGCCCGCGAGGGGGCGGCCGGCTGGGGCGTGAAGGCCGCCGCCTCGAGTTACGGCCCGACCCTGTCCCTGTCGGCGATCTGGTCGGGGTTCACCCAGAAATACACCGAGCTCGACCCCATCATCCGTGGGCAGCAGGGCGCCTACGGGCAGCAGTACAGCAGCTGCCTCGACAACAACCAGATTCGCGCGAGCGCCGGTCTCGCGCCGAACGACTGCAGCCAGTACGTGTGGGGGAGCGCCAACGAGCAGGCGCTGCGCAGCCAGAACGCGCAGTACCCCTTCTCGTTCACCCAGCAGCCGTTCCAGGCGCGGCTCACGGTTTCGCTGCCGGTCTTCAGCAACTTCTCGCGCGAGACCCAGCTCTCCGCGGCGCGGGCGCAGCACGGCAATCTCGAGGAGCAGGTGCGGGCGCGCGGCCTGGCGGTGCACACGGAGGTGAGCCAGGCGTTCCTGACCCTGCAGACCGCCTACCGGGCCATCGCGATCCAGGACACCAATCACACCGCGGCGCAGGAGGCGCTGCAGCTCGCCACCGAGCGCTATCGCGTCGGCTCGGGGACCTTCTTCGAGCTACTCGACGCGCAGGTCGCCGCGCTGCGGGCGGAGTCGGAGTACGTCACCGCCGTGTACGACTACCACAAGGCGCTGGCCGCGCTCGAAGCCGCGGTCGGGCGGCCATTGCGCTAACGAGAGGGCCCCAGCGACATGTCCAAGCGAAACAAAGTGCTCGTGGGAAGCGGCGCCGTCGCGCTGATCGCGATCCTGGTCGTGGTGAGCGCCGGCGCGCGGCGCGACCGCGGCGTCGAGGTGCGCTTCGAGAAGGTCGCCAAGCGGGACCTCGTGGCGGCCGTCACGGCGAGCGGCAAGATCCAGCCCAAGAAGAAGGTGGACATCAGCGCCGACATCACGGGCCGGATCACGAAGCTCGCCGTGCGGGAGGGCGACGTCGTGACCAACGGCCAATTCCTGCTGCAGATCGACGCCACGATCTACGAGGCGAACCTGCAGCGCGCCCAGGCGTTGTTGTCGGCGGCCCAGGCGGGGGCCGTCCAGGCGCGGGCGAACCGCGACCAGGCCCGGCGTGCCCTGGGGCGGACCAGGGAGCTGCACCAGCAGAACCCGAACCTCATCTCGACGGAGCAGCTCGAGCAGGCCGAGACGGCGAACGACATCGCGGAGGCGAACCTCAACGCCGCCGAGCACCAGGTCGACCAGTCGCGCGCCGCGGTCCAGGAGGCCCGGGACAATCTCCGCAAGACCCACATCACGGCGCCGATGTCGGGCCGGGTGACGCGGCTCGCCGTGGAGGAAGGCGAGGTCGCCGTGCCCGGCACGTTCTCCAAGGACGTCGGGCTGCTGCTGACGGTCTCCGACCTGTCGGTCATCCAGGCGAAGGTGCGGGTGGACGAGACCGACGTCGTGCGCGTGCACCTGGGCGACTCCGTCGAAGTGTCGATCGACGCCTTCCCCGACACCACGTTTACCGGCCGCGTGACGAAGATCTCCAACTCGAGCATCCTCACGGCGACGAGCACGGCGACGGGCCAGAACGAGCGGGCGGTCGATTACGAGGTCGAGATCACCCTCAACCACCCGCCGGGCGACGTGCGGCCCGATCTCTCGGCGACGGCGCGCGTCGTCACGGACACGCGCAAGCAGGTGCTGTCGATCCCCATCATCGCCCTCACGGTCCGCGAGCACAAGCCGATCTCGACCGAGAACCGGCCCGTGGACACGAGCGCCTTCGCCCGCAAGAAGCGCGAAGCGGAGGGCGTGTTCGTGGTCACGAGCGGCGTGGCGGCCTTCCGGCCCGTGAAGGTGGGCATCGCGGGCGACGAGTACTTCGAGGTGGCGGATGGCGTGAAGCAGGGCGAGACGATCGTCGCCGGCCCCTACCAGTCGATCCGCGATCTGAAGGACAGCGCCCGCGTGCGCCCGATGAAGCAGGCGGCGGACACCACCAAGAAGAAGAAGTAGGCATGCCCAGCCTCCAGGAGTTCCACACCGGCGACACGCCACAGCCGGACATCGTGATTCTCACGCACAAGCTCG
>QHUR01000164.1 GCA_003221995.1 Gemmatimonadota bacterium | reverse complement strand
GTCGAGCACCCAGAATGAGCGACCGTGCGTGGCCGCGATCAGGTCGCGGCCGTGGACCGCGAGGTCGCGCACCGATGCGACCGGCAGGTTGAGCTGGAGCGACTGCCAGTGGTCGCCGTCGTCAAACGACACGTACACGCCCGTCTCGGTGCCGGCGTACAAGAGCCCCGGGCGCTCGGGATCGGCGCGGACGGCCTGCACGTACGCCTGGGGCGCGATCCCCGAATCGGCGCGGGTCCAATGCGCCCCTCCGTCGCGGGTGCGAGAGATGTAAGGTGCGAAGTCATCGAGGCGGTGACGGTCCACGGCGGCATACGCGACCGCCGCATCGAGCGGCGACGCCTCGAGCAGACTGATGGTGCTCCAGGGCGGCAGGCCCTGGGGCGTGACGTTCTGCCAGTGCTGGCCGCCGTCCGTGGTGCGGTGAATCAGGCCGTCGTCCGAGCCGACCCAGACGACCCCCGCCGCGCGCGGCGACGGGGCGATCGCGTACACCACACCGTAGCCGCGCGCCGCGGCGTTCGCGACGGTGGTCGGGCCCGTGTCGGTCGAGGTCGGCCGGGCAGCGGCCCCCGTCAAGTCGGGGCTGATCGTCTCCCAGTGCAGCCCGCCGTCCCGGGTGCGCAGCACCATCTGTGCGCCGTGGTAGAGCGTGTGGCGGTCCACGCGGTCGAACACGAGCGGCGACGTCCACGTGAAACGGTACCTCCGCTGCGGCATCGGTACCCCGAAGCTGGAGACGGGCCAGGGCGAGATGTCCTGGGACTGGCCCGTGCGCCGGTCGAAGCGATGTACGCCGCCGTAGGTGTCCCCGCCGTAGACGATGTCGGGATCGAGCGGGTCGGGCGCGATGTAGCCGCTCTCGCCCGCGCCCACCGGCGCCCAGTCGCGGAAGGTGATCGTGCCGAAGTCGCTGCGACTCGCCACCCCGGCGGTCCCCGCATCCTGCTGGGCGCCGTAGACACGGTAGGGGAAGGCGTCGTCCGTGACCACGTGGTAGAACTGAGCCGTGGGCTGGTTGTACCAGCTGCTCCAGGTGCGGCCGCCGTCGAGTGTGACCACCGCGCCCTGGTCGCTCCCCACGATCATGCGCGTCGGGCTCGTGGGATCGACCCACAGCTCATGATAGTCGTCCCCGCCCGGCTGTCCCTTGAGGACGCCGAACGTCTTGCCGCCGTCCGTGGATTTGAGGAGCGCCACGTTGGGCACGTAGACGACGTCGGGGTTCTGGGGATCCACGGTGACGCGGCAGAAGTACCAGCTGCGGCTGGTGATCCGCGGATCGCTCCCCGCGAGCTGCCAGGTCGCGCCGCCGTCATCGGAGCGGTACAGCCCCCCGCCGGTCGCCGCGCCGATCAGCGCGTACACCCGGGCGCGGCGGCCGACCGCGAGCCCGATCCGACCGAGCGGGCCCGCGGGAAGACCGTGCCCGGCGAGCGGCGTCCAGGTGGCGCCGCCGTCCGTGGACTTGTACAGGCCGCTCCCGGGTCCTTCGTCCGGCGGGTACTGCTCCCACGGCGGGCGGCGTGCCTGGTACAGAGCGGCGTACACGACCTCCGGATCGGCCGGATCGGCCGCCAGGTCGATGGCGCCGGTATCGGGATCCTTGTACAGGACCTTGGTCCATGTGCGCCCGCCGTCGCTGGAGCGGAACACGCCGCGCTCGCTGTTGGGTCCGTACGCGTGTCCCAGCGCCGCCACCAGGACGACGTCGGGGTTCCGCGGATCCACGAGCACCTTCCCGATGTGGCGCGTGTCGGCGAGGCCGAGCGCGCGCCAATGCGCGCCGCCGTCGGTGGACTTGTAGACCCCGGCGCCGTAGGTGATGTCCGAGCGGATCGACGCCTCGCCCGTGCCCGCGTAGATGACGTTCGGGTCGGAGGGTGCGAGGGCGAGCGCGCCGATCGACGCGATCGGCTCGTCGTCGAACAGCGGCTCCCAGGTGACTCCGGCATTCCGGGTGCGCCACACGCCGCCGTCCACGGCGCCGAAGTAGAACGTCGCGGGATCACCGGGGACACCGGCGACCGCGAGCACGCGGCCGCCGCGGTGCGGGCCGATGAGGCGCCAGCGCAGTGCGCCGTACGCGTTTGGCGGAATGGTCTGGGCTCGTGCCGGGCCCGCGGCTACGAGCGCGCTGGCCAGGAAGCCGAGCAGCGAGGGGGATCGGATCCGGTTCATCCCTAGCGGCGCTCCGCCGGCCGCAGCCCCAGCACGCCGTTGATCCATCGCACCAGGGGCAGCATCAGGCGGAAATCGGCTTCGAGCAGCGCCGGCAGCCGGGCGCCCGCCGCCTGCGCGTCGGTCAGCGGGCGGCCCATCACGAAGGACTGGAACTTGAGCCACCGGGCCGCCGCATGATCGGGAGCAAAGCCGCGCGGCACCCGGCGCAGCACGGCCTCCTCGGACAAGCCGCCAAACCGCCGCACCAGCCGCCGGTCGGTCGCGATCCTGGTGAAGCGCGTCGGGTCGTCGGCGATGGCCTCGCGTAGCTTGAGGAGGGCGTCCCGCGGGGGCATCCACATTCCGCCCCCGACAAACGAGTCGCCGGGGGCGATTTGGAAGTAGAACCCCGCGCCCGCTCCCTCGCCCTCAGCCTCACGCCCCACGGCGCGCGAGCCGTCCCGGTGATAGAACCAGCACGAGGCGTGGGTCTTGTAGGGGGACTTGTCGGGTGAGAAGCGGATGTCACGGTAGATGCGGAACATCGAGCGCTTGGGCTCGCCGATGATTTCGGGTGCGAATCGCGTCAGCCTGACGTCCATCTCCTCGATCAGCTCACGCATCGGCTGCTTCACGTCCGCTTCGTACACGGCGCGGTGGGCCTCGAACCACGCCCGGTCGTTGTGCCGCTTGAGGCCGCGCAGGAACGTCAGGGTCGCCGTCGAGAAGGCCATGGCGCAGAAGCTAATTTGGTCTCAAGTTCCCGCCATGACCGGTACGCCGCCCGCCGTAACGGTGAGCTTGCTGACGAGAATGCTGCGCGAAGCCTTCTCAGGGCCTCCCGGCCCCTGGACCTACTTCACTGACACGTCCCCGGGAACGGGAGTCTTCGGGACGATCAGCAGGTTGAGCGCCGCCGCAGCTTCCCTGGAGGGGGGACCGGGCAACACGACAGTCGCCGGCCACGTCCACCACCTGACCTCGAGTCTCGCGCTTGCGACGCTCGGCCTTCGCGGACAGCCGACGTCGCGCGATCGCAGCCGCAGTTGGACGGTGTCCAGGGTCGACGAGACCGGTTGGGCCGACCTACAAGCGCGACTGCGGCGCGAGTACGAGAGTCTGCTCGTAGCCGTGGAGACTCACGCGGTGTGGGACGAGGATGCACTGGGCGTGGCGATCGGCGCCATCGCGCACGCGGCGTACCATCTCGGCGCCATCCGGCAGCGACTCGCACCGCGCGACGCGGAGGCCCTGCCTTGACCGGAGCAGCCTGGCCGACGCTGTCGCTCGACGAGTGGCGGGACACGTACGCGACCCTCCACATGTGGACGCAGATCGTCGGGAAGACCAGCCTCGCCCTCGCGCGGTGGCAGAACCACTGGTGGCAGGTGGCGCTGCACGTGACGGCGCGCGGGCTCGCGACGGGCCCGATGCCGTACGGGTCTCGGACCCTCGACGTGGAGTTCGATTTCGTCGAGCACGAGCTCGTCCTCCGGACGGACGACGGTGCCGTGCACCAAATCCCCCTGCGCCCGCGCCCGGTGGCGGAGTTCTACCGCCTCTATCTCAAGGCGCTCGAAACCCTCGCGATCCGAGTGAAGCTCTGGCCCATGCCGGTCGAAGTGGAGCACCCGATTCGTTTTACGGAGGATCACACCCACGCGTCGTACGATCCCGAGTACGCCAATCGCTTCTGGCGCGTCCTCGTCCAGGCCGACGACGTGTTCAAGCAATTCCGCGGGCGCTTTCTGGGGAAGTGCAGCCCGGTCCATTTTTTCTGGGGCAGCTTCGATCTCGCCGTGACGCGGTTTTCGGGGCGGCGCGCCCCCGAGCGGCCCGGGGCGGACCGGGTCACACGCGAGGCGTATTCCCACGAGGTGATCAGCGCCGGCTTTTGGCCCGGTAGCGGCGCGGTACAGGAGACCGCGTTCTACGCGTATGCGGCTCCCGAGCCGCCGGGGTTGCGCGACCTCGCCCCCCAGCCGAGCGCCGCGTACTATCAGCCGCAGATGGGCATATTCATCCTGCCGTATGCCGCGGTCCGGGCGGCGGCGTCGCCCGTTGATGCCCTGCTGGCCTTCCTACACGGCACGTACGACGCCGCGGCGAACCTCGCCGGGTGGGACCGGCCGGCGCTCGAGCAGCCGGCGGTGACTTCACAAGCGGACCGCTAGTCTTCCTCCGCCGGTCACGAGAATCACGAGATTCATTACCAGCAGCATCAAGTCGTAGTGCCAGCCGTATGCCCGGCCTCCCCAAAAGCCGATCTTCCACACGAAGATCTTTTTCTGAATCGCCCCGAGCATGAGCAGGATCAGCCCGATCGCGGCGAGCTGTGTCAGGATCCCGAGCGCCACGCCCAGACTACCCAGAACTTCCGCGGTACCGAGAAAGACCGTGAACCCGGTGCCCGCCCCGATGCTCTTGGAACGCTCGGCGGGGTTCTTCAGGTGATTCCACCCGCTATCGAAGAACACGGCGGCCACCATGAGTCGCAGCAGCAGTAAGCCGACGTCGCTGAATTGCAGCAGGCCGGGGAATGTGACGCTCATGTTAGTCACTCAGTCGCGCTGCCGCGGATGGCGCCG
>QHUR01000160.1:4940-9425 GCA_003221995.1 Gemmatimonadota bacterium | reverse complement strand
GTGGATCGAGGAGGACGGGGTCGCGGGCCTGCCGTGGGCGCCCGAGGCAGAGGTCCGGATCCTGCGCGTTCCGCCGTTCGCGCAAGGGATCGCCCGGCGCGCGGTCGAAGAGTACGTGCTCGAGCGGACCCTAAAGGACTCCCTGGCGGTCGCCGACGGCTCGCCTCCGACGGTCACGAACCGGTGGCTGGATGAGGCGATCCAGAAGCTGCTCCCCACCCACATGCAGCTCATCATGGGAATCGGCACCGCCGAGGAGCTCGCACTCGCGGAGCTCAAGGCCCAGGAGCAGCTCCAGGCGACGAAGGTGCAGGGGCACGATGCCGACCCCGAGCGGGCGGACTCCACGGTCGACGTGAAGTGCCCCGTGACGGGGGTCGTGTCGCAGCGGGCCCGCGTCGCGACCGATCCGATCGTCTGGACCGAGGAGGCGTGGGCGCGGCTGCAGCTCGTTCCGCTGGTGGCGCGCCCGCTCGCTCGCAACACGGTGGAGCGGTTCGCGAGGAACCACGGCATCTGGCGGGTCACGACGGGGGTGATGGACGACAACAAGCAGGCGATGATCGAGGCGGACGAGTTCGACGTCGAGACGATGATGGTGATGTTCACGGAGCTCAGGGCGAAGCAGATCCGGGCCGAGACTGGTTCTCTGCAAGCATTCATCGAGGAGGCGAAGGCGCAAGGGATCACCCGCTGTCCCATCCGGGACATCGAGGACAAGCTGGGGAAGTGCCCGGTGGACTTTCGGGGCGTGAAGCCCGAGGAGGCGAAGGCGGCGGTGGAGAAGCTGTTGCAGTGAACTTCGTCCCCCACGTAGTTGCTTGGAACCTGACGCGACGCTGTAACCTGGAATGCGCCCATTGCTACATCGCAGCGGGCCCCCGGGAAAGCGCCGTGTCGGAGCTCGAGACGGCGCAGTGCCTCCGCATCGTGGACGACCTCGTCGCCCTGAACCCGGCACCGCTCCTAATCCTCTCGGGCGGGGAGCCGCTGTTGCGCGACGACCTGACCGACATCGCGCGCTACGCGTCGCAGCGGGGCGCGACCGTGGTCGTCGGCACGAACGGCACGCTCCTCACCGACGGGCGGATCGCAGCACTGGGGCGCGCGCGCGTGCGGGGCGTCGCGGTGAGCGTGGATTCGCTGCGTCGCTCCTACCACGACAACTTCCGGCACGGCGCGGGCTCACTCGCGGCGACGCAGGCGGCGCTGGGGCGGCTGCGGGCCGCGCGGCTCGACTTCATCATCCAGACGACGGTCACGAAGGGGAACCGCGGCGAGCTGGAGCGCCTCGTCGGCTGGGCCGCGGACGAGGGGGCCGTGGCGTTCAACTGCTACTTCCTCGTGGCGACGGGGAGGGGTGCGGCCCTGAGCGACCTCGCGCCCGCCGAGTACGAGCGCGTCCTCGCCGACCTCGCGCGCTGGGAGCGCGGCTACCGCGGCCGCATGCTGGTGCGGGCGAAGTGCGCCCCGCACTTCATGCGGCACGTCCACCGGACCGACCCCGACTCGCCCGTCCTGAACTACGAGACGCGCTGCCCGTGCGGCACCCAGTACTGCCGCATCACCCCGGACGGCAAGGTGACGCCCTGCCCCTACCTACCCGAGGTGGCGGGCGACCTCGCGACCCAGAGCTTCACCGAGATCTGGCGCTCGTCGCCGCTGTTCCGCCGGCTGCGGGAGGGGACACTCGGCGGGAAATGCGGTGCCTGCGAGTACCGCAAGCTGTGCGGCGGGTGCCGCGCGCGCGCCTTCGCGCTCGCGGGTGACGTGCTCGCGGCCGACCCGTCGTGCGCCTACGAGCCGACGGGTGCGGTTCCCGTGATCGAGCGCATGCGGGAGGTCACGTACGGCGCCGAGTTCACGCCGGCCCTCGTGTGGAGCGATGCGGCACGTGCCCGCATCGAGCGGATCCCGTCCTTTGTGCGGGGCGTGGTGATGAAGCGAGTAGAGGACTACGCGCGGCGTCAGGGAAGGCGCGAAGTGACGCCGGAGTTGCTCGCGGAGGTACGCGGCGCGTTGCCGGTCGACTTCTCGCAACGTAAACCGTTCTTCGTGACCGATGGCTGACGGCTGATGGCTGACGGCTTGTTGCTCCTCCAGGCGGCCGCCGACACGAGCCACGCCTACCGCGACTTCCCGCTCATCGGGGCGCGGGCCGCGGTGTGGATCGCGGCCGAGGTCCACCTCATGTTCGCGGCGTTCGTGCTCGGCGTGCCGATGTTCGCGGTGGTGACGGAAGCGATCGGCATCTTCGGCGGGGACGAGCGCTATGACCGCCTCAGCAAGGAGTTCACGCGCCTCCTGCTCGTGGCCTACAGCGCGACGGCGATCTGGGGTGCGATCCTCGTCTTCTTTCTCGCCACGCTGTACCCGCGGTTCTGGGCCTATCTCACCGCCGTGTTCGGCGCCTCGATGTGGGTCTACGCCTCGCTGTTCTTCGTTGAGTCGTTCACCCTGTACCTCTACTACTACGGCTGGGATCGTTGGAAGAAGGGTCGGGCCAAGCTGTGGCACTGGACCCTGGGGATCCTCCTCAATGTGTGGGGCACGATCGTGATGTTCATCGCGAACTCGTGGCTCACCTACATGATGACCCCGCCGCGGGACATCACGCCCACCACCGATCCGACGACCATCAAGCTGTGGCACGCCATCGCGAACGCCACGTGGATGCCGATCAACGTGCACCGCCTGATCGCGAACGTCGTGTTCGGCGGCGCCATCGTGGGCGCCTACGCGAGCTATCGCTTCCTCGCCGCCCGCACCGCGGAGGAGCGGGCGCACTACGACTGGATGGGCTACGTCGGCAACTTCATCGCCATCTCGGCGCTGATCGTGCTGCCGTTCGCGGGCTACTGGCTCGGCCGCGAGATCTATCAGTACGACCAGTCCATGGGGATCACCATGATGGGCGGCTTCATGAGCTGGCTGTGGGTGATCCAGGCGTTCCTCATCGCCGTCCTGTTCCTCACGGGGAACTACTACCTCTGGGTCGGGATGGAGCGAATCCCCGGCGCCGAGCGGTTCCGTCCCTACACCAAGTGGCTGCTCGCGGTGCTGGTGCTCGGCGCCATCGTGTGGGGCACGCCGCACACGATGATCGCGGACTCGAAGGAGCTCGCGGCCATGGGTGGATCGCACCACCCGTTCCTGGGCGCGCTGGGCGTCATGAGCGCCAAGAACACCGCCGTCAACCTGATGATCCTCACCACGTTCCTGTCCTTCCTCATGTACCGGCGCGCCAATCGGCGGCCGGTGGTCCCCTGGGCCGACACCGGCACGCGCATCCAGGGGGCGATGTTTCTCGTCGCCGCCGGGATCGTGCTGTTCTACGGCATCCGCGGATACTTCGTCGAGGCGATCGTCCGCATCGGGTACAGCGTTTACCAGGTACTGGCGGTGCTCTCCTGTATCCTGTTCGTGACCGTGATCGACATCCTCATGGCGCGGGGCGCCCAATCGCTCGGCGCCATCGAATGGGGCAAGATGCCGCCGCGCTCGCAGTACGCGCTCTTCATCCTGGCCGTCACGTTCACCTGGCTGATGGGATTGATGGGATTCGCGCGGTCGGGAATCCGTCAGTACTGGCATGTGTGGCAGGTGGTGGAGGATACTAGCAAGTACGCCGCCACACCCGCGCTCGGCTACGCGGCGAGGATGATCAGCGTGTGCGTGCTGATCTTCCTGTCGCTCGTGGCCTTCGTGTTCTGGCTCGGCGGGCTCGCTGAGAAGTCGACCTTCGTGTCTCAGGGAGAGGGCCGGCATGTGGGCCACTAACCTGAAGATCGTGGGCGTGGTGCTCGGGACGCTCGCGCTCTATACCCTCATCGCCAACAAGATCCCGCAGGTGCAGTCCGAGGTCCCGCAGGCGCTCACCTTGGGCACCAACGTGACGCCGGAACAGCTCGTCGCGGCCGGCGAGAAGGTATTCAACGGGATCGGCGGCTGCACCACCTGCCACGGCCTGGGCACCCGCGCGCCCAACCTGGTTACGGACGAGAGGGGCACGGGTCCGATCGGAGTGCGCTGCGCCAAGCGAGAGCCGGGTAAGAGCTGCAAGCAGTACCTCTACGAGTCGCTCGCGGACCCGACGGCCTACGTCGTGTCGGGCTACCAGCCGATCATGCCTATCATGACGCGGCAGCTCTCCCCCGAGCAGGTGTGGGCCGTGATCGCCTATCTCGAGGCGCAGGGTGGTACCGTGGACGTCACGGGGGACGACATCGCGAAATCGAAACAGGCGGCCGGCCCTGCGGCCGGGGGGGGAGGGGGAGCCGCGCCGCCGGGTGGCGGCGCGCTGGCGGGCGGCAGCACGGATCCGAAGCAGATCATCCAGGCGGCGGGGTGTCTCGCCTGCCACAAGCTCGAGGGTCAGGGGCAGGTGATCGCCCCGGACCTCACGCACGTGGGCTCGCGGCGCGACGCCGATTCGATCCGGAGGAAAATCCTCGATCCCGCGTCGTCGATCACCCAGGGTTACGA
>QHUR01000160.1:0-4904 GCA_003221995.1 Gemmatimonadota bacterium | reverse complement strand
GCGCTGGTCGAATACTTGGCGGGTCACAAGTGAGGCTCCCTGCCGGGGTCCGGCGCTATGCCGAGCATCCCTTCTGGCAGGCGGTCACGATCCTCGTCGTCGCCTACGTCGTGATCGTGTTCGTGATCCCGCTCCTGCCCGGCAGCGCCCTCGTCCCGAAGAGCGTCGTGCTGCAGTACATGGCGACCGTGCTCGTCGGCGTGCTGATCTACGTGAGCGACAACGAGGGGCGGTGGCACCGCTTCCAGGACCCGATCCGGGCGATGCTCGTCGAGCGCCGCCTGAAGCTGGTGCGCGGCGGCGTGCTCGTCGCGGTGACCCTGCTCGTCGGCTGTTTCACGCTCGGCCAAGTGCGTACCACGGTGTCGGCGCCGCCCAATCTGCGCTCGATCCACCCGGCGCCGCCCGCCGACATCACGTTCCGGGGCAAGGCGATGACCCTGACGGGGCTCGAGAACCCGCTGCGCCACGAGGCGGACTCCCTCGCCGCCCACCTCGCCCTGGGGAAGCGCGTCTACTACGAGAATTGCCTCCCCTGCCACGGCGATCATCTCGACGGCCAGGGGCACTATGCCACGGCGTTCAACCCGCTGCCGGCGAACTTCCAGGACAACGGCACCATCGCGCAGCTCACCGAGAGCTTCGTGTTCTGGCGGATCGCCAAGGGCGGGCCCGGCCTGCCGCGCGAGGGCGCGCCCTGGAACTCGGCGATGCCGGTGTGGGAGGATTTCCTCAGCGAGCGCGAGATCTGGTCGGTGATCCTCTTCCTTTATGATCAGACAGGATGGAAGCCGAGGACCTGGGAGACCGAGAGCGGGAAAGGGGAAACGGGAAAGGAGAAAGGTGATGGTTAGCGGCCTTCTTCTGCTCGCGCTGCGAGCCGCACCTTTCCCCATTCCCCATTCCCCTTTCCCGCCGCAGGACACGACGAGAGGGAAAGCGGTCTACGTGAAATGGTGCGCCGGCTGTCACGGCGATAAGGGCGCCGGGGACGGGCCGGCGGCGTCCCGCATGCTGCCCCGGCCGCGCGATTTCACCGGCGCGATCTACAAGGTCCGCACGACCGCGAGCGGCCAGCTGCCCACGGACCAGGACGTGCTGCGCTCGATCGACGAGGGCCTCCCCGGCACGGCCATGCCTGCCTGGAAGGACCGCCTCTCGGAGCGCGAGCGGCGCGACGTGCTCGCCTATCTCAAGACCTTCTCGGCCTTCTTCCAGGACACGAGCCAGCACATCGTGCCCCTCACGTTCTCGAAGGAGCCGGGTGGCGCGACGAGCGCCGTGGCGCTGAAGGTGGGACGGCAGTTCTACGACTCGATCGGGTGCTGGAAGTGCCACGGCAAGGCGGGGCGGGGGGACGGCCCCTCCGCGCCGACGCTCAAGACCGACCCCGGCGAGCCGATCTTCGCCGCAGACCTGCACGAGAGCTGGCGGTTCCGGGGCGGCGCGGGAACGGCGGACATCTACCGGCGGCTCCGCACCGGGCTCGACGGCACGCCCATGCCGTCGTTCTCGGACCTGATCGACCAGAAGTTCCTCACCGACGAGCAACTATGGCGCGTTGCCCAGTACGTGCGGAGCCTGTCGCCGCAGCGGGCACCCGAGGTTCGCGACGTGATCCACGCCCCCCGCCTGCCGGGCGGGCTGCCCCGCTCGCCCGACGATTCCGCATGGGCCCGCGTCGAGCGCTACTGGTTCCCGCTGGTCGGCCAGGTGATCCGCAAGCCGCGCTGGTTCGCCCCCGCGGTGGCGGGGGTGTGGGTGCAGGCGGTGCACACGGCGGACTCGCTCGCCCTGCGCCTCGAGTGGGACGACCGCTCCGAGAGCCCCGACACGCCATGGCTCGAGTTCGAGCGGCGCGTGCTCGACCACGTGACGAGTGACGACTCGGTCCCTGCGCCCGCCGACCTCTGGCCCGATGGGATCGCGGTGCAGTTCCCACGCTCCATCCCCGCCGGGATGGAGCGGCCCTACTTTCTGATGGGCACGGCAACCGACCCCGTCTACCAGTGGCGCTGGACCAGTATGCCACGCCAGGCGGTGGCGGGGCTCGCCCGCGGGCTGAGCCGTTTCGACGTGCTCGGGGGAGGCAGCGCGCCCGGCGCAGGGGCGCGCTTCGCCGACGGCCAGTGGCGCCTCGTCCTCACGCGCGCCCTTGCGACTGCGGATACGGCAAACGAACTTCAGTTCGAAGCTGGCCGCGCTATTCCGGTCGCGTTCTTCGCCTGGGACGGCTCCAATGGGGAGCACGACACGCGGATGGCGGTCAGCGCCTGGTATTTCCTCGCCCTCGATCAGCCGACGCCGCCGCGAGTGTATCTCTCTCCGGTGGTCGCCATGGCCGTGACTCTCGGACTCGGCATGCTGGTGGCGGTGCGCGCTCAGCGGCGGGCAGGCGCGGGGGGGGACGGGGGCGGGCGCAGCCGGGCATGAGGGGTATATCGCACGAGGACTTCCAAGGAGGCACGATGCGTAAGTTCGGTTCCCTAGCGGCGGTCGTGGCGGCGGTGTTGGTCGTGGCGCTCGCCGCCTGGACGCGGCAGCCGGCGGGCAACGCCCAGGGCGGGGCTACGGTCACGGGGAAGGTCAAGTTCACCGGGGCGAAGCCCACCAATCCCCCGATCGACATGACCGAGGAGCCGAAGTGCAAGGCGAAATACACGACGACGCCCACCAGGGAGACGGTGGTCGTCAACCCGAACGGCACACTGGCCAACGTGTTCGTGTACGTAAAGTCGGGGCTGCCCGCGAGCGCCAAGTATGAGACGCCCAAGACCGCGGTCCTGATCGACCAGGACGGGTGCCATTATCGCCCCCATGTCCTCGGCATCATGGTCGGGCAGACGCTGGAGATCAAGAACTCCGACGGGATCCTCCACAACATCAAGGCGAAGGGCGTGAAGAACCGCCCCTTCAACATCAGCCAGCCGACGACCATGACGTCGACCCGCACGTTCAGCGCGCCCGAGGTGATGGTGCCGCTGGAGTGCAACGTGCACGGCTGGATGCAGGCCTATCTCGGCGTCCTGCCCCATCCCTTCTACGCCATCACGGGCGCGGACGGCAGCTTCACGATCAAGGGCCTGCCGCCCGGGACCTACACGATCGAGGCCTGGCACGAGAAGTACGCGACCCAGACCGCGACGGTCACCATCGCGGGGACGGAGAGCAAGACGCAGGACTTCACTTTCGCCGCCAAATAGGAGACTCGGTCATGCATTGGTGGCTGCCGCTGAAGGGCTCCACGTTCGCGGGCGAGATCGACGGCCTGTTCCTCGCGATCCTGATCATCACGGGGATCGCGTTCGTGATCGTGGAGCTGGGGCTCTTGTGGTTCGTCGTGAAGTACCGCGCCCGGCCGGGGCGCAAGGCCTACTACACTCACGGCAGCACGCGGGCCGAGGTGATCTGGACCGCGATCCCCGCGGTGACGATGGTGGCGCTGGGGCTGATCTCGAACCATTACTGGGTGAAGATCAAGGGTCGGAACAGCGTGCCGCCGAACGCGTACCCGATCGCGATCCACGCGAAGCAGTTCGAGTGGCAGGTGACCTACCCGGGACCCGACGGCCGGCTCGGCACGGCCGACGACTTCGAGGTCCGCAACCAGCTGCACGTCCCGGTCGGTCGGCCGGTGGTCATCCACCTCACGTCCGAGGACGTGATCCATTCCTTCTTCGTGCCGGTGTTCCGCGTGAAGCAGGACGCGGTGCCGGGGATGAACATCAACGTGTGGTTCCAGGCCACGGTGCCCGGGACGTACGAGCTCGGCTGCGCGGAGCTCTGCGGCCTGGGTCACTACCGCATGCGGGCGCAGGTCTTCGTGCACACTCAGGAGGAGTTTGACGCCTGGATGAAGCAGGCGGCCAAGGGAGGTGCGACGTCATGACCACCGTAGCCGCGACGTCCCACGTCGCACACGCGCATCACGACGACCGGAGCTTCGTCCGGAAATACATCTTCTCGACCGACCACAAGATCATCGGGATTCAGTTCCTGTTCGTGAGCCTCTTCTTCCTGCTGGTCGGCGGGCTCCTGGCGATGCAGATGCGCTGGCAGCTGGCCTTCCCTGGGAAGCCGATGCCGGGCGGCGGGATCCTCCCCGACACGATGGCGCCGGGCGGGGTGCTCTTGCCCGAGTATTACATCCAGCTCGTGACCATGCACGGCACGTTCATGGTGTTCTTCGCCATCATGCCGCTGCTCGTCGGCGTGTACGCCAACTTCCTGATTCCGTTGAAGATCGGCGCCCACGACATGGCGTTCCCGCGCATCAACATGGCGTCGTTCTGGAGCGCCCTCCTGGCGGGCCTGATCATGCTCGCCGGCTTCTTCGTGCCCGACGGGGCGCCGCGCGCGGGATGGACGTCCTACGCGCCGCTGTCGGCCCGGCCCGACCTGTCGGGCGCCTCCTACGGCCAGATGCTGTGGTGCATCTCGCTCGTGTTCCTCGGGCTGTCGTCGATCCTCGGGTCGCTCAACTACATCACGACCATCATCAACAACCGCGCCCCGGGGATGACCTGGTTCCGTATGCCGCTCTCGGTGTGGGCGCTGTTCATCACGGCGATCCTGGGCCTGCTGGCGCTGCCCGTGCTCTCGGGCGCCGTGATCATGCTGCTGTTCGACCAGACGATCGGGACGCACTTCTTCGACCCGGTGGCGGGCGGCCAGGCCCTGTTGTGGCAGCACCTGTTCTGGTTCTTCGGCCACCCGGAGGTCTACATCCTGATCCTCCCCGCGATGGGGATGGTGTCCGACATCATCGCGAACGGGAGCCGCAAGCCCATCTTCGGCTACCACTCGATGGTGTTCGCGATCGTGGCGATCGCGTTCCTCGGGTGGATCGTGTGGGGCCATCACATGTTCATGAGCGGCATGAACCCGACGCTGGGCTCCTCGTT
>QHUR01000159.1 GCA_003221995.1 Gemmatimonadota bacterium | reverse complement strand
GCGTTCCGGTGCAGCTCCTGCTCCAGCGGGCGGGCGTACGGCCCGACGCGCGGTACTGCCTCGTCCTCGCGGAGCAGGGATTCACGACGAACCTGCCGCTCAGCGACCTGGACCGCCCGGACAACCTGATCGCCCTGAAGCACGATGGGGAGTGGCTCGCGCCGGAGCACGGCTGGCCCGCCCGCTTGCTCGTGCCGCACCTCTACTTCTGGAAGAGCGCCAAGTGGGTGCGCGGCCTCGAGCTCCTGGAACAAGACATGCCCGGTTTTTGGGAGCAGAACGGGTACCATATGCGGGGCGATCCGTGGCAGGAAGAGAGATACGGTGGGCGGGGCCTAACGCAGCATGAGATAAATAGGATGAGAAACCTGAGCAAGAAGTCGTAAGGAAAGAATCGTAAGGCGAGAACCGTACTGATCAAACCGTAGAGAAGCAGAGTACGCCTTCGTCCGTACGGTCTTTCCTTACGTCGTCGACTTTACGATTTCGCCCCTACGCCCTTGCCTCCCAGAAGCTCGTAGAATCTCCGGAAGACTCTGATCCCGTCCCACAGCTGCTTCAGGTCCAGCTTCTCGTTCGGGGCGTGCAGGCGGTCGTCGGGCAGACCGATGCCGGTGAGGAGGACCGGCGCGCCGCTCTTCCCAAGCGCCGGCACGACCGGGATCGAGCCGCCCGCCCGCACGGCGACGGTCCCCCGGCCTACGACCTCGCGGAACGCGCGGTCCAGGAGCCGGAACGCCGGATGATCGACCGGGACGACCGCCGGGTCGGCGCCGTGGAGGAAGCGGACGCTCGCCTGCACATGGCGTGGGGCGAGTCGCTTTACTGCCGTCGCGAGCTGCCGCTCCACGGTCTTCAGCTTCTGATTGGGAACGAGCCGTAGGCTCACCTTGGCCGTCGCCTCGGCGGGGATGACGGTCTTCGCCCCCTCTCCGGTGAAGCCGCCCAGGACGCCGTGGATCTCGAAGGTGGGCAGAGCCCACAGCCGCTCGAGCACCGAGTGCTGCTTCAGCCCCGCGAGGGCCTTCGCCTGCACGCGCTGCTTCAGGAAGTGGGTCTCGCTGAAGGGCAGGCGTCGCCAGCTGGCGAGCTCCGCCCTGGTAGGGCGCTTCACGGCGGCGTAGAGCCCGGGGATGTTGATCTTGCCGTCCGGTCCCTTCAGGCGGCCGAGCAGGCGCAGCAGCTCCTCGTGCGCGTTCGGCGCCGCTCCGCCGAACTCGCCCGAATGGAGGTCGGACTTCGCCGTGCGGACGGTGATCTCGGCATAACAGAGGCCGCGCAGCGCGGTGTAGACCGCCGGCCAGCCGGGAGCCGCGTAGGCCATGTCGGCGATGAGGACGGCGTCCGCGCGCGTGCGCTCGGGCTCGCGTCGCAGCAGATCGAACAGCACCCGGCTCCCGTACTCCTCCTCACCCTCGATGAGAAACCGGAAGTTCACGGGAGGGCGTGCCGCCGCCTCGATCGCCTTGAGCAGGCAGAAGACCTGCCCCTTGTCGTCGGCGGCGCCGCGCGCGAACAACCTGCCGTCGCGCACGCTCGGCTGGAATGGCGGCGTGGTCCACTCGTCGAGCGGATCGGGCGGTTGTACGTCGTAGTGCCCGTAGAGGAGCAGCGTCGGCGCGCCGGCCACCTCGGGCCCGATGCCCCACACGACGGGATGCGTGCCACTCGCGAGGAACTGCACCTCGCGGCACCCCAATCGCCGCAACTCCGCCGCGACCCATTCCGCGGCGGCGCGGCAGTCGGCGCTGTGCGCGGGAAGCGTCGAAATCGACGGGATGCGCAGAAAATCCGTGAGCTGTTGCAGCAGGCGATCTGTGTCCATGGCGCGACGAATCTAGACCCCGATACGTCGAGACGTCTAGACGTGCGGCCACCCGTGTCGCCGTCCCGACGGCGGGCGTCTCGCAACGCGCCGCTAGCCAGCGATGCGGCGGCAGGTAGATTCTCCGCCATGCGGACGACCGCCGAGTACGAGCTGTTCCCCGACGCGCCCAGCGAGCGGGCCCTGGCGCGCGCGCGCTGGCTCGCTCGGGAAGGACGCGTGACCGAGGCGGCGGACGCGTATCGCGAGGTGCTGGCCTCGCACCCCTTGCTCAAGCCCTGCTGGGCGGAGTATTTCGAGCTGCTGCGCCGCGGCGGGCGCGCGGCCGACGCCCTGCGTGTGGCCGAAGGCGCGGCGGCGCAGTTCGGCGAGTCGGCGTTCGCGCTGACGCTGAAGGGCGCGGCCCTGACGGAGCTCGGTCGCTACCGCGAGGCCCTCGCCGTGCTGGACCGGGCGGTCGAATCGGACCCCGACCTCGCGCTCGTGTGGCACGAGCTGGGGTACGCGGCCTATCGTCTGGGCGACGGCAACCGCGCGCTGCTGGCGCTCGATCGCGCCTTCGCGCTCGAGCCCCACACCGAGACGCTGCGGCTGCGCGGCCGCATCCTGCGTGACGCGGGGCGCTACCAAGCGGCCGAGGTGGCATTCGAGGGCGCCGCCCAGGCCGCGGAGCACGGCGAGCAGCGGGAGGAGGCGGAGCGCGAGATCGCGACCACGCGGCGCTACGGTTTTTACGCGCCACGGCGGCCGGACCAGCTGAGCCCCGCGGAGCGCTGGTTCGCGGACACGGGAACGGTGGTGCTGACCCCCGATGCGGGACCCGTCGCCCCGAGCGACGCGGTGCTCGTCAAGGCGTTCTTCGAGGTGGCCCGTGACTCCGGCTGGCGCTTCGGCCAGGTCGTCGCCCTGGGGCCGCTGCGCCCTGCCTGGGAGGACCTGGCGCGCGCGCTCGACGCCCCCCTCGTCGCCCGCACTGCGTTCGATCCGGAGGCGACTCCGCTCGTCGTGGCGGAGCGCCCGCTCGCCGCCGACGCGAGCTGGGTCCAGCTCGGCGCCGCCGTGCGGGAGCACGGCTCCGGACTCACGTTCGTCCTGGAGCACCCCGCCGAGGATCCCGCGCAGACCGGCGCCGACGTGATCGGCGTCCTCACCGACGCCGGCGAGCGCCGCCTCCGCATGCCCAATCCCGCGCACGCAATGTCCGAGGCGCAGCATCCGGCGGCCCGGTGCGCAGGCCGACGGCTGCACGCGGCCTGACACCTTCCCGGCCCTAACAATCCGGCGGTCCGGCCGGCCGCCGGTCCCCCCTCAATCGTCTCCCGGCACCCCCGGTCGCGAGTACAGCGCCTTGTAGGGATCGCGGTCCGGCTGCGTGAAGACGCGGACCTGGATGGCGCGGATCGTCTCCGTGATCTCGGCGTTGTTCTGCAGGTAGATCGCATCGAACAGGTTCAGGTTCATCCGGTACAGCCGCTGGGCGATCACGACCGCGTTGTTGAGCGGCGCGTCCGCGAACCAGCGCCAGTCGTAGGTCTCGAGCCCCTGCCCCACCGGACCCGTCAGCTGGCCCCGCGCCCAGCCGAACAGAGTCGCCCGCGCCCGCTCCAGCGCCGGACCGCCCAGCGCCCCCGCGTACGCCGAATCGAGGCGCCGGGCCAGCTCAGACCAGAGCACGTCCAGCGTGCGCTCGTCGCGCCAGCGCGCGGCTGCCCGCTTCGCATCCAGCGTGTCGCCGCGCGCGCGGAAGAACGCCTCCGCGCCGCGATACCCCACGAAGCTCGCGAAGCTCTCGTTGAAGGGCGTCTGGCTCTTCACGTAGAGCGTGTTGTGGGCGAGCTCGTGGATCACCGTGGCCACGAGCTCCATCGTGTCGCGGCCCACCGCGTTGGAGAGCAGCGGATCGCTGAAGTAACCCAACGTCGAGAACGCGGCCGCCGGGCGGAGGTAGGTGTCGTAGCCCTCGCGCTCCAGATCCGCCGCGGCGCGGCGCGCCCGCTCGGCGTTGAAGTACCCCTTGTAAGGCACGGCACCCACGATCGGGAAGCGCCACGTGTAGGCGCGCAGCTGGTCGCGCCGGCTGGCGGAGACCACGAGCAGCAGGGTGTCGCGGCCGGTGTCCACGTAGGTCGTGTACGTCTTGCCGACCGAGAGGCGCAGCGCGTCCGCCGCGTAGGCCCGGGCCGCCAGCACGAGCGCCAGCCGCTGACGCAGCTGGGGCGCGGTCCGCGCGTCCGCCACGAGGGGCGCGATCGGCCGTCGCCGCAACAGGATCCGCACCTCCTCCACCCCCGCTCGCGCCACATAGCGCACGTCCTCGCTCAGGAGCAGCGCCAGCACCAGCAGCACCGGCACGCCGATCAGCACCCAGGCGGCCAGCCGCCGGGCCAGCCGCCCCCACCGTGGCGGACGCCGCTCCGTCACGGCGTCCATCGCACCCCGAAGCGGTGGCGACCGCCGTCCGGCGTGTCGTAGCCCTGGTAGGCGTAGTCGACGTGCAGGCGGCCCAGCTCCACTCCGCCGCCCACGGTGGTGGGCGACGCGTCGCTCGGCGCCGAGTGACCCGTCGCGCCCACCCGCGCCACGATCCCGACGCCGCGCGCCACCACGCCGGCCTCGAGACCCGCGACGAGCACCGCGGCGTGGCCCTCGGGCCACTGTCCCTCGAGGGTCGTGAGCAGCCGGAACGTCCCCTGGGGATCGACGTAGTTCATCGTGAACCCCGCCCGGGTGCGGTGCGGCAGCCGCGCCCCGCCGCTCTTGTCGCCGCCGATGTTCTGGACGCTCGCGCCGACCGCCATGATGTCGAAGACGGCGATCGCGACGCCGGCGTCGCCGGCCCAGGCGTCCGCGCTGGAGCCGCCGACCTCCTGCCGGAGGTACTTGCCGGAGCCGCCGAGCGCAATCACACCGGTGCGGAACACCAGCGACGAGACACCGAGCATGTCGGTCGCCGATCCGGCGCCGGAGTCGAGCGCCGCGACACCCGCGCCCCAATTGAGCCGGCCCAGTCGAAACGCCAGGGCGGCCGAGGACAGTGTCGAGCCCGCGAGATAGCGCTCGTACGAGCCCTCGACGGAAAGATGGCGGATGGTGGCGATCCCGGCCGGGTTCGCGAACACGGCGCCGGCGTCTCCGACGAGCGCCGCCCCCGCGCCACCCAGCCCCGCCGAGCGGGTGGAGGCCGGGAGCAGGACCACCGGGCTGCCGTCCGCCTGGGCGGTCAGCGACGTAACAACAACGACGTCGAGGAGAATCGTCAAAACACCCTTCCTCGACGGAGTTCGCATTACTTGATCCTGATCACATTCAGCCGCGGCACGAGCGCGTCCGGGAGCGCAAAGCCCTGCCCGTCGCTGAAGAGCAGCGTGAAGCCGATCGCCCCGGCGCTCTGCTGCGCCCGGAAGTACTTGCCCGACCCCGCGCGCAGCGTGTCGCTCACGTTCACCACGCTCCCCGGGCCGACGGGCGGGACAAGCGGAAAGCTGGCCGGGATGTTGTTCGGCACCGGGCAGCGCGCGCTTAGCGTGGGGTAGTCGGTGCGGAACTTCCGCACCTTGTACTGCAGCTCCGGGGGCGGAGTGAACCCGGGCAGGTCGGACACGTAGTTCGCGAGCGCCCAGTGCGTCACCGTCTCGGCGAACGGCCTGCCGGTCACGTGCTCCACGTTGGCGGCGCCCGTGAGCGTGGTCTGGTCGAGTTGTCGCGTGACCACGTCCCCAGCGGTGAGCGACTGATCGGCCGCGTACTGGTCCACGAGGTAGCGCACGAACAGCCACATCGCGCCCCGCTCCGCCAGGGTCCCGATCCCCTCGGTGGCGAGCAGGTAGTGGTCCTGCGGCGCGCTGAAGTACTGGCCCGCGTTGTGGAGGTCCCCGTTCACAAAGTCACAAAACGTCGCGGTGTCCGGCAGGTAGCGGCGGCCTCCCATCTCCTCCGCGAAGTGGGAGAGCCCCTCGTTGAGCCACAGCACCTCGGGGGCGCCGGCGCGCCTCAAGTAGTGCTGCCCGAAGCTGATCATGTGCTGGAACTCGTGGATGAACGTCACCGGGACGAGGCTGTTCACCTGGGCGACGGAGTGCGCGCAGCTCAAGGTCCCGAGCGGGTCCGCCACGATCGAGTAGAAGATCTCGCCGTTGTTGCCCTGACCAAAGATCAGGTCCGCACCGTAGAAATACCCGGCTACAAATCCGGTGAGGGTACAGTCGGACGCGCTGACGAGCTGGTTCACCGCGTTCGTCATCAGCACGATCACCACAGTGTTCCCGTCGATGTCCGTCTCGCCGCCGAACGCCAGGGTGTCCCGCACGTACAGCAGCGTGTCGAACTTTAAACGCAGCGACAGGAGGTCCGCGTCGCTCAGCCCATTTGGCGGCGCGTTGTTGTCCACGAAGATGGCGATGTGCATCCCGACCTGCTTCGCGGTGGCCGTCACGGTGGTCTTGCTCGTGCAATCCAGGTTCGAGCAGACGCTGAAGGTGCCGACGTCCCCCACGGCCGGTGGACCCAGGGCGATGCGTGGCGCGGTGAAGGCGTGGATCGTTGGAGGGTTGCTGAGATAGAGCTGCTGCTCGCTCTCGCGCAGGAACTGGTGGAACCGCGCGGCCGGCGCGAGCTGGACGGACGGCGCAATGGGAGCCGGAGCGGGGGCGGAGCTCGCGGCGAGGGTCGCCCCCCGCAACAAGAAGGACGACTTGCCGCCCGGCGTCCCCGTGGCGGCCTGGGGCACGAGCAGGTACTCGATGTCCGACCCCGACTGGTTCGCAGCGAACGCGACGCAACCCGGGCCCCGCACCGTGCGCAGGACGAAGTCGCCCCTGGGCCTGGGGTCGGCGGACCGGTACTCGCCGGCCGTGAGGTTGACGAGCGGCGCGCCGGCCGTGCATGGGGCCAGCGGCCCTGTCGATTCGCTACACCCTACCGCGAGGAGCGAGCACAGCC
>QHUR01000148.1 GCA_003221995.1 Gemmatimonadota bacterium | reverse complement strand
GAACGCGTGCGCGTGCCCGGCGTTGGCGTAGGCCAGTCGCCCGCCCGCGGGGTCGATGACCGCGTAGAACAGGGTGAGGAACATCTCCGTGCGCTGCAACTCCTCGGCGAGCGACTGCTCGAGGCGCGCGAGCACCTCCGCGGGCGACACGGTCGCCTCCGCGTGGATGCCGGCCGCGGCCATCGCCAGCGCCATGATCAGGGCCGACCCGAACCCGTGGCTCGTGACGTCGCCGATCATCACGCCGACGCGGTCGCCGTGCAGGTTCAGCAGGTTGTAGAAGTCTCCGCCCACGGACTCGGCGGGCCGACAACGCGCCGCGACATCGGCGCGCGCCGCGATGACCAGGGGCGAAGGGAGCAGCTTGAGCTGCAGGTCGTGCGCCAGCTCGAGCTCCTGCCGCACGCGCTCCTGCCCGAGGTCGCGTGCCACGAGCCGCGCGTTCTCGATCGCGGCACCGATCTGGTTCGCGATCGCGGCGACGAGCTTGCGGTCCCCCGCCGTGAACGCGTCTTCCCCCAGGCGGTCGGTGAGGTTGATCACCCCGATGGGGCGGGACTTCTGGCCGGGCGCGCCGTAGAGCACCGGCACCGAGAGGAACGCCTTCCCTTTGTACTGCCGGCCCTCGGGGCGGCCGGGATTGGGCGTCGTGGGGTCCGTGGGGTCGTAGGAGACGATCCGCCCTTCGCGGAATGCGCGGGCTGCGACCGAGGAGGGATCGTCCACCTCGATCGGGTCGACGGCCTTCGGGTCCATCCCGCGTGCCGCCACGAGGCGCAGCACCCGCCGCTCCTCGTCCAGCACCAGCAAGGTGGCGCGCCGCGCGCCCACCACGGGGGACACCTCCCGCAGGATGCGGCCGGCCGCTTCGTCGAGGCGGATCGTGTGGCCCAGGATGTCGGAGATCGTGTAGATGAGATCGATCTCCTCGTAGCGCTCCGACAGCTCGGCCGCCACGTGCGCCGTCTCGCGCTCGGCCGCGAGCAGGGAGCCGACGATCTCCGCCAGCTCGCCGGCGGTGGGCAGGGGGGGGCCTTCGCGCTTCCCCTTGCGCCGCTTGCCCCCGATCTCCAACCACACCCCGTCCATTCCGGGCACCGGCTCGAACCACGCCTTGCCTTCGGGCGTCTCGACGTGCCCGCCGGCGCGGCCCCCGTCCGGCTCCGCCGCCAGGGTCCAGTCGACGAGCGCCCCGGCCACGAGCGTGGCGATGCCCCGCTCCCGGCGCCACACGCGCAGCCGCGCGCCGCTGAGGCGCTCCAGCGCCGGCAGCGTGCGCTCGAGGTGGCTCAGCCCGCTCGCAGCGTCAGGCAGATTTCGTTCCCCGCGGCGTTGAAGGCGACGTGATCGACGAGATGGCGCAGCACGAACAGCCCGCGCCCGACCTCGCGCTCCAGGTTCTGGGGCAGCGTGGGATCCGGAACCGCGGCCGGGTCGAACCCCGCGCCGTCGTCCCGCACGTGGATGCGCACGCCCTGCCAATCCGCTTCGACCCGGACACGCACGACCCGGGAGGTGTCGTGCCGATTGCCGTAAGCGATGGCGTTGGCGAGCGCTTCCGCCAGCGCGGTGCGCAGGTTGAAGCGGACGCGCCGGGCGGACAGGGAAGCGGGGGCATGCCGGGCGATGAGCTCGACCGCCGGGCCCACGTACTCCAGGGCGCTCGGCACGTCGAGCGTCATCACCACATCGAACTCGCCCGCGGGCCGGCGAACCTCGAGCTGCAACGGCGTGGTCACGGGCGCTTAGAAGGCGCCGAGCGCTTCCTCGGGAGTCTTGGCGATGGCGAACAGCGTGTCCAGCTTGGTGAGCTCGAACAGCGTCTGCAGGTCTTCGTTGAGCCCGGCCAGCCGCAGGTCGCCGCCCTGCTCGCGGATCTTCTTGGACAGGGAGACGAGCACGCCGAGCCCCGAGGAGTCGATGTAGCCGGTCTTCGTGAAGTCGATTACGAACTTGCGCGCGCCGCTGTCCAGGGAGTCGAGCACCTTCTGCTTGAGCTCCTGGCGGTTGCCGACGATCAGCTGCCCGTCCACGCCGACGACCATCACCCCGCGCTTGTCCTTCTGCAGGCTGAAGCTCATGGGTGCTCCTCCGCTTGAAGAACCGCGACCGCCGCCGTGTCCACAATATCGTCGGCGCTGGCACCGCGCGACAGGTCGGCGACCGGTCGCGCCAGGCCCTGCAGGATCGGGCCGATCGCCTCCCAGCCGCCCAGGCGCTGCACCAGTTTGTAGGCGATGTTGCCGCTGTCAAGATCGGGGAACACGAGCACGTTGGCGCGGCCCGCCACGGCCGAGCCGGGCGCCTTGCGCCGGGCGACGTCGGCCACGAGCGCGGCGTCGCCCTGGAACTCCCCGTCGAACGGAAAGTCGGGGCGGCGCGCCGCCAGGATCGCGAGCGCGCGGCGCAGCCGCTCGACGCGCGGCCCGCCGGCGCTGCCTTTGGTGCTGTAGGAGAGGAACGCGACCACGGGCTCGTCGCCCACGATGCGGCGCCGGTCGCGCGCCGCGGCGATCGCGCTGTCGGCGAGCTGCTCGGGGGTGGGCTCCGGCACGACGGCGCAATCCGTGAAGGTGAGGACCGCCTCGTCCCGCGCCATGTAGAAGGCGCCGCTCACCGTCGTGATCCCCGGCGCCGTGCCCACCCCCCACAGCGCCGCGCGGATCGTGTCCCCGCTGGGATAGCAGGCGCCGCCCACCATCACGTCCGCGCGCCCCAGGCCGACGAGCGCGGCCCCGAACACGAGCGGGTGCCGCAGCGCGGCGCGCGCCGCGGCGTCGTCGGAGAACTTCTCGGGGTGGCGCGCGCGCAGCAGGCCGGCGCAGTCCGCGGCGCGGGAGTCGCGGGTCACATCGCCCAACACTTCCACCTCACCCAAGCCGTTGGCCGTTAGCCGTTGGGCGGCCTCCCGAATCCGAGCATCGTCGCCTTCGGGCAGCACGATTCGCTTTTGCGCGCGCCGCGCGCGCTCGTACAGGCGCCCGCGGAAGCTCACCGCGCGAACTTCTTGCGCAGCGCCTCCTGGACCGCGGGGTGCACGAGGGCCGACACGTCGCCGCCGAAGCGCGCCACCTCGCGCACGAGGCTGGAGCTGAGGTAGGTGAGGTCGAAGGCGGGCATCAGGAACACCGTCTCCAGCCGCGGCGCCAGGGTGCGGTTCATCAGCGCCATCTGGAACTCGTACTCGAAGTCGCTCACGGCGCGCAGGCCGCGCACGATGAGTGCGGCGCCCACCGAGCGCGCGAACTCCACCAGCAGCCCGTCGAAGCTCCGCACCGAGACCGCGCGGTCGCGCACGGCCTCCTGCAGCAGCGCCACGCGCTCTTCCAGAGTGAAGAGCGGCGGTTTGCCCGGGTTCATGGCCACCGCGACGATCACCTGGTCGGCGAACGCCAGCGAGCGGCGGATCAGATCCTCGTGCCCCTTGGTGACGGGGTCGAAGGAGCCGGGGTAGACGGCGACGCGGGTCACGGCGCGTACACGAAGGTCACGCCGGTGTCACCGTAGCGACGGGTGTCGTCGCCCGGGATCGACTGGTCCGCGCGGTGCTCGATCGAGAGCACGCGCGCGAACGGGTTGAGCCGGAACAGGGCGACGAGCCGGGCAGCCTGCTCGCCCGCGTAGGGCGGGTCGGCGAACGCCACGTCGTACTGCCCGGGCCGGAGCCGTTCGGCGAACTGGAGCGCGTCCACGCGATGGATCACCGTCCGGTCCTCCACGGCGAGCGCCGCGATGTTGGCCTTGAGCGCCGCCAGCGCGTGCCGGTTCACTTCGACGAAGTCCGCGGTCATCGCCCCGCGCGACAGCGCCTCGAGGCCGAGCGCTCCCGAGCCGGCGTAGAGATCGAGCGCCCGCGCGCCCTGCACCGGGCGCTGCAGGATGCTGAGCCACGCTTCCCGCACGCGGTCCGCGGTGGGTCGGGTCTTGTCCCCGGCGGGCGTCTTCAAGCGGCGGCCTTTGAACTCGCCGGCGATTATCCGCACCATTCCCACCCCCACCCCGTGAGAATGCGGAATGCGGAGTGCGGAATGCGGAGTTCTCAGGGGGAGGGTCGTGGCGCGAACGACTCCCCAGTCAAACTCCGCACTCCGCATTCCGCATTCATTCACTCGGCGCAATGGACGCGATCCGCGCCTGCAGGTTCGCTCGCCCCTGCCACTCGTCGCGCTCCAGCCGGAAGGCGACGTCGAGCGGCTGGGCCAGCCACGCATCGGGCACGGCGTCCGCCCACTGGAACCCGATCGCCGGCAGCACGCCGGAGCCGTCGTCCAGCAGGAACCGCAGGTGGTTCGCGCCCACGCGCCGCGCCGCCAGGGCCCGCGCGCCCCGCACCCCGAACACCGGGGCCGGGTTCCCGGGCCCGCAGGGCTCGAGATAGCGCATCAGCTTCTCCAGCTCCTCGCTCACCAAGCCCAGCGGCAGCTCCAGGTCGACGCGCTGGGCGGGCACGAGGTCGTCGGGGCGCAGAAGCTCGCGCGCGACGCCGAGAAACGCAACACGGAAGGCCTCGAAGCGGTCCCGGCGGATGGTCAGCCCCGCCGCCATCGTGTGCCCGCCGTACTTCTCGAGCAGGTGCCCCACCCGGTGCAGCGCCTGGTGCAGATCGAAGCCGGCGACGCTCCGCCCCGAGCCACGCCCCCCTTCCGTGTCCGCGTCCCAGGCGACGAGGAACGTGGGGCGGCCGTAGCGCTCCACCAGCCGCGACGCGACGATGCCGATCACGCCCGGGTGCCAGCCCTCCGCCGCGAGCACGAGGGCGTAGTCCTCCGGGCGCAGCGCGCGCTCCGCCAGCTCGATCGCCTCGTCCAGGATGCGCTGGTCCAGCGCCTGACGGCGCGCGTTCAGCGTCTCGAGCTCGCGGGCGATGCCGGCCGCCTCGTTCGGGTCGTCGGTGAGGAGCAGGCGCAG
>QHUR01000147.1 GCA_003221995.1 Gemmatimonadota bacterium | reverse complement strand
GCTCGCCGTCGGGCCGGCGCCCGGATACACCCAGCAGCAGTCGATGGACGAGGTGGTGGCGACGCTCCGCTCGCTGCGCGGGCTCAAGCCCGGCCAGGAAAACAACTTCTCCATCGTGACGCAGGACAAGCTGCTCGACTCCTGGAACAAGGTCACCGGGATGTTCTTCCTCGTGATGCTCGTGCTCTCATCCATCGCCCTGATGGTGGGCGGCGTGGGCGTGGTCGCGATCATGATGATCTCGGTGACGGAGCGGACCCGCGAGATCGGCGTGCGCAAGGCGCTGGGCGCGACGCGGCGCGCGATCCTGTGGCAGTTCCTGGTCGAGGCGGCGACGCTCACGCTGGTCGGGGGCGCGGCGGGGATGCTCGTGGGCGGCCTCGTCGCGTGGCTGGTGTCGCGCTTCACTCCCATCCCCGCCCACGTCCCCGTCTGGTCCGTCGTGGCGGCGCTCACGGCTTCGGCCCTCACGGGTATCGGGTTCGGGCTGTATCCGGCGAGTCGCGCCTCGAGGCTCGATCCGGTCGAGGCGTTACGGTACGAATAAACGGTGAAAGGCCGGGGAAGGGTAAGAGGCCGGGGAAGGGGCCGCTCACCACCCTTCCCCCTTCCCTCTTCCCCGGCCCTTACCCGCCGCCGTTAATTTTCTCTCCCGTGCAAGTCACCGAAGCCATCCTGCAAGCCCTCCAGACCGCGTGGAGCCACAAGCTCCGCTCGTTCTTCACGCTGCTCGGCATCATCGTCTCGGTGGCGTTCCTCGTGGCCGTCGTGGCGGTCATCCAGGGGATGAACGCGTACGTGCGCGAGCGCATCGGCGGGGCGATCGTCGGCGTGAACGCCTTCCAGGTGCGGCGCACGCCCATCGCGATCGGGTTGATCGACGACGAGGACTGGCGCGCCATCCAGCGCCGCCCGATCATCGCTCCGGAAGACGTCCCTTACGTGCGGCGGGCCCTCCCCCAGGCGCGCGCGATCGCGTTGCAGTCCGGGTGGCCCACCCCACAGGCCGACATCGTGTGGCGCAACAAGACCGTCGGGGACGTGTTCGTGTTCGGGGTGACCGCGCCGTTCCAGCTCGTGCAGGACTACCAGTTCGCGGCGGGCGACCCGCTCACGGACATCGACGTGCGCGAGCGCCGCCCGGTCGTCGAGCTCGGCTACGACATCGCGGACAAGCTGTTCGATGGCAATGTGGCTCTCGCCGTCGGGCAGCGCATCCGCATTCTGGGACAGCAATACCTCGTGAAGGGCGTGGTCGCGAAGAAAGGCACGGTGCTCGGCCAATCGTGGGACGGGTTCGTGATGCTCCCGCTGACGAGCTTCGAGGCGCTCTACGGGCGACGCAAGACGACCGTGATCTCGGTGAAGATGTCGGAGGCGACGCTCGTGCAGCCCGGCATGCAGCGCGCCGAGGAGGCGATGCGCATCGCGCACCGGCTGCGCCCGGGCCAGACCAACGACTTCACCGTCGATACCGCCGACGCGCTCGTGAGCTTCTGGAAGAACCTCACGCGCATCCTGTTCACGGTGGTCCCCGCCGTGGTGGCCATCGGGATCGTCGTCGGGGGCATCGTGATCATGAACATCATGCTGATGAGCGTGAACGAGCGCACCCGGGAGATCGGCATCCGCAAGTCGCTCGGCGCACGACGCCGCGACATCCGCAACCAGTTCCTCGCGGAATCGGTCACCCTCGCCGTGCTGGGCGGCGTGCTGGGACTGCTCGCCGGCACGGCGCTCGCCGAGCTCGTGAACGCCCTGTCGCCCCTGCCCGCGCGCGTCACGGCCTGGTCCGTCGTCGTCGCGCTGGGCCTGGGCGCGAGCGTCGGCGTGATCTTCGGTGTGTATCCGGCCGTGCGGGCCGCGCGCCTGGATCCGGTGGTGGCGTTGAGGTACGAGTGAACAACGGCGTGGGGAGTGGGGAGTGGTTCGTGACGGTGCGCAGCGTGAATCCATCGAGCACCGTCGGGTACCACTCCCCACTCCCCACGGTTTGGGATTCGGAGCCGTGAAGCTCCACTCCGTCTCCGAAGGGTGGTTGATCGCCCTCGACCAGCTGCGCGCCAACAAGCTGCGCTCGGCGCTCACGATTCTGGGCGTGGTGATCGGGGTCGCCACCGTGATGGCGATGGCCTCGATTGTCCAGGGGATCCGGGACCAGATCATCAATACCATCGAGGTCGCGGGGCCGACGACGTTCTACGTGGTGCGCGTCTTCTCACAGACTCCTCTCAACCCCGACGCCCTGCCCAAGGAGGTGCGCATCCGCCCCGTCGTGAAGGCAGAGGAGGCGGAGGCGATCGCGCAGCTCCCCGAGATCCGCTACTCGGGGATCTGGGTGCAGCTGTTCCAGAAGATGGAGTACCAGGGCACCCGCACCCAGATCATGACGCAGTTCGGAGCGGACGACCATTACATGGAGATCCAGGGCGGCCAGCTCCTCGGCGGGCGGTTCTTCTCGCCGGCCGAGCTGAACGGCGGCGCGCCCGTCATCGTGCTGGAGCACAAGCCCGCCGAGAAGTTGTTCGGACGCGTGAACCCGCTCGGCCGTTACGTGCGGCTCGCCGGCAAGTCGTTGCGCGTGATCGGGCTGTACCAGAACCCGGACAACATCTTCCAGCCGCCGTCGCAAGAGATCGGCGCCATCCTTCCCTTCGAGACGGCGCGCCGTTTTTACCGCTACGACGAGACGAACGCGCTATGGCTCGTGGTCAAGCCGAAGGGCGGCGTGGCGGTGACCCAGGCGATGGACGCCGTCACGGTGCAGCTGCGGCGCATGCGGGGGCTCCGCCCCGGCGACCCCGACACCTTCGACCTGATCACGCAGGACCAGATCCTCGACGTGTTCAACAAGCTGACGGGTGCGTTCTTCCTCGTGATGCTCGTGCTCTCGAGCGTGGCGCTGCTGGTGGGCGGGATCGGCGTCATGGCGATCATGATGGTCTCCGTGACCGACCGCACGCGCGAGATCGGCGTCCGCAAGGCCATGGGGGCCACGCGGCGCGAAATCTTGTGGCAGTTCCTGGTCGAGGCGGCGACACTCACGTTGATGGGCGGCGTGCTGGGCATCCTGCTCGGGCTCTCGATGGGCGAGCTGCTCAAGGCGGCGCTCCAGTTCGAGGCGCGGGTGCCGGTGTGGAGCGCCGTGGTCGCGTGCGCGGTCTCGATCGCGATCGGGCTGATCTTCGGAGTGGTCCCGGCCGGGCGCGCCGCTAAGCTGGATCCGGTCGAGGCGTTGAGGTACGAATGAACGGGATGCGGGATGGGGGACGCGGGATGCGGCCCCACCACCCCACCCATCCCACATCTCGCATCTCGCATCCCGCATCCCGCATCCCGACATCAGCGGAGGTCGCTTGGCGAACGAACAGGTAGGTCTTCTCGCCATCGCCGCCCATCGTGACGACGCGGAGCTCACCTGCGGCGGCACGCTCGCGAAGGCCGCCCGGGCGGGCCACCGGGTCGGCATCCTGGACCTCACCCAAGGCGAGGCGGGCACACGCGGCGACGCCGCCACCCGAGCCGCGGAGGCGGAGCGCGCCGCCGCGGCGCTGGGCGTGCACCTGCGCCTCAACGCCGGTCTGCCGGACGCGCACCTCGCGAACGATGAGGCGTCGCGGGCGACGCTCGTCGGCCTCGTCCGCGCGACGCGCCCGCGGGTCGTCATCCTCCCCTTCCCCATGGGCCGGCATCCCGACCACCGCGTCGCCGCGGAGCTGGGCCGCGACGCCTGCTACCTCGCCGGCCTCGCGAAGTACGGGCCGCCGGGCGAGCCCCACCGGCCGTTCAAAATCCTGCACGCCCTCGCCTACCGCGAAGACCCGGTGAAGCCGTCCTTCGTGGTTGATATCTCCGAGACGTTCGAGGCGAAGATGCGGGCGATCCGCTGCTACGCCTCGCAGTTCGACGGATCGAAGGCGGCGGGCGAGATCCACCCCACGGGGCAGGACCTGTACGAGCTGATCCGCGTGCAGTCGGCCCATTACGGCTCACTCATCCGCAAGCCGTACGGCGAGCCGTACTTCTGTTACGAGACGCTGGAAGTGCAGGACGTGCTGCAGCTTGGCGTGCAATCCCTGTAGCCGCTAGATTCCCCGGCGATGCCCAAGCGACTCGTGTATCTCGACAACGCGGCGACGACGCCGGTGCGTCCCGAGGTGCTGGAGGCGATGCTCCCGTACCTGGGACGTGAGGCGTTCGGAAACCCGTCGTCCGCCCATCGGTTCGGGCGGACGGCGCGGGCGGGGCTCGAGGAGGCGAAGCGCACCGTCGCCGAGTGCCTCGGCGTGGAGCCGAGCCAGGTGATCTTCACCTCCGGGGGTACGGAGGCGGACAACCTCGCCATCATCGGGTCGGCGCTCGCGGCGCGCGACCGGGGCGGGCCGTTCCGGGTCGCGGTGTCCGCCGTGGAGCACAAGGCGGTGCTCGCCGCGGCGCAGGCCGTGCAGCACCTCGGCGGCGAGGAGATCCTCGTCGGGGTCAGCGCCTCGGGAGTGGTGGAGGAGGAGGCGCTGGACGAGGCACTGGCGCGCGGGGTCGCGCTCGTGAGCGTGATGTGGGTGAACAACGAGGTCGGCACCGTCCAGCCGATCGCGCGGCTGGCGGAACGCTGCCGGGCAGCGGGCGTGTGCTTCCACTCCGACGCCGTGCAGGCGCTCGGCAAGGTGCCCCTGTCGCTCAGCGACGTGGGCTGCACGCTGGTCACCATCTCGGGGCACAAGATCGGCGCGGCGAAAGGGGTCGGCGCCCTCATCGTGCGCGATCGCGGGGCGGTGGAGGCGATCATCCACGGAGGCGGACAGCAGTACGGCATCCGTCCGGGGACGGAAAACGTCCCGGGGATCGTCGGGCTGGGCAGGGCCGTCGAGCTCGCGGCGGCCGAGCAGGC
>QHUR01000100.1 GCA_003221995.1 Gemmatimonadota bacterium | reverse complement strand
GTCGGCGGGCTGGGGTTCGACGTCCCGCGGGCGAGCTCTGTTTACGGCACGTACACGGGGAGCGTCTGGGTCACCCCGATCCTCGGCGGCCTCGTGGCCGATCGCATGCTGGGGGCGTACCGCAGCGTGCTCTTGGGCGGGATCGTCATCGCGCTGGGCCACTTCACGCTCGCGCTCCGCGCGCTGCCGTTCTTCTACACGGGGCTCGCCCTCATCGTGGTGGGGACCGGGCTGCTGAAGCCCAACGCGACGACGCTGGTGGGCTCGCTCTACGACGAGCGGGACGCGCGGCGCGACGCCGGCTTCTCGATCTTCTACATGGGGATCAACCTGGGCGCGTTCATCGGGCCCCTCCTCGCCGGCGGCCTCGCCCAGAAGGTCGACTGGCACCTCGGGTTCGCCTGCGCCGGTGTGGGGATGACGCTCGGCCTCATCCAGTACGTGTTGGGGCGCGACCGCCTGCGCCCGGCCATGGAGCGGGTAGCCGGTCGCGTCCGCGGCACCGCGCCGGTTGCGGGCTCGCCGGCCCGCGCTGGCGGGGGCGCGATTCTGGACTTCACTCCAGTCGAATGGGGCCGCATCGCCGCCGTGGTCGTGTTTTTCGCGTTCGCCGCGCTGTTCTGGGCGGCCTACGAGCAGGCGGCGTCCACCTTGAATCTGTTCGTGGACCGGTATGCGGACCGGACGGTGCTCGGGTGGACGGTGCCCTCCAGCTGGTTCGTCGCCATCCAGCCGCTGTTCGTGATCCTGCTCTCCGGGGTGTTCGCGTGGCTGTGGGTCCGGCTGGGGCCCCGCGAGCCCTCGACGCCGGCGAAGTTCTCGCTCGGGCTCCTCTTCGCCGGGCTGTCGTTCGTGTTGCTGCTGCCCGCCGGCGCGATCGCCCAGCGCGGCGGAGGCGTGCTCGTGAGCTCGCTCTGGCTGGTCGGCGCCTACTTCCTCCAGGTCGTGGGCGAACTGTGCTTGAGCCCGGTCGGCAACAGCGCCGTCACGAAGCTCGCGCCCCCGCGGATCGTGGGCATGATGATGGGAGTGTGGTTCCTCTCGATCGCCGCCGGCAACAAGCTCGCGGGCTGGGTGGCGGGGTTGTCCGCCTCAGTGCCTCTCACCACGTTGTTCGGAGCGCTGGCGGGCGTGACGCTTGGCGCGGCGGTCGTCCTGTTCTTGCTGCTGAAGCCGGTGCGACGGCTGATGGGGGGGGTGCACTAGGACTAGGGCGCCGTCGAATTCTCGCGCCCCACGTCGGGCCGTCCTATCTTAGCGACTCATGAGCGACCTCCAGGCCCGCCTCCAGGCCGCGCTCGGTGACGTCTATCAGGTTGAGCGCGAGCTCGGCGGCGGCGGCATGAGTCGGGTGTTCCTCGCCACGGAGGCGTCGCTGCACCGCGCCGTGGTGATCAAGCTCCTTCCCCCCGAGTTCGCGAGCGAGGTGAGCGAGGCGCGCTTCAAGCAGGAAATCGAGCTCGCCGCCCACCTGCAGCACCCCAACATCCTCCCGCTGCTCACCGCCGGGGCGAAGGGCGATCTGCTCTTCTACGTGATGCCCTTTGTCTCGGGGGAGTCGCTCCGCCACCGGCTGACGCGTGAAGGGAAGCTCCCGGTGGCGGACGCGGTGCGCATCCTGCACGAGATGGCGGACGCGCTCGCCTACGCCCACGCCGAGGGAGTGATCCATCGGGACGTCAAGCCCGAGAACATCCTGCTCCAGGGCGGGCACGCCGTGCTCACCGACTTCGGGGTGGCGCGCGCGTTGGCCGAGTCGCGGAGCGGGGGGCGGTTGACGGACACGGGACTCGCGCTCGGGACGCCGGGCTACATGAGCCCCGAGCAGGCGGCGGGGGAGCGGCACGTTGACGCGCGGGCGGACGTGTACGCGCTGGCGGTGGTGGGCTACGAAATGCTGGCGGGGTTCCCGCCGTTTGCGGGGCCGACGGCGCAGGCGCTCATCGCAGCGCATCTCACGGCAACGCCGAAGCCGCTGACGGACGCGCGGCCCGAGGCGCCGCCCGCGGTGGCGAATGCGATCGCGCGGGCCCTGGCGAAGGATCCCAGCACCCGGCTCCGCACGGCCGCCGAGTTCCGGGATTCCGTGGAAGGTGCGGTCGCTCGCTCGGGCGCGCGCGCGCCCGAGCGGCGCGCCTGGCTCGTGGCTGCCGGTGCGGCGATCGTCGCCGTCGCGCTCGCCGGGGTCCTGATGTCGCGCTCTCGCGGTGCCGCCGCGAAGGTCGACCCGAACGTCGTTGCAGTCTTTCCGTTTCGTGTGACGGGGGCGGACGCTTCCCTCCGATACCTGCGCGAGGGAATGATGGATCTGCTGGGGGCGAAGCTCACGGGCGAGGACGGCGTGCGTGCGGCGGACACGCGCACGGTCCTCAGCGCGTGGCGCCGGGCAGGCGGCACGGACAGGGAGGACGTTGCCGCGGACGGGGCACGCAGCGTGGCCCAGCGCGTGGGCGCCGGAAAGCTCGTGCTGGGCGAGGTCGTCGGCACGCCGAATCGTCTGATCTTGAGCGCAGCGATCGTGGCATCGTCGAGCGGCCGCTCCACCCCGCAGGCGAGCGTCGACGGCCCGCCCGACAGCCTGCTGACTCTGGTGGAGCGCCTCGTCCGGCAGTTGCTGGCAACGGAGGTCGCGAGCGGCGGGCGCGAACTGGTTGCCCTCACCACATCGTCCCTTCCCGCGCTGCAGGCCTATCTACGGGGCAGGGCCCAATACCGACGCGGGTTGTACGAGGAAGCCGCCCGAGACTTCGAGCGAGCGGTGCAGATCGACTCGGCGTTCGCGCTCGCCGGACTCGACCTCCTCCGGGCCGCGGAATGGGCCACCGGCTCCTCGGCGCGGCAAGTGGACCTCGCCGCAAGAGTCGCCTGGGCCCACCGTGATCGCCTTGGCCCACCAGACCTCGCCAACTTGGTGGAGTACATCGGCGCCCGCTATCCGGAGCTCCCGACCGGAGCCGAGCAGATCGCCGACGCGCAGCGTGTCGTGAGTTTGGCGCCCGATCGCCCGGAGGCCTGGTACGAGCTCGGCGACGGCTACTTTCACATCGGTGCAGCGTTGGGAATCGAGAGCGCCGCGCAGCAAGCCGAGGCCGCGTTCCGCCGCTCGTTGGCGCTCGACTCGGCCTTTGCCCCGCCGCTCGAACACCTGCTCGACCTCGCCTTGAAGTCGACGGACACGGCTGAGATCCGTCGTCTCAATGCGCTCTACGACGTGCTGCACCCCGGCGCGGACGTCGCGGACGCGTACCGCTGGCGGGCGGCCATCGCTCGCGCGGACTCGGTCGGGCTGGCCGGTCTGAGGGCGCGCGCAGGGGCGATGACCACGCAGGCTCTGTGGCGCGTGATCGGCTACGGAGAAGCCAATGGATACGGGCTCCCCGACGCCGAACAGGCCGCGGCGGTGTTGCGGGGGCGGGCCGGCCCGCAGGCGGAGAGGGACCGCACGACGCGTATGCTACACGACCTCGCCCTGAACCGCGGCCGCCCAACCGAAGCCGCGGTGCTTGCGGGGGAGGGCGCGCAGAGCCCCGCAGAGCGGCGCGATATGTTGCGTATCAGCATGTTGGATGCGCTGTACTGGGCCGGGGACTCGGTGGCGGGGGCGCAGGCGGCACGGGAGGTGGCGGCTAAGGCCGACGCTCCGCTTGCTGCGACGGCGGTCGACCGCGCCGAGCAGTACGCCGATGTGTGTGTCGCCGAGCAATGGCGGCTCGCCAAGCAAGACTTGCGCGGCGCCGACCAAGCGCTAGCGCGGCTCGCAGGCGCGACCAGCCCGCGCGACTCGCCGGGGGTGGTGGCGGCAAGCCGCACGTGCCTGGTCGCCCTCGACGGGATGGTCGCCGTCGCGCGTCATGCATCGAACGCCCGTCGGCTGATCGAGCGGCTTGACTCCACGCTGGTGACCGCATTTCTGTATGAGGCGGCTCCGCGCAAGTTCGCCGTCTCGGTTGAGAGCGAGCTGGCGCTGTTGACGCAACGGCTCTGGGAGGTGGAGGGCGAGCCGGCGCGCGCGCTGCGCGCCGCGCGGCGGCGATACTACGGGTGGGGCCCCGAATCGACGCGGTACCTCAGCTCGCTCCTCAAGGACGAAGGCCGCCTCGCGGCGTTGACCGGCGACCGCGAGGGGGCGATCCGCGCCTACCAGCATTATCTCGCGCTGAGCACCGATCCCGAACCGTCGATGAAACCTGAAGTGGACCGGGTGCGGCTCGAGCTCGCTAGGCTCGTCGCCGAGCCAAGGACCCGATGACCCTCTCGGAACCCTCTATGACCACACACTCCATGACTACGCGACGTGATTTCCTCCGCGCCTCGCTCTTCGCCTCCGCCGCGGCGCTCGCACCCACGCGCGACGCCACGGGCGCCGTGCCCTGGTGGTGGACCACCCCAGGGCGCGATCCCGCGACCGGCCTCAGCGACGTCCCGGATCGGCTGCCGATCGAGTGGTACCGGCGCAACATCGGTCGCTTCCAGCAGGCGCTGGGCACCGCAGGGCTCGACGGGATGCTCTGCAAGGACCAGTGGAACATCGTCTACCTGTCCGGCTACTTCCATTCGACCACCGAGCGGCCCGCGGCGCTGTGGGTCCCTGTACAGGGCGAGCCGTCACTCTTCGTCCCGGGCCTCGACCGCGACCTCGCCGGGAGCTGGTGGATCCGGGACGTCGAGTACTACTTCGACTTCCCGCAGGCTGAGGACGATGGGGACCCCCGGGCCGGCTCCGTGGCCAGCCCGCGCGGGACGGTGGACCTCTGGCTCTGGATGCTCCGCGGCCTCGACCGTCGGGGCTTCGGTGCCAAGCGCATCGGGCTCGACTGGGACGCGCCCGAGAGCCAGCTCGCGAAGTTCCGCGACACGCTCAAGGTGGCAACCTTCCGTCACGCCGGTGACATCCCGATGGGGATGCGCGTGGTCAAGACGCCCGAGGAGGTCGCCCTCACGCAACGGGCGATCGACTACCACGACCAGATCCTCGAGTTCTGCCGCCGCTACGTGCTGCAACACGGCACCGACGCGTCCGACTTCGACGTGCGCCACGCGGCCGAGGCGTTCGGCACGGAGCTCGTGTTGAAGGACATCAAGCGCGACGGCCGCCCCCACACGGCGGTCGGGGTCAACGTCAGCGTGGGGTGCCGCACGGGCGTCGGGACGGCGTACCCGCATCCGAACCAGTTCTTCCACGCCAGGATCCGCCGCGGAGACGCGATTCAGTTCTCGGGGGTGATGGTGCGGATCGGCGGCTACGGTGGGGAAGGGTATCGTGCGTGTCACATCGCGCCGATGACCGAGCCGCAGAAGAAGCTGTGGGACGTGCACACCGAGATGACGCTGGCGCAGCAGGAATGGTCGAAGGCGGGCGTCGAGTGCCGCGCGGTGGCGGCCAAAGTGCTCGAGATCGCGCGCCGCGCCGGCCTCGAGCGCTACGCCTATCACCGGCCGGCGCACGGCGCCGGGATGGAAGGGCACCAGAAGCCGTACGTGTCGCTCGGCGACACGACGGTGATGGCCGAGGGGATGATGTTCTCGAACGAGCCGGGCCTGTACGACCCGCAGGGCGGGTACGGCTACAACCACTCCAACAACCTGCTGATCACGAAGGAGCGGGGCGTCCAGATGAACAAGACGCCGCTCACGCGGGAGTGGTGCTGGCTGACGCTGTAACGAAAAGGAGGCCACGGTGGTGAAGAAGATCGGCGCCGTGCTGCTCGCCGTCGGGCTGGTCCTGCCGTACGGCCCCGCACGGATCATCACGGTCGTCTGGCAGGGCGTCCCCACGATCCTGTTTTCGGCCGTGCCCGTCCTGATCACGATCGCCTACGTCCTGCACAGCTTCGTGCCCCCACTCGCGCAGTTTCACCAGCGGTACGGTCAGGGGCTGCACGGTCTGTTCCGCGTGGTGTTCTTCGTGCTCGCCGGGGGCTATCTCGCGATGTCGCTCGCCAAAGAACACGGGGGGTGGCCGGCGCCCCTGCATGTGCTCGTCGCGCTCGCGGTCACGGGTGCCCTGCTCTACTGGGGACAGGGGCGCGGCACCAAGGCGGAGCGGCTGCCGCTCCTGCTGCTCATCTGCGCGGGCATCCCCACGATCGCGTATTTCCTCGACGCAGCGCACGCGGGCGAGCTGAGGTACGGCGGCTGGGTGTTTACCGTGGGGTACCTCGTCGCGGCCGCGGGCGAAGTGCAGGGGCTGCGGGCGGCGCCCAAGATCTCGCACGGCGGCTGATCACATCGGCTCCTCCGCGAAGTGACAGGCGGCGAGCTGGTCGGGACCGACGGCGCGCAGCGGGGGCGGCTCGGTGCGGCAGCGGTCGTTCTTCCTGGGGTGAGGGCAGCGCGGGTGGAAGGGGCAGCCGGGAGGAGGGTTCGCGGGCGACGGTACGTCCCCCTGCAGCACGATGCGCTGCCGTGAGGCCCGCGGATCGGGCACCGGGACGGCGGAGAGGAGCGACGCCGTGTAGGGATGCCGGGGTGCGCGATACAGCGTCTCCGCCGGCCCCTGTTCCACGATCTTCCCCAGGTACATCACGGCCACCTCGTCGGCGCTGTGCCTCACCACGGCGAGGTCGTGGGCGATGAAGAGGTACGTGAGCTTCCGCCGCTGCTGTAGCTCGCTCAGGAGGTTCAGGACCTGGGCCTGCACGGACACGTCGAGCGCACTCACCGGCTCGTCCAGCACCAGGAAGCTCGGCTCCACCGACAGCGCCCGGGCGATGCCCACCCGCTGGCGCTGCCCCCCCGACAGCTCGTGGGGGTAGCTGTCGGCGAAGGCGGGGTCGAGGCCCACCTCCTCGAGTAATCCGGCGATCCGGCGGTCGATCTCCGAGCCCCGGGCCAGGTGGTGGATCACGAGCGGCTCGCGCAACGCCTGGCGCACGGTCATCCGCGGGTTGAGCGAGCCGTAGGGATCCTGGAAGACGATCTGCATGCGGCGGCGCAGCCCCCGCAGCTCCCGCGGTCGGCAGGCGAGCACGTCGACGCCGTCGAGCACCACACGGCCGGCGTCGGGCTCGATCAGCCGGAGGATCGAGCGACCCACCGTGGACTTCCCGCACCCCGATTCCCCGACGAGGCCCAGGGTGCGGCCGGCCGCGATGCGGAGCGAGACGCCGTCCACCGCCCGCACTGGACGCCGCCGACGCGCGAGCGGCCACGGCCCGCGGTCGCCGGGAAAATGCTTCACGAGCCCGTCCACCTCGACGAGCGGAGCGACGGTCGTCACGCTTGGGGCGTCCGGCGCCTGGGTTCGGTGAGGAGCCAGCAGCGCACCGCATGGCTGCCGGGCTCGCCCCGCCCCGCGTCGAGCAGCGGCGGCTCCTCCGCGGTGCAGCGGTCCCATGCGTACGGGCAGCGCGGGTGGAAGCGGCAGCCCGCGGGCCACCCGCTCGCTGCGGGGACTTGCCCGGGGATGGTGTGCAGACGCCCGCGCACCTGGCTCACCCGCGTGTCAATCCGTGGCACCGCGGCCATCAGCCCCTCCGTATAGGGGTGGAGCGGGTGCGCGAACAGCTCGGGCGTCGCCGCGGTCTCCACGACCTGACCCGCGTACATCACGACCACGCGATCCGACGTCCCGGCCACGATCCCGAGGTCGTGCGTGATCAGCAGGACCGCCATGCCGAGCTCCGCCTGGAGGCGGTCGAGCAGCTCGAGGATCTGGGCCTGAATCGTGACGTCGAGCGCCGTCGTCGGCTCGTCGGCGATGAGGAGCTTTGGGTGGCACACGAGGGCCATCGCGATCATCACCCGCTGGCTCATGCCGCCCGACAGTTGGTGCGGGTAGTGATCCACGCGCTCCTCGGGATCGGGGATGCCGACGAGGCGCAGCATCTCGATGGCGCGCGCCCGTGCCTGCTTGCGGGGCAGCCGCTGGTGCACGATCGCGGCCTCGGCGATCTGGTCGCCCACCGTGAACACGGGGTTCAGGGACGTCATCGGCTCCTGGAAGATCATCGCGACCTCGTTCCCGCGGATGGCGCGCAGCTCGGGGGGGCGCAGTGTCAGCAGGTTCCGCCCCTCGAATTCGATCAGGCTCCCCGAGAGGATGTGCCCCGGCGGCTCCGGGATGAGCCGCAGGATCGAGAGCGAAGTCACGGTCTTGCCGCACCCCGACTCCCCCACGATGCCGAGGGTCTCGCCCGGATAGACGTCGAAGGACACGCCGTCGACGGCGCGCGCCGTGCCGCCGCCGCGCTCCGTGACGAAGTACGTCTTGAGATCGCGCACGCGCAGCAAGGGCTCCGTCACGCTGTTTCCTGGCCGGGGTCGAGGGCGTCCCGCAGCGCGTCGCCGACCGCGTTGAGTGCCATCACGACGATGGCGATCGCGAGTCCCGGAAACAGCGAGGTCCACGGCGCCGTCGCGAGGTGGTCCTTGCCGTCGGCGATCATGTTCCCCCAGCTCGGGACCGGGGACGGTACGCCGATGCCGAGGAACGAGAGGCTGGCCTCGAGCAACATGACGCTGCCGATGCCAAGCGCCGCGGACACGATCAGCGGGGCGGCGACGTTGGGGAGGACATGGCGAAGGATGATGCGCGCCGGCCGGGCGCCGAGAGCGCGCGCGGCGGCGACGAACTCGCGCTCGCGCAACGACAGGACCTCCGCCCGGACGAGGCGGCTCGTACCGAACCACCCCGTCAGCCCGATCACGAGCACCAGGGCGGAGACGGGCAAGCGCTCCCACAGCGCCACGACCATCAGCAATACGAAGATGCGCGGCATCGACAGCCCCACGTCCACGAGCCGCATGAGCACGGGATCGACCCAGCGCCGCGCGTAGCCCGCCACCGCGCCGGCGGCGGCGCCCAGCGTCACCGCCACGAGCATCGCGAGCGCCCCGATGCCCAGCGATACCCGGGCGCCGTACACGAGGCGACTCCACACATCGCGACTGTAGACGTCCGTGCCGAGGGGGTGGGCGAGCGACGGCGGCGCGTTCTGCAGTGCGACGATCTCGGGCATGCTGGAGGGCGGATAGGGCGCGACGAGCGGCGCCGCCGCCGCCACAGTCGTGAAGAAGGCGAGCACGAAGAGGCCGCCGGAGGCCGTGCCGTGACGGAAGAAGCGGCGCCCCCGGCTGCCTCGGGCGGCGAGCCGCCGTGCCTCGCCCACCGCCGCGAGGGCCACGGCGACGGCCCCGAGCAGGGCGAGCCAGGCCCGCACGTTCACCCGTCGCCGGTCCGGATGCGCGGGTCGGCCGCTGCGTACAGCAGATCGGCGAGCAGGCTGCCGAGCACCACCATCCCGCCCGCCAGCATCGCCGCGGCGGTGACCACCGGGTAGTCCCGTCGGAAGATCGCTTCGGCCGCCAGCCGCCCCATGCCCGGCCACGCGAACACCGTCTCCACGAGCACGGCACCGGTGAGGAGGAACGGAAAGGCGAGACCGAACAGCGTGACGAAGGGAAGCAGGGCGTTGCGCAGCGCGTGCCCGAGCACGACCCGCCGCTCCGGGAGCCCCTTCGCCCGGGCAGTGCGGATGTAGTCCTGCCCCAGCACCTCGAGCATCGCGGCCCGCTCGAAGCGGGCGGTGCCCGCCGCCCCCACCAGGCCCAACGTGCCGGCGGGGAGGGCGAGGTGCCACAGCCGGTCCGCCACGCGGCCCGCCCACGGCAGGGACTCGTGCGTCACCACGTCCACCACGCCGCCGACCGGGAACCAGCGCAGCCATTGCCCGAAGACGAGCAGCAGCAGCAGCCCCATCCAGAACGTGGGCACCGAATAGAGGAACAACGTGGCGTTGCCCAGGGCGAGGTCGCCGAGGCGGCGCGCTCGCGCCGCCTGGTAGACACCCAGGGCCAGGCCCAGCACGAACTCGATGCACAAGGCGGCGCCCGCCAGCGTCAGCGTGTTGGGGAGCGCCTCGGCCAGCGCGTCAGCGACGGGGCGGTGGAGCGCGAACGACTCGCCCAGGTTCCCGCGGGCGATCTCGCGCAGATAGCGGGCATACTGCTCCGGCAAGGGGCGATCGAGCCCGAACTGGCTCCGCAGCCGCTGCAGCACGGCGGGATCGACCGGCGTTTCGGCGGCCGGGAGGAACGGCGTTCCCGGGGCGAGATGGAGGAGAACGAAGGTGACGGTGACGACCGCCCAGACGATGGCGATCGCGGCGGCGACGCGCCGCACCAACCACGCCGTCACCTAACGCTCCACGCGGTCGCGATCGATCAGCCGCTCGGCGGGAATGCGCCAGGTGCGGAGCAGCGCCAGCCACGAGTCCGGCCGGATCGTGACGTCGGCCACCCGCCGGTGCACGGCCGCCACGTTCTCGGACGCGTAGAGAAAGACGGCCGGGGCGTCCTGGTTGAGCAGCTCGATGGCCTGCCGCCAGGCGCGCTGCGTGGCCGCCCGGCCGCCTTTGCCCGACGACGCCCGTTCCACGAGCCCGTCGAACGCCGGATTGAGGTAGCGGAGATAGTTGGAACGCCCGACTCCCTCCCGGGTCCACGTCTGCGCGATGGACGACGCGGGCGTCGGGTCCGCGTTCCACGCGGCGATCAGGGCATCGAAGCGCCCCGCCGAGGCCCGCTGGAGGAACACGCTCGGCTCCACTTCGTCGAGCTCCACCTCGGCCCCGATCGCTCGGTACTGCTCCTGCAGCAGCCGCGCGTACTGGCGGCGGATCGCGCTGGTCGTGGGCACCATGATGCGGAACGCAAGCCGGTTGCCCCGGCGCTCCCGCACGCCGTCGTGATCGGAGGGCCGCCAGCCGAGCCGGGTGAGCAGGCGGGACGCCTGCGCCGTGTCGTGGGGCAGGACGCGCGTCTCGGGATCCCAGATCCACCAGAGCTGCGGCTCGGGCCCCGGGGGCACCTTGGCCGCGTCGCCCCATACGTTCTGCAACAGCCGCTCGCGATCCACGGCCATCACGAGCGCGCGCCGCAGCTCCCGATCGCCGAACAGCGGATGCGGCCTGCTCGAATCGCCGTTCGCCGCCAGGTTGAACCCCAGATAGCCGTACGTCGCGCCGCGGTAAGGGTAGAGGGTGAGCTGCGGTACGGCCCGGACCCGCTTGACGTTGTCGGGCGGCCCGAGCACCTCGATGGCGTCCGCCTGGTCGGCGACGAGCTGGGTGACCGCGACCTGCAGGTCCGGTGTGAACCGCCAAATCACGCGCCGCAGGTGCGGTCGTCCGAGAAAGAACGTCGAGTCCGCTGCGAGCTCGAGTTGCTCCCCCGCTTTCCACGACACGAACCGGTAGGGGCCGTCGCCCACCGGCTTGCGCCCGAACGCAGCGCTGCTCCACTGGTCCCGTGGGATCGGCCGCAGCAGGTGAGCGGGCAGGACCCGCAGGTGGAACACGGCGTCAAAGAACATCTCGGGGTAGCGCTTCCGGAACCGGAACACCGCGGTGAGCGAGTCCCGCGCGGTGACGGCGCTGATCGCACGCACGCCCGCGCGGAAGGGCGAGTTCACCGCCGGATCGTTGTAGGCGTCGAAGCTGAAGGCGACGTCCGTGGCAGTCACCGCGCGGCCGTCCTGCCAGCGAGCTCGCGGGTCGAGATGGAACACCAGCGTGACCGAATCCGCCCACTCCCACCGCTCGGCGAGCTGCGGTTGGAAGTCCTCGTCGCCGACGGTGTTGGTGGAGCGCCCGATGTCCGCGAGCCTGAGGAACAGCTGGTCGCTCACGGCCTGGTCCACGGCCGCCGTGAGTAGGGGCGGGAGCAGGGACTGGGGCTCCCCCGCCGTGGCGATGACGAGCGTCCCGCAGTAGTCGCCCGTGCACCCCTCGCGACGCGCGCAGGCGACGAGCAACAGGACACCGAGTACGGCGAGACGGACGGTCGCGGACGGGGACGTTCGGACGGCGTGCGGCGCTCGCATGGTGCCTAAGATTCTACCGGCGCGCTAGCGGCGCCAGGTCCAGGCGGGGTCGGAAAAGAAGGCGGTAGAGGGCGGCAAGGGGCGGTAGAAGGGGGCAGAGGTAACGGCGTCGCCCCAGGCGCGCACCACGGCTTCGGCCACTTCGTCGAATGAGACGGGCCGACCCAGGACCGCGGCCAACGTCGTCCCGCCGCTGACGGCTGACGGCGGTCGGCTGATGGCGCCGATGATCTCCTGCGACCCCTCGAGCAGGATCGAGCCGTGCTGCAGCAGCGCCGTGCGCTGCCGCAGCTGGGCCGACCCGACGAGTTTGCGTCCGCCAACGACGATCTCGCCGCCCGCGGGTGTGGCGAAGCAGGCCCCGGGTCCGTCGGACGGACCGGCGGACGCCAGCGCGGCCGCGACGCCGAGAGCCCGCAGCCCGTCCGCGAGTCGCTCGTGGATCCTGCGGTAGCTCTCCCGCAGCGACCCGAACGCGGCGATCGGCGCCGCCACGGCGTAGGTCACCTCCCCTTCGTGCCACACGGCGCGCCCGCCCGTCGGCCGGCGCACGACGTCGAGCCCCAGCCGCTCGATCGCGGTCCGGTCGTAGCGGCGGGCGGCGGGCTCGTTGCGGCCGAGCGAGAGGCAAGGTGGGTCCCAGCGGTACAGCCGCAGAAACGCCGCGCCGGTCTGGTCGGCCTGCTCCAGCAGCCATTGGTCCAGCGCCATGTTCTCGGCGCCGGAGCGGCCGACACGGTCGATGGACAGTCGGAAGGCTGGAGAGGGATCGACACCTTCCAACGTTCCGACGTTCCAACCTTCCGCTTCAGTCGGCCGCGAGGGCATACGCTTCCACCGGCGGGCACACGCACACGAGATTGCGGTCCCCGTACGCCCCATCCACGCGCCCGACCGAGGGCCACACCTTGTGCTGGCGGGTCGCGGGAGCGGGGAACGCCGCCCGCTCCCGCGGGTAGGGGCGGTCCCAGCGGTCGGCGATGACGTCCTCGAGCGTGTGGGGGGCGTTGGTGAGCAGGTTGTTGCCGGGCGCTTGGCGGCCCTCCTCGATCTCCCCGATTTCCTCGCGGATCGAGATCAGTGCGTCGCAGAAGCGGTCCAGCTCCTCCTTCGATTCGCTCTCCGTCGGCTCGATCATCAGCGTGCCCGGCACGGGGAAAGAGACCGTCGGGGGATGGAAGCCGTAGTCGATGATCCGCTTGGCGATGTCGTCCACCTCGATTCCCGCCGACTGCTTGAAGGGGCGCGTGTCGATGATGCACTCGTGCGCGACGAGCCCGTTGGGCCCGGTGTACAGCACGCCGTAGTGGGGTGAGAGGCGCTTGGCGATGTAATTGGCGTTCAGGATCGCGAGCTTCGTCGCCTCGACCAGCCCCTCGCGGCCCATGAGGGCGACGTAGGCCCACGAGATCGGGAGGATCCACGCGCTGCCCCACGGCGCCGCCGACACGGTGCCGCAGGGGCTGGTGCGCCCGAGGTGGACGACCGGGTGGTCCGGGAGGAACGGGGCGAGGTGCTCGGCCGCGCACACGGGACCCATCCCCGGGCCGCCGCCGCCGTGGGGGATGCAAAAGGTCTTGTGGAGGTTGAGGTGGCAGAGGTCGGCCCCGAAGTCGGCGGGTCGGCACAGGCCCACCTGCGCGTTCATGTTCGCCCCGTCCATGTACACCTGGCCGCCCTGCTCGTGCACGATGCGGCAGATATCGCGAATCGACGTCTCGAACACCCCGTGCGTGGATGGATACGTGATCATGATGGCGGCGAGCCGGTCGCGGTGCGCCGCCGCCCGCTCCTTCAGGTCCTGGAGGTCGATGTTGCCCCGCGGGTCCACCCGCACGGGGACGACCCGGAAGCCCGCCATGACGGCGCTCGCGGGATTGGTGCCGTGGGCCGAGGTCGGGATGAGGCACACGTCGCGGTGCCCTTCGCCGCGCGACGTGTGGTAGGCCCGCACGACCAGCAGGCCGGTGAGCTCGCCCTGGGCTCCGGAGTTGGGCTGCAGCGACACGGCGGGGAACCCCGTGATCTCCGCGAGCTGCTGCTCGAGCTGGCGGAACAGGGTGCGGTAGCCCTGTGCCTGCTCGCGCGGGGCGAAGGGGTGGAGCCGGTTGAACTCGCGCCAGGAGAGCGGCGCCATCTCGGTCGTCGCGTTGAGCTTCATCGTGCACGAGCCGAGTGGGATCATCGCGGAGGTGAGCGAGAGGTCGCGCGCCTCGAGCTTCTTGATGTAGCGCAGCATTTCCGTCTCGGAGCGGTACTTCTGAAACACGGGGTGCGTGAGGTAGGGCGACGTGCGCCGCAGCCCTTCGGGAATCGCCGTGTCCGCTCTGGCGCCGAGATCCTCGACCATGAACGGCAGCACCTCGTTGAGCGAGAACACCGCGACGAGGTCGGCGAGATCGCCGAGGGTCGTCGTTTCGTCGAGGGCGATGCCGATGCGGGTGGGGGAGACGGGGCGGAGGTTGGTGCGGCGGGCGCGGGCGGCGTCGATCAGCCGCGCCAGCGCCCACGACTCGACCTCGACGCACAGGGTGTCGAAGTACGACTGGTGCACGATGCGGTAGCCCAGGCGGCTGAGGGCGGTCGCGAGCAGCACGGTGAGGGTGTGCACCCGTTGCGCGATGCGGCGCAGTCCCTCGGGGCCGTGATACACGGCGTACATGCTCGCCATCACGGCGAGGAGCACCTGCGCGGTACACACGTTGCTCGTCGCCTTCTCGCGCCGGATGTGCTGCTCGCGCGTCTGCAGCGCCATCCGCAGCGCGGGGCGGCCGGCCGCGTCCCGCGAGACGCCGATGATGCGTCCCGGGAGGTGCCGCTTGTACTCTTCCCGCGTGGCGAAGAACGCCGCGTGCGGGCCGCCGTAGCCCATCGGGACGCCGAACCGCTGGCTGGAGCCGACGGCGATATCGGCGCCCCACTCGCCGGGCGGCTGCAGCAGCGTGAGGGCGAGCAGGTCGGTCGCGGCCGTGACCAGCGCCCCCACGGCGTGGGCCGCCGCGCACACGCGGGCGTAGTCCTCGATCGCGCCCTCGGTCGTGGGGTACTGCACCAGCGCCCCGATCACCCCGGGCGTGAAGCTGAACCGGGCAGGGTCGGCCACGACCAGCTTGAGCCCGCGCGCCACGGCGCGGGTCTGCAGCACGGCGATCGTCTGGGGATGGCAGTTGTCGGCGACGAGGTAGACCGGCGTCGCGCCAGCGGGCACGGTGGTCACGCTCTGCGTGAGGTGGACCGCTTCGGCCGCCGCGGTCGCCTCGTCGAGCAGTGAGGCGTTGGCGATGGGGAGGCCCGTGAGGTCCGAGACGACGGTCTGGTAGTTGAGCAGCGCCTCGAGCCGGCCCTGGGCGATCTCCGGCTGGTAAGGTGTGTACGCCGTGTACCAGCCGGGGTTCTCCACGATGTTGCGCTGGATCACCTGGGGCGTGAAGCAGGGGTAGTATCCCATCCCGATGTAGGAGCGGAACAGCTGATTCTGCGCCGCGAAGCCACGCAGGGCCTGCAGCACCTCGCGCTCGCTCCGACCGGGCGGAAGGTCGAGGGGCCGCGACAGCCGGATGTCGGCCGGGACGACGTCGTCGATGAACGCGTCGAGCGAGGAGTAGCCCAGCGTCGCCAGCATGGCCTGCGTCTCGTCGGGGCTCGGGCCGATGTGGCGCGTCACGAAGCGGTCGGTGACGAGGAACGCGCGCGCGGTGGTCTTCATGATCGGCGGATGGTGCTACGCTCCGATGTGCTTCTTGTATTCCTCGCTGCCCAGCAGCTGATCGAAGTCCCCGGTATTCTTGATCCGCAGCTTGATCATCCATCCCTCGCCGTACGGGTCGCGATTCACGAGGGCGGGGTCCTTGTCGAGCGCCGTGTTCACCTCGATCACGGTGCCGGCGAGGGGCGAGAACAGCTCCGACACCGCCTTCACCGCCTCGATCGTCCCGAACGCGTCCATGCGGCCGTACGTGGTTCCGACCTTGGGCAGGTCCACGTACACCACGTCGCCCAACTCCCCCTGCGCGTAGTCCGTGATGCCGACCACGACGACGGTTTCCTCGTCGCTACGCCTGACGTATTCGTGTTCCTCGGAGTAGAGCAGGTCGTCGGGGATTCGGGCCATGCGCCGGCGCGCTCGTTTCAGGCTCGGGGAGGGTCGGGGCGAAGGTTACGGACGCTGCCAAGGCGTGTCAAGGCAACTGCTTGGCCCGCGCCGCCAACGCCTCGTACAGGCGGCGCGCGTCCACCTCCAACTGCTCCAGCGTGCCGTCGTTGTCGATGACGTAGTGGCTGCGGCCGCGCTTGCGCTCCGCGGGCATCTGGGCGGCGATCATCCGGTCCGCCTCGTCGTTCGCCAGACCGCGCATCGCCCGTAACCGGGTGCGCCGCAGGGCGACCGGCGCGTCCACGAGGACGACGACGTCGAACTCGGCCGGGTCGAGCACCTCGAACAGGAGTGGGATGTCGTTGACCACGAGCAGGTCGCCGCGCGAGCGCGCCGCGCGGATCAATTCGGCGCGGCGCTGCCGCACCGCGGGGTGAACGATCGCGTTCAGCGCCGCGAGGGCGGCATCGTCACCCATCACCTTCGCCCGCAACGCGGCGCGATCGAGCGAGCCGTCGGACGCGAGCACGTCCGCCCCGAAGCGCCGGGCGATCGCGGCCAGCACCTCGCTCCCCGGTGCCTGCGCCTCGCGGGCCAATGCGTCGGCGTCGATGATCGTCGCTCCCCAGCGGCGCAACAGGTCGACCACGGTGGACTTGCCGGAGGCGATGTTGCCGGTGAGACCGACGTTCAGCATGAGACGTCAGACATCAGACATCAGATGTCAGCACGCTGATGTCTGACGTCTGATGTCTGATGTCTCTACAGCAGGGCCGTCTGATCTTCATCGCGCTTCGGGACTCTGTGGCAGTGTCGGCACCTCGCCTCGTACGACTCGCGCCCGCCCACCATGATCGTCGGGCTGTCCCAGGGGGCGGGCTTGCCGTTGACGAGACGCTGGTTTCGCGTCGCCGGTCCCCCGCACACGACGCAGATCGCCTGGAGCTTGTCGACGATCTCGGCCGCCGCCATCAGGATGGGCATGGCGCCGAAGGGCTCGCCCCGGAAGTCGCTGTCCGTGCCGGCGACGATCACGCGCACT
>QHUR01000127.1 GCA_003221995.1 Gemmatimonadota bacterium | reverse complement strand
CCGAGCACCAGCGGGCGCAGGAGGCGCTGCGGGCGAGCGAAGAGCGGTTCCGCACGCTGGCGGCGACGGCGAACGACGCCATCATTTCGGCCGACGCGCACGGGGACATCACCTACTTCAACCCGGGCGCCGAGCGGATGTTCGGTTACGCGGCGGCGGAGGTGAGCGGCAAGCCCCTCACCGTACTCATGCCCGAGGGGTTCCGGGACGCGCATCGCGCCGGGTTCGCCCGCTATCTCGCGACCGGTGAGGCGCACGTGGTCGGCAAAACGGTCGAGCTCGCCGGCCGGCGCAAGGACGGCACCGAGTTTCCCCTGGATCTGTCGCTTGCGAGCTGGAAGGGCGGCCCGGAGGTGGCATTCACCGGGATCCTCCGGGACATCACGGAGCGCAAGCGGGCGGAGGACACGCAGCGACGCTACGCCGCGCAGCTCGAAGCCGCCAACGCCGAGCTCGACGCGTTCGCATACGCCGTGTCGCACGACCTGCGGGCGCCGCTGCGCGCCATCGATGGCTTCGGCCAAGCGCTGCTCGAGGACTACGACGCGCGCCTCGACGACGCGGGCCGCGGCTACCTGCAGCGCGTGCGGGCCGCGACCCAGCGGATGGGCGTGCTGATTGACGACCTGCTCCGCCTGTCTCGCGTGACGCGCGCCGAGCTGAACCGTGTGCCCGTAGACCTCAGTGCGCTCGCGGAAAGTGTCGCGGCCGAGCTGAAGCGCACCGCGCCGGAACGCGTCGTGGAGGTCGTCATCACACCGGGGGTCACCGTCGAGGGCGATCCGCGCCTGCTGCGCGTCGTGCTCGAGAACCTGCTCGGTAACGCGTGGAAGTACACCGGGAAGAACCCCCGCGCACGCATCGAGTTCGGCGTGGACCAGCGCGACGGTCAACGCGCCTGCTTCGTCCGGGACGACGGCGCGGGCTTCGACATGACGTACGCCAAGAAGCTGTTCGGCGCGTTCCAGCGCCTCCACTCGACCGTCGAGTTCGAGGGCACGGGCGTAGGACTCGCCACGGTGCAGCGCATCGTGCACCGCCATGGCGGCCGCGTCTGGGCGGAGGGAGCGGTGGACCGCGGGGCGACGTTCTACTTCACCTTGTGACGCGAGGACCGAAAGGCACCCCATGACCGATCGAGCGATCCTTCTGGTGGAGGACAACCCCGATGACGAAGCGCTCACGCTGCGCGCTTTCAAGAAGCACAACATCACGAACCACGTCGTGGTCGCCCACGACGGAGCGGAGGCGCTGGAGTACTTGTTCGGCACGGGCCGCTACGCGGGCCGCGACATGGCGCTGACGCCGCAGCTCATCCTCCTCGACCTGAAGCTCCCGAAGGTGGACGGCCTCGAGGTGCTGCGGCAGCTCCGCGCCGACGACCGCACGCGGCTCTTGCCCGTAGTCGTGCTGACCTCCTCGACTGAGGAACGCGACCTGGTCGAGAGCTACCGGCTCGGGGCAAACAGCTACGTACGCAAGCCCGTGGATTTCACCCAGTTCGTCGAGGCGGCCCGCCAGCTCGGGCTCTACTGGCTCCTCATGAACCAGCCGCCGCCCGTGCCGGGGAGGTTCTAGTGGGCGTTCCGCTCCGCGTCCTGATCGTCGAGGATGCCGAGGACGACGCGCTGCTGCTCGTGCGCGAGCTGCGGCGCGGCGGCTTCGAGCCAGCGTTCGAGCGGATGGACACCCCGGAGGCCCTCCGGGCGGCGCTGGCGCACCAGGAATGGGACATCATCTTCGCCGATTACAGCATGCCCCATTTCAGCGGCACCGCCGCGCTGGCGCTCGTGCGCGAGCGCGGGCTCGACCTCCCGTTCATCTTCGTGTCCGGCACGATCGGGGAGGACACGGCCGTGGAGGCAATGCGGGCCGGCGCGCAGGATTACGTCACCAAGGGCAACCTGAAGCGGCTGCTCCCCGCGGTGGAGCGCGAGCTACAGGACGCCCGGGAGCGCCGCGACCGGAAACGCGCCGAGGCGACGCTGCGCGTTACCCAGGAGCGGCTGCGCCAAGTGACGGCCTCGAGCACCGCCGTGCTGTACGCCACGGCCGTCCGTGGCGACGCGTTCCAGCCGACATGGGTGAGCGAGAACATCGCCCGCATCATGGGCTACGATTCTGCCGAGGCGGTTGGGCCCACGTGGTGGACGGACCACCTGCATCCGGAGGACCGGGACCCGGTGCTCGCTGCGGTCCCGTCCATTCTGAGCAAAGATCACGCCGCCTTCGAGTACCGCTTCCGTCACAAGGACGGCAGCTATCACTGGATCCACGACGAGGCGCGCCTGACCAGAGACCCGGCCGGCCGGCCTGTCGAGGTGTTCGGCTCCTGGGTGGACATCACCGAGCGCAAGGCGCTCGAGATGCAGCTGCTCCAGGCGCAAAAGATGGAAGCAGTGGGCCAGCTGGCGGGCGGCGTCGCTCACGACTTCAACAACGTGCTGACGGCGATCGGGGGGTACGCGGAGCTGGTGCGGGAGGATCTCCCAGGCGAAGACCCGCGCCGCCACGACGTCGAGGAGATTCTCCGCGCCACGGAGCGGGCCGCTACGCTCACCCGCCAGCTGCTCGCCTTCAGCCGCCGGCAGGTCCTCGCCCCGCGGGTGCTCGATCTGAATGGCGTGGTCGCAGGCATCGACAACATGCTGCGGCGGCTGATCGGGGCGGACGTGGCGCTCAAGACCGCGCTGGCGCCCGACCTGGGGGCCGTCCGGGCCGACCCGGGCCAGCTGGAGCAGGTGATCATGAACCTGATCGTGAACGCCCGCGACGCGATGCCGCGGGGCGGCAAGCTCACGATCGAGACGGCGAACGCCGAGCTCGACCAGAGCTACGCGCTCGAGCACCGGGCCGTGGCTCCCGGCCCCTACGTGATGCTCGCCGTCTCGGACACGGGCGTCGGCATGGACGCCGCCACACAGGCGAGGGTCTTCGAGCCGTTCTTCACCACGAAGGAAAAGGGCAAGGGCACGGGGCTCGGGCTCGCGACCGTGTACGGCATCGTGAAGCAGAGCGGCGGCAACATTTGGCTGTATTCGGAGCCGGGCCGGGGGACCACGTTCAAGATCTACCTGCCCCGGGTAGACCAGGCGCCCGAGCAGCTGGCCGCGGCCCCGGCCGTCCGTGAAACGCCGCGTGGCACCGAGACGGTGCTGCTAGTCGAGGACGACGACGCCGTCCGCACCCTCACCCGGAAAATGCTCGCGGCCCACGGCTACACCGTGCTGGCGGCGGGCGGCGGAGCGGAGGCCCTGGAGCTCGCGGCCGGCCATACCGGGCCGATCCACCTCCTCGTCACCGACGTCGTGCTACCCGGGATGAGCGGCCGGGATCTCGCCGCCCGCTTCCGATCCGGGCGGCCCGGGGTCAAGGTGCTGTATACCTCAGGCTACACCGACGAGGCGATCGTGCATCACGGCATCCTCGATGCCGGGATCGCGTTCCTCCAGAAGCCGTTCACGTCCACGACGCTGGCCCACAAGGTGCGGGAAACCCTCGACAGCGACTGAGCGCCCTCGCCAGCTTAGATTCTGCCCCATGGACCAGACCCACGAAGTCGAGATCCTGCTGGTCGAGGACAGCCCGGAGGACGTCGAGCTCACCATGCGGGCGCTGACGTCCCGCCACCTGGCGAACCAGCTGTTCGTGTGCCGGGACGGCGCCGAGGCGATCGATTTCTTCTTCGGGGCCGGGCCCAATGCGCTGCGCGAGATCGGGGTGACCCCGAAGGTGATCCTGCTCGACCTCAAGCTCCCCAAGGTGGACGGCCTCGAGGTGCTGCGCCGCTTGAGGGGCGACGAGCGCACCCGCACCATCCCGGTGGTCGTGCTGACGTCCTCCGCCGAGGAACCCGACATCGCGGCGGCCTACCGGCTGGGCGCGAACAGCTACATCGTCAAACCGGTCGACTTCGAGGCGTTCTCGCGCGCCGTCTCGGACCTCGGCCTCTACTGGCTGCTCCTGAACCAGCCGCCGCGGTAGACGGATGCCTGAAAGACTGTGAGATCTCGAGAGCCCCGCCGTCGCAGGAGTGGGAAGCCCGGCCCGCCCGGCTCCGGCGGCCCCCCTCCGCCCCCGACACGCCCGCTCCCACCTGCGCCGGGGGAAGCCCTGGCAGCGAGCGAGGAGCGATTCCGTGCCCTGGTCGAACACTCGACCGAGGTCATCACGCTCCTCGGCCCCGACGGCACCGTGCTCTACGCCAGCCAGTCGGCGCAGCCGGTCCTGGGTTATGGGTACCAGGAGAACATCGGGCGCAAGGCGTTCGAGCTGATTCACCCCGACGACCTCGCCGCGACGCAGGCGTTCCTGCGGCAGGTCGCCGAGCGACCGGGCGAGCCGCAGCGCACGGAGGTGCGCGCCCGCCACAAGAACGGCTCCTGGCGCGACCTCGAAGCGGTGGCGGTGAACCGCCTCGCGGAGCCGGCCATCGGGGCGATCGTCGTGACGTACCACGACGTCACCGAGCGACGCCGCGCGGACCGCATCCAGCGCGCGACCTACCGCATCTCCGAGGCAGCCCATCGCTCCGAGACGCTCCAGGAACTGTTCCGCGCGATCCACGAGATCGTGGGTGAGCTGATGCCGGCCAACAACTTCTACATCGCGCTGTACGACCCGGAGACCGACACCATCAGCTTCCCCTATTTCGTCGACGAGTACGACAGCGACTTCCCCCCGAAACACCCGGGCAAGGGATTGACCGAATACGTGCTGCGAACCGGGGCGCCGCTGCTGGTTACGCCCGAGGTGCACCGCGAGCTGGAGCAGCGGGGGTACGTGGAGCTGATCGGCGCCCCCTCGATCGACTGGCTC
>QHUR01000126.1 GCA_003221995.1 Gemmatimonadota bacterium | reverse complement strand
CTCCCCCTCCGGGACGTCGAGGTAGTCGTCGTCCGGATTGAGGTTGGCGCGCCAGCGCAGCCACACCTCGCGGGCGTGCTCCGTGAGGAGGTTCTCGTCCCTGAAGCCGTACTGCAGGGCGAAGCGCTTCGCGCCCTCGCCTACGAGGAAGATGTGATTCGTGTACTTGAGGACGAGCTTCGCCACCTCCGAGGGCGTCTTGATACCCTCCAGCGCGCCGACCGCGCCGGCGCGCTTGGTTGGCCCGTGCATGCAGGAGGCGTCGAGCTGCACCACGCCCTCCGCGTTGGGGAGGCCGCCGTAGCCCACTGAGTCGTCGTTGGGGTCGAGCTCCTGGATCTTCACCCCTTCGATGACCGCATCGAGGCTGTCCGCGCCCTGCATCAGCAGATCAAAGGCCCGCTGCACCGCGCGCAGGCCGTTCGCGCTCGAGATGACCACGGGCTTCGCCGCCCAGCGGCTGGGGGGCGGGGGCGGGGGCGGGCGCGGCGGTCGCATCGGGTGCGGGATCTCCCGGGCCGTGGCGGCGGCGATGCCGACGGCGGTCGATGCCAGGAACTCGCGGCGCGACAGGATTTCGAGCACGTGCGACCTCGACTGAGAGGAGAGTGGTATCGTTTTAGCCGCAGCAGTGGCGCCTGTCAACTTGCTCCCGCCCCCGCGGCATTCTACGTTCCCGCCGTGGACGAGTTCGATCCGCCGAGCCCGCGCGCCGTGGTCCGAGGGATCCTCGGGGTGGCGATGGTCGCCGTCGCGTTGGGCGTCGCGGTGGCCTTCTTCGCCACCGGCGCGGTCGCCTGGAAGGGTGTGGCCCTGCTCGCCGCCCTGTGGGGCGCGTGGGGATTTCTCGGCGGCCTCTTCGATATGCTCGTCGCTCCGCTGGGCCGCTTTCTGGGGAGTGCGCTCGGCGGCGGGGTGCCCCCGCCGCCTGGCGCCACCGGGCTCACGCAGGAGACGGCGATGCTGGAGCGCCTGCTCGCGGCCGGCAGCCTGGAGCGGCACCACGAGATCCTCGTCGGCGTGCGCCTAGCCGAGATCTATCGCCTGCACCAGCGGGACGCCGCGAAGGCGGAAGCGCTGATCGCGCGGCTCGAGGGCAAGTATCCCAACGCCCCGGAGCTCAAGTATGCCCGGCTCCGTTGAGCTCTCGCTCGTGATCCCCATCTACAACGAGCGCGACAACCTGGCCCCACTCCTCGAAGAGATCGCGGTGGCGCTCCGGGAGGCGTCCTACGAAGTGGTCGCGGTGGATGACGGCTCGACTGACGGCTCGCTCGCCGAGCTCAAGCGCCTGGCCGCCGCGCATCCCGAGCTGCGCGTCGTGGCGTTCGAGCGGAACGCGGGACAGACGGCCGCCTTCGCCGCCGGGTTTCGCGCCGCGCGCGGAGCCATCCTCGTCACCCTCGACGCCGACCTCCAGAACGACCCCGCGGACATCCCGGCGCTCGTGGCCGCGCTTGGGGACGGCGGTGCGAGCGCGGTCGCCGGCTACCGCGTCGGGCGGCGCGACCCGGCGTGGAAGCGGCTGCAGAGCCGGATCGCGAACGGCGTGCGCAATTGGCTGAACGGCGAGAGCATCCGGGACACGGGTTGCTCCCTCAAGGCGTTCCGCGCCGAGGCCGTGCGCGGGCTGCCCCTGTTCAACGGCATGCACCGCTTCCTGCCCACGCTCGTCAAGCTGCACGGCGGGCGCGTGGCCGAGCTGCCGGTGCGCCACCGCCCCCGTCGCTCCGGCCGCACCAAGTACGGGATGTGGAACCGCGCCTGGCGCGCGCTCGTGGACGCGTTCGCGGTCCGCTGGATGCAGCGACGCGCGCTCAAGTACCATGTGACCGAGGAATGGCCTTGATGCCCTCCCCCCGCAAGCCGCGTCTCGATCCCTCGATCTTCAACCTGCCCGTCGAGAAAATGAAGGCGGGCTACTACTCGGACAAATACTTCGTCCGGGCACGCGACCTTCTGCTCAAGGACAGGCACCGCCCCTGCGTGACGATGCAGGTCTTCGGCAAGGCGCACGCCTACCTCGGCGGCAGCGACGAGGCGATCGCGATCCTGAAGCTGTGCAGCGAGAAGTGGGAGGAGCTGCAGGTCTCCGCCCTGTACGACGGGGACGAGATCGCGCCCTGGGAGACCGTGCTGCTCATCGAGGGGCCGTACGACGCGTTCGCGAACCTCGAGACGCTGTACCTCGGCGTGCTGGCGCGCCGCACCAAGGTGGGTACCAACACGCACCGCGTGGTGGAGGCGGCGAAGCCGAAGCAGGTGATGTTCTTCCCCGCCCGCCACGACCACTGGCTGGTGCAGACCGGTGACGGCTACGCCGCGCACATCGCCGGCGCCATCGGCGTCTCGACCGACGCCCAGGCCTCTTGGTGGGGCTCGGAGGGGATCGGCACGGTGCCCCACGCCCTGATCGCGGCCTACCGGGGCGACACGGTGCTCGCCTCGCAGAAGTTCGCCCAGCACATGCCGGACAGCATGCGCCTGATCACGCTCGTCGATTTCGAGAACGACTGCGTCGGCACCTCTCTCAAGGTGGCGCGTGCCCTCGGCCAGCGGCTGTACGGCGTGCGCGTCGACACCTCCGAGACGCTGGTGGACAAGTCGGTGATCCCGCAGATGGGGACGTTCAAGCCGACCGGCGTCAACCCGCGACTCGTGTGGAACGTGCGCGAGGCGCTGGACCGCGAGGGCTTCAAGCACGTGAAGATCGTCGTGTCGGGCGGCTTCAACGTCGAGAAGATCCGCCAGTTCGAGGAGCAGGGAGTGCCCGTGGACATGTACGGTGTGGGATCGAGCCTGTTCCAGGGCCGCTTCGACTTCACCGCCGACGTCGTGCGGGTGGAAGGGAAGCCGTGCGGCAAGGTGGGGCGGGCGTACCGCGCCAATCCGCGCCTCGCACGGGTAGAGTAAGAGCGACACGTTGCGGGGGCGGCCCTTGCGTTCCCACTAGGGCTGCATATTTTTCCGGTGCGATGAATAATAATGCAAAAGTGCCCGTGGGCGTGCTCGGGGCCTCCGGGTATGTCGGCCAGGAGCTGCTGCGGCTCCTGGCGCGGCATCCGGGGGCTTCCGTGGCTTTCGCCACGGCGGACGCGACGGCAGGCGAGTGGCTGGAGGGCCACCAGCTCCTCAAGGCCGAGGCTGCCCCGCTCGAGCGCGCCGAGATCGTGCTCTCGGCGCTGCCGCACGGCGTCTCGGCTCGCTACGTGAACGAGGCCCGCGCGGCCGGCAAGCGTGCCATCGACCTCTCCGCCGACTTCCGGCTGTCGGCCGAAGCGGTGTACGGGTTGACCGAGTTCTCGCGGCCGCGGGTGGCTCGGGCCGAGCTCGTCGCCAATCCGGGGTGCTACCCGACCGCGGCGCTCATCGCGTTGATCCCGCTGGCGCGGCGCGGCCTCATCGACCCGTCCCGCGAAGTCGTGATCGACGCGGCCTCGGGCGTCACCGGCGCCGGCCGCAATCCCAGCCGCGAGCTGCTGTTCGGCGAAGTGGCGGAGGACTACCGCGCCTACGCGGTGGGGAACACGCACCGCCACCTCCCCGAAGTGCGGGCGACGCTGGAGCGCGAAAGCGGGTTCGCGGGGGACCTGGTGTTCACGCCCCACCTGCTCCCCGTCAAGCGGGGGATCCTCGAGACGATCCATGTCCCACTCACCGGAGCCCTCGACCAGGGCGCGGCGGAGGGTCTCTACGAGGCGGCCTATCGGGGAGAACCCTGCGTACAGGTGTTCCACGGCGCCCTGCCGTCCCTCAAGGACGTGGTGTACCGGAACCGCGTGGCGCTGGGCGTCGCCCCGGTCGAGCAGGTGCGCCGGCCGCGCCTCACGGTGATCGCGGCGATCGACAACCTGGTCAAGGGAGCGGCGGGACAGGCGATCCAGAACATGAACGTGATGCTGGGGCTGGCGGAGACGGCGGGGCTCGTGTGCTGAAGGTCCGCGTTGTGAAGCTCGGCGGGAACGAGCTCGACCGGCCTGAGTGGCTCGCGGCCTGCGCGGACGCCCTCAAGCCGCTCGAGCCTGTCGTCGTGGTGCACGGCGGCGGCCAGGCGGTGACCGCGCTGTCGCGGCGCCTCGGGCTGCCGGTCGAGAAGCGCGACGGCCTGCGCGTGACGCCTCCCGAGGTCGCGGAGGTCGTGGAGATGGTGCTCGCCGGCCCAGCGAACCGCGCCGTCGTGGCAGCGCTGCGGGCCGTGGGGCTCGACGCGATCGGGTTGTCCGGCGTGGATGGCGGGCTGCTCACGGCGCAGCCGTCGGCCGCAGCCCTCGGGCACGTGGGCGAGATCAGCGCCGTGCGGGCGTCGCTGCTCGAGAGCTTGCTGCTTGCCGGGCTCACGCCGGTCGTGGCCCCCGTGGCGCCCGCGGCCGGACGCGAGGGCGTGCCGCTCAACGTGAACGCCGATCACGCCGCCGCTGCCATCGCTGCCGCGCTGCGGGCGAAGGAGCTGCTGTACGTCTCCGACGTTCCCGGAGTCGTCGTCGACGGCGTCGCTCAGGACTGCGTCGCCACGTCCGACATCGAGGTGCTGATCGAGCTGGGCGTCGCGACCGACGGGATGGCGACGAAGCTGCGGGCCGGTGCCGCCGCCCTGCAAAGCGGCGCGCAGGCCGTCCGCATCGGCGACGTGCACGTGCTCGGGCATCCGACCGCCGGGACGCGCGTCCTCACCGCGACCCCGCAACCAGCATGACAGTCACGTCCACGGCTCCGGAGGCCTTGCTCGGCGTGTATGCCCGAGTCGGCCCGCTGTTCGTCGCCGGGGAGGGCTCGGAGGTCATCGCGGACGACGGCACCCGCTACCTCGACTTCGTCGCGGGGATCGCCGTCAACGCCCTGGGCTACAACCACGCCGTGATCCGCGCGGCCGTCCTCCGCGCGCTCGAGAGCGGGCTCGTGCATGTCTCCAACCTGTACCGCACCGAGCCGGGTGAGCGGCTCGCGGAAGAGCTCGTCGCCCGCTCGTTCGCCGATCGCGTCTTCTTCTGCAACTCGGGGGCGGAAGCGAACGAGGCCGCGTTCAAGTTCGCCCGCAAGTGGTCGCGCAAGACCGAGATCGTGGCCTTCACGGGGGCGTTCCACGGGCGGCTGTTCGCCTCGCTCGCGGCCACCGACCGGCCCGACTATCGCAAGCCGTTCGAGCCGCTCGTCCCCGGCGTGCGCATCGTCCCGCTCGAGGACTGGGCCGCCGCCGACCGCGTAATCTCCGCCAACCGCACGGCGGCCGTCATCGTGGAGCCGGTGCAGGGCGAGGGAGGCGTGCGGCCGGTGGATCCCGAATGGCTTGCTTTCCTGCGCGAGCTGTGCGACGCGCGCGGGGCGGCCCTCGTGTTCGACGAAGTGCAGTGCGGTCTGGGACGCACCGGCACGCTGTTCGCCTACGAGCAGACGGGGGTGGTGCCCGATCTGGTGACGCTCGCGAAGCCGCTGGCCGGCGGGCTCCCGATGGGGGCTGTTCTCCTCACCGAGGCGGTCGGCACCGCGCTGAAGGCGGGGGACCACGCCACGACTTTCGGCGGCGGGCCGCTCGTCGCCACGGTGGCGCTCGACGTCCTGCGCACCATCGCCGACCCCGGGTTCCTCGCCGCGGTACGGGAAAAGGGCGAGGCGCTGGGCGCCGCGCTCTCGCGGCTGCGTGCCGCCTCGCCGAAGGTCGGCGCCCTGCGCGGGCGCGGCCTGATGTGGGGAATCGAGCTCCTGGAGCCCGCGGCCCCCTACGTGACGGCGGCGCGCGAGCGCGGCCTGCTCGTCTGCACGGCCGGCGCCCAGGTCATTCGCCTGGTGC
>QHUR01000125.1 GCA_003221995.1 Gemmatimonadota bacterium | reverse complement strand
ACGGCGATGCGGCCGATGCCGAGCAGCTGTACCGCCTGCTTGAAACCGGGGTGGTGCCGCTGTTCTACGACCGCGATGCCCAGGGTGTCCCGCGCGGCTGGGTCGAGAAGATGAAACACGCGATCCGCACGGCGGGCGCGCGGTTCACCGCCCAGCGGATGGTGAGGAAATACCTCACCGAGTACTACCTCCCCGCGATGCGGGGCGAGCCGTCGGCGGACGACCCGCCGACGGCCTGACAGGAGACGACCATGGGCGCGACGACTCCAGCGCCGAAATCCCACCGGCGCACCGCCCCCAGGCGACGCGCTGCCGTGAACGCGGCACAACGGCCGCCGGTCGCCCCGGCCGAGCGGGTCGGCGTCGTCCACCTCACGGCGGAGTACTGGCCCTTCGCCCGCACGGGCGGACTCGGTGAAGCGGTGAGCGGCTTGGCGACCACCCAGGCGACCGCCGGTCACCCGACGACGGTCGTGATGCCGCTATATCAGCTGGTGCGTGAGACGACGGCGTCCCTCGAGCGCACGGGATCGGCGCTCACCGTCACCCTCGGCGGGCACACCGAGCGCGCCTGGTTGTATCGCACGCCGCCGCGCGACGCGGCCGGTCCACACGTGTTCTTCATCGAGCATCCCGACTTCTTCGATCGGGCGGGCATCTACGGCGACAACGGAGCCGACTACCCGGACAACGCCCGGCGGTTCGCGTTCTTTTGCCTGGCCGCGCTCACCGCGCTCCCTGAGATCGCTCCCGAGGCGCAGCTGCTCCATGCGCACGACTGGCACACCGCCCTGGCGCCCGTGTACCTGCGGACGGCGTTCGCGGGGCAGCCGTTCCACAGCCGCCTGGCGAGCGTGCTGTCCGTGCACAACGCCGGCTTCCAGGGGCACTTCCCGCCAGAGACGATGGCGGACCTTGGGCTCCCACCCGAGCTGTACAACGACGACGCATTCGAGTGGTACGGTCGGATGAACATGCTCAAAGGGGGGTTGGCGTTCTCGGACGTCGCCGTGACCGTCAGCCCGACGCACGCGCGAGAGCTGTGCACACCGGAAGGCGGGTTCGGCCTGCACGACACCTTCATCGGACTCGGCGACCGCCTGGCGGGGATCCTGAACGGCATCGATCCCGATCTTTGGAACCCGACGGCCGATCTGGAGCTCACCGACCCGTACTCGGCTGACGATCTGTCCGGGAAGCGGCGCTGTAAGGCAGCGCTGCAGAAGGCGTACGGCCTGGCCCAGAGAGCGGGAGGGCAGGTGCCGCTCTTCGCTATGAGCGCGCGGATGGTGGCGCAGAAGGGACTCGATTTGATCCTCGGCGCCGATCTGCTCTCGATCCCGGAGGCGCAGTTCATCTTCCTCGGAGCCGGGGAGCACCGCTATCATGAGGCGCTGGGGAACCTGGCCGCGGCCGCCCCCGATCGCTTGGCCGTCGAGTTCATGTTCACCGATCACCTCGAGCACCGTCTGCTGGCCGGTGCCGACGCGCTGCTCATGCCGTCCTTGTACGAGCCGTGCGGGCTCACGCAGATGCGCGCCCAGCACTACGGCGCGGTGCCCGTCGCCCGCAGAGTGGGTGGCCTCACCGACAGCATCGTGGACGGCATCACCGGCTTTCTGTTCGACGAATACGCGCCCACGGCGCTGGCGCAGGCGGTGCAGCGGGCGGTCGACGCCTACGCCGACCGCAACGCGTGGCGCAAGCTCGTGCGGGCGGCCATGGCGCAGCAGTTCGGCTGGGACCGCTCCGGCGAGCAGTACCTGGCGCTGTATCGTCGGGCCCTCGCGCTGCGGTGATGGACTTCGTACTCGCGCTCCACAGTCACCTCCCGTACGTCCTCAATCATGGCCGCTGGCCGCACGGCAGCGACTGGCTGTGTGAGGCCGCGCTCGACACGTATCTCCCGCTGCTGGAGCGGCTCAGAGAGCTCTCCGCCGAGGGCACCGCGGCGCCCGTCACGATCGGATTCACTCCGGTGCTTGCGAACCAGCTGGCGAGCCCCGCCTTCGCGCGCGAGATGGACGCGTTCTTCGCCCAGCGACTGACCGCGTGCGATGAGGCTGCGGCGTCGCTGGGGTCGGGCGGCGACGCCGCCCTGCTGCCGCTGGTGGAGTTCTGGAGGGCGCGTCTCAATCGCCTGCAGGCGTTGTTCCGGTCGATCGACCGGGACTTGATCTCGGCGTTCCGCCGCCTCCAGGACGAGGGGCGCCTCGAGATCATGGGATCGGCGGCGACGCACGGCTATCTGCCGCTCCTCGGCCGCGACGAGAGTATCCGGCTGCAGCTCGCGGTCGGTCGGGACGAGCACCGGCGTCTGTTCGGCGTCGCTCCGGTGGGCTGCTGGTTGCCGGAGTGCGCCTATCGCCCCCGCGGCAAGTGGCGGAACGGGCCCGTACGCCGCGGCATCGAGCAGCACTTGGCGGACGCCGGGTTTCGGTACTTCTTCACCGACGCTCATCTGGCGCGCGCCGGTGGTCCGCTCGGCGCCTACGAGGATGTCCCTTTGGGTGTCGAGCGGTTCGACGCGCAGCGGCACGACCCTGCTTCCCTCCACCGCGCCGCCAAAGCGACGCGCTCGCCGTATCGCGCCTACCGCGTCTCGGGCCGTAGCACGCGCGACGCCGTCGCGACGCTCGTGCGGGACCCCCGCTCGTCCACGCAGATCTGGAGCCGGCACCACGGCTACCCGGGGGACGAATGGTACCTCGAGTTCCACAAGATCCGCTGGCCGGGTGGCCTCAAGCTGTGGCGCGTGAGCGGTGGGAACGTGGACCTCGGCGCCAAGCGCCCCTACGAGCCCGCGGCCGCGCTCGAGCGCGCCAGGGGTCACGCGTCCCACTTCGTCCAGCTCCTCGAGAGCATCGCGGGGGAGCAGCGCGCAGGTGGAGAGGGTGGTGAGGACGTGATCGTGGCACCGTTCGACACCGAGCTGTTCGGGCACTGGTGGTTCGAAGGGGCGGACTTCCTGGCCACGGCGTACCGCGCGCTGCGGGATCGCCCGCAACAGCGGGTCTGCGGGGTCACGGGGTCACAGCACCTCGCCGCCCACCCGCCTCGCGTGGGGTTGCGCCTGGCGGAAGGCTCCTGGGGAGCGAACGGCGATGACAGCATGTGGCTCAACGACCGCACGAGCTGGACCTGGCGGCGACTGTGGGCGCTGGAAGACGCGTTCTGGGACCTGGCGCCCAAGGCGTTGGCGTCGGCCCCTGCGCGACCCGCGCTCGCGCAGGCGGCGCGTGAGCTGCTCCTGGCGCAGGCCTCCGATTGGCAGTTCATCATCTCGACCGGCGCCGTCGTCGACTATGCGGAGCGTCGCTTCACCCTGCACTGTGATGACGCCGAGCGGCTGATCAAGGCGCTCGCGGGCGGCGCGCTCGAGCCCGCCGGTCGGATGGCCGACGAGCTCGCACGCCGGGACGACCTCTTCCCCAATGTGCTAGCCCAGGTGGAGGGGGCGCTCGGCGGTTGATGCGGTCCATCGTGATTCACGGGCATTTCTACCAGCCACCCCGCGACGACCCGTGGACCGGGACCATTCCCCTCGAGCCGAACGCCGCGCCGTTCCATGACTGGAACGAGCGCATCGAGCGGGAATGCTACGCCCGCGTGGCGCCGTCGCTCGCGTCCATGAGCTTCGACTTCGGACCCACGCTGCTCGAGTGGATGGAGCATCACGCGCCCGGGACGTATGCGGCCGTGGTCGCCGCGGGCCGCGCCGGGGGCGCGCTCGCGATGCCGTACCATCACCTGATCCTCCCGCTCAGCCCGCGCCGGGACAAGGTGACCGGGGTGCGGTGGGGCATCGCCGATTTCCGACGCCGGTTCGGGCGGGAGCCGGAGGGCATGTGGCTGCCGGAAACGGCCGTGGACGATGAGACGCTCGACGTGTTGGCCGCCGAAGGGATCCGCTTCACCATCCTCGCGCCCCACCAGGTGGAGCGCGCCCCGGGGGACGGGCTCCCCGGCTGGTACCGCACGAGCGGCGGCCGCCGGATCGCCGTTTTCATCTATGATGGCGCGATCTCGCACGACGTCGCCTTCGGACCCCTGGTACGCGATGCCGCCGCGTGGGTCGAGCGCCTCACCGCCACTCCCAACCAGCTGGTGGCGGCCGCGACGGACGGCGAGACCTATGGGCACCATCACAAGGACGGCGACGTCGTCCTCGCCCGCGTGCTCGAGACCTTGGCGCGGCGTGCCGACGTTCGGGTCGAGAGCTTCGCGACCTTCCTGGCACGGCGGCCGCCCCAGGAGGAAGTCCGGATCGTCGCGCCCAGCTCGTGGAGCTGCCCGCACGGGGTGGAGCGCTGGCGCGCCGAGTGCGGTTGTCGAGCGGCGCCGGAGCGCGCCATGCACCAGCGCTGGCGGGCGCCGCTGCGTGCGGCCCTCGATTGGCTCTCTGGAGAGCTGCACGCCGTGTTCGAGCGCGACGGTCGGCTCCTGCCCCCCGAGCTCGAGCGCCACGCGCTCCGCATGTTCACTTCGTGCGGCTGGTTCTTCGACGACATCGCGGGGCTCGAGTCGGTGATCGTGCTCCGCTCGGCCGCGCGGGCGATTGAGCTGGCAGGGTCCGACGCGTCACGCCTCGAGGCAGGGTTACTCGACCGCCTCGCCCTGGCGCCGAGCAACGATCCGTCGGTCGGTTCGGGGCGAGAGCTCTACCTGAACCGGGTGAAAGCCGGGATTCCCCGTCATGCGCACGCTTGAGATGGATC
>QHUR01000158.1 GCA_003221995.1 Gemmatimonadota bacterium | reverse complement strand
GATCCGCGCGATCGACCCCGCCATGCCGGTCGTGATGGTGACGCAGAGCGAGGGCGACGGCACGCTGCGCGAGGCGATCGGCGTCGAGGTGGACGACTACCTCGTCAAGCCGGTCCACCCGCGGCAGGTGCTGTCCGTGGTGACGCGGCTGCTCGAGGGCGACCGCATCCGCCAGCAGCGCCGGGCGCGCGACTTCGTGACCCGGTTCCGCGAGCTGGAAGCGAAGCGGGCCGAGACGCTCGCGTGGCGCGAATGGATCGAGCTGGTGGTGGAGCTGGCGGGGTGGGAGGTGCGGCTCGAGGCCGCGCGCGAGCCCGGTCTCAGCGACGCGCTGCGCGCGCTGCAGCGCGGCCTCCACGACAGCTTCGCCGCCTACGTGGCGCGCCAGTACCCCCGCTGGCTCGCAGCCCCCGAGGGTGACCGCCCGCCGCTGTCGGTGGACGTGGGGGCCGAGTTCCTCGTGCCCGTCCTCAAGAACGCGGGCCGCGTGCTGTTCATCGTGGTGGACTGCCTGCGGCTGGACCAGTGGGAAGTGCTGCGCGACCTCGTCACGCCGCTGTTCCAAGTCGAGGAGTCGCACTACTTCAGCATCCTGCCGACGGCGACGCCTTTCGCCCGCAACGCGATCTTCTCCGGCATGTTCCCGATGGAGATCGCCGCGCGGCACCCCGACTGGTGGGGCGCGGCGTCCGATGAGGAGAGCCTGAACGCGCACGAGTTCGAGCTGTTGAGCGAGCAGCTGGCGGAGCTCGTCGGCAAGCCGGTGCCGGTGCGCTACGAGAAGTTGTTCAGCGCCGGGGAGAGCTCCGACCTGCAGCGGCGCCTGCCGGCGCATCTCGCCCAGGACGGCGTCACGGCGCTGGTGTTCAACTTCATCGACCAGCTGACGCACGGCCGCTCGGAGAGCGCGATCCTCTACGAGGTGGCGCGCGACGAGGCCGCGCTGCGCGGCCTCACCCGCACCTGGTTCGAGCGCAGTCCCGTGCTCGCGGCGCTGCAGGAGGCCGAGCGGCGCGGCGTCACGGTGCTGCTCACCTCCGACCACGGCTCGATCCACTGCGAGCGCCCCGCCACCGTGTTCGCGAAGCGCGACGCCACCGCCAATCTGCGCTACAAGTTCGGCGAGGACCTGCGGGCCGAGGATCCCGAGGCCGCGATCTTGGTCCAGGACCTCAAGACGTGGGGGCTGCCGGCCATGGGGCTCGGCGTGCGCCTGCTGCTCGCCACGACCGACCGCTTCTTCGTCTATCCGACCAAGCTGCGCGAGTACCAGGCGCGCTACCGCGGATCGTTCCTGCACGGCGGCGTGACGCCGGAGGAGATGATCCTCCCGGTGGCCCTGCTGACGCCGCGCGGCCGGCGTGGGGGCTCGGGCTGAATGCGCCGCGGCGCCCGCTTGCTGCTGCTGCTGCGCCCCTACACGCTGCTGTTCGTCACCAACATCGTGGCGACGCTGGTGGCGTCCGTGATGGACGGGGCCACCTTCGTGCTGCTCATCCCCTTCCTGCGCGCGCTGTTCGGCCAGCAGGCGCTCCCCGCGACCGGCACCTCGGGCGTGGAGGATGTGCTCGCCAAGATCGCCGGGCCGTTCCTCGCGGCGGGGGCGCCCGAGCTCGCGCTCCGCAACGTGGTGCTCGTGCTGCTGGGGGCGCTCGTGCTGAAGAACGTGGCGCAGTACGCCGCCGCGGTCTCGAGCGTCGCGATCGAAGAGGGCGTGGTGCGCGACCTGCGGGTGCGCCTGTTCCGCCACCTCCAGACCCTGCCCCTCGGCTTCTTCCAGCGCACCAAGGGCGGCCAGCTGCTCGCCCGCGTGGTGAGCGACACCGATCAGGTGAAGACGGCGATCACCGCGGCGCTCGCCTCGCTGCTCCGCAACGTCAGCCTCATCGTCGTGTACGTCGCGATCCTGCTGGGGCTGTCGTGGCGGCTCACGCTGATCGCGATCGTCGCGGCCCCGGTGCTAGCGCTCATCATCCGGCCGATGATCGCCCGCGTGCGCCGCCGCTCGCGCGAGCAGGCGGACGAGCGCGGCGAGCTGACGAGCCTGGTGGCCGAAATGGTGGCGTCCATCAAGCTGGTGCGCGCCTACGTAGCGGAGGCGTTCGAGGCGGAGCGCTTCCAGCGGCTCGCCGACCGCTATCGCCGACGGGTGCTGCGCGCGCAACGCTGGTCCACCCTCACGAGCCCCGTGAGCGAGATCTTCGCCGGGCTCGTGGTCGTGTTGATCTTCTCCTACGGCACGCACCTCGCCCTCGGCGCCTCGGCCACGCTCCGGCCCGAGGTCTTCGTCGCGTTCATCGCCGTGGCCCTGCGCCTCATGTCGCCGGTGAAGGCGGTGGCGCAGTACCCCACGATCATGGCGGGCGCGGTGGCCGCCGCCGACCGCGTGTTCGAGGTGCTCGACCTCCCGCCCGACGAGGGCGACCGGCCGGGCGAGATCCCGGCGGCCTTCCGGGAGCGGATCGAGTACCGGCGGGTGAGCTTCTCCTACGACGGGACCGAGGCCGCGGTGCTGCGCGACGTGGACCTGGAGGTGCGGCGGGGCCAGGTGGTGGCGATCGTGGGGCCGTCCGGGGCGGGAAAGACGACGCTCGTGGACCTGCTGCCGCGCTTCTACGAGCCCACGAGCGGCGGCATCCTCATCGACGGCGTGCCGATCACGCGGTTCACCCGCGCGAGCCTCCGGGCCTTGCTGGGGATCGTGTCGCAGGAGACGGTGCTCCTGAACGACACCGTGTTCGCGAACGTCGCCTACGGACGCAGCGACTTCACGTTGGAGCAGGTGCGGGCCGCGGCGCGCGCCGCCAACGCCGACGAGTTCATCGCGCAGCTCCCCGAGGGCTACGACACCCTGCTGGGCGAGCGCGGCACCCGGCTCTCGGGCGGGCAACGCCAACGCATCGCGATCGCGCGCGCCCTGTTGCGCGACCCCCCGGTCCTGATTCTCGACGAGGCGACGAGCGCGCTCGACGCCGAGTCGGAGCGCCTGGTGCAGGAGGCGATCGATCGCCTGATGGCGCACCGCACCGTGCTCGTCATCGCGCACCGGCTCACGACCGTGCGGCACGCGGATCTGATCGTCGTGCTCTCGGAGGGGCGCATCGTGGAGCGCGGGACGCACGACGCCCTGTTCGCGGCCGGCGGCGTCTATCGGCGGCTCCACGACATGCAGTTCCGGGTCTGACATGCTCTCCGGCTTCACCATCGTCCACAACGCCGTCACGCTCGATTACCCGATCCTCCCCGCCATTCGGTCGCTGCTCGACGTGTGCGACGAGGTGATCGTGAACGTGGGGCGGTCGGACGACGGCACGCGCGAGCTGGTCGCCTCGCTCGGCGACCCGCGGGTGCGCATCCTGGACACGGTGTGGGATTTCTCCCGCGGCAGCACGGCGCTCGCCGTCGAGACCGACCGCGCCATGGCCGCCTGCCGCGGCGCCTGGGGACTCTACGTCCAGGCCGACGAGGTCCTCCACGAGCACGGCGCGGAGATCCTCGGGCAGCGGATCGCCGAGTGGGACCGGGACGCGCGGGTGGAAGGCCTGCTGGTCGATTATCTCCATTTCTACGGCGACTTCGACACGCTCGCGACTGACCGGCACTGGTACCGCCGCGAGGTGCGGTGCGTGCGCCTGGGCCAGGACGTCCGCTCCTACCAGGACGCGCAGGGGTTCCGCGTGGGCCCGGAGGAGCGGCGCGTGCGGGCGCGGGCGACGGGGGCGCGCATGTTCCACTACGGGTGGGCCCGGCCGCCTGACGCGCTGCGACGGAAGCTCGCGGCGTCGCGCGGCATCTTCACCGAGGTGCCAGACCGGATCGCGGCGCGCGAGACGAAGGGCCGGCTCGACTGGACGCCGCTCTTGCGCCGCTTCACGGGTGAGCACCCGCTGGCAGCGCGCGCCTGGGTCGCGGCGCGGCGCGACCACGCGGGCCCCGGCGTGGGCCCGCGCCATTTCCGGCGCGAGCACCTGCGGCTGTACCTCTCCGATTGGATCGAGCGCCTCACGGGCGCCCGCGTCTTCGAGTACCGCAACTACGTCGAGGTGTGAGCTTCTTGGGGCTGCGGGTCGTGCTGGTCGCGGCGTTCAACCGGCGCTACCACCAGAGCGGGCTGGCGCTCGCCGCGGCGCTGGCGTCGCTCGGCTGCGAGGTGCGGCGCTGCGAGGAGCGCGCGCGGGGACTCGGCACGATCTTCCGGCGCCCGCTCGCCCGGCGGCTGGCGGCGATGCTGCGCGGCGCGCCGACGGACGTGGTGCTCGTCTTCAAGGGGACGAAGCTCGAGCCGGCGGAGGTCGCCGCGCTGAAGCGGGAACACGGCGGCCGCTGGGTGAACTGGTTCCCCGACGACCCCCACGAGATCGCCGTCTCGCTCGCGCTCGCCCCGGCCTACGACGCATTCTTCACCCACGACAGCTCGAGCGCGGAGCGACACCGCGCGGCGGGCCACCCCGCGCACTATCTCGCCTTCGGCTGCGACCCCGCGTTCCACCGCCCCCTGGACGGCGGCCCCCGCTGGCGCACCCCGCTCGTGTTCGTGGGCTCACGGGATCCCGCGCGCGAGGCGGTGATGCAGGCCGCGGCCGATCTCGGGCTCGTGGCCTGGGGACCCGGGTGGCCGCGCGGCGCCGTGTACGGGGACGACTTCGTGCGGGCGCTCTCCGGCGCCGCGGTCGGCCTCAACATCCACCAGCACTTCGGCCCGGGCGGCGACGCCGGACGCTATGGCACGGGGGCGAACATGCGCGTGTTCGAGCTCGCGGGCGTGGGGACTGCGCAGCTGTGCGACGCGAAAGCGGACGTCGTCCGCCACTTCGCGCCCGACCGGGAGATCGTGCTCTACCGGAGCGTGGACGAGCTGCGTGAGCGGGCGCGGGCCCTGCTCGCGGACGACGTGCTGCGCCGTTCCCTCGCGGCCGCGGCGCGGGCCCGAGCGCTGCGGGAGCACACCTGGGCGCACCGCCTGCAGGAGCTCCTCAGCGTGGCGCTGCGTTGAGCGGCACGATCGACAGCACCACCGCACTGGTGGCGTGGTTGCGGCGCGGGTTCACGAGGTGCGCCAGCTCGTCGCCCAGGCTCGGCGTGATGGTCGCGTTGCGCTCGAGCCGCGTGCCCAGGGCGCCCGCGAGCAGTGCGGCGTCGGCGTCCGCCGAGTCGCTGTAGAGGATGAGGTAGTTGGGCGCCGGGCTCGCCGCGTGCACCGCCTGCGCGTCCTGGGCGAGACGAGTGCGGTCGCTGAAGACGAAGACGGGCGGCCGCGGCCTCCCTAGATAGTAGGCGGGAACCGGGAAGGTGTAGGTGTATTGCGCCACGACGACGCCCGTGGCGTCGTGCCGCGCCTGGACGTACACGAGCGGCGCGACCCGGTCCTTCTTCCCGTACACGAACAGCGTACCCGCGAGCAGCACGGTGTTGACCGCCCAGTAGTAGCTCCACAGCCAGCCGTACACGCGCGACCACGAGCGCGCCGCGAGCCACGCCGCGACGGGGCCGAAGCCGTGCGCGGCGAGCAGGATGATCACCGGGAGCACGGGGAGCAGGAAACGTTCCTGCCGGTTGGCGATCGCACTGTGTGCGACGAGGAAGACGAGCGTCGGCACGCCCAGCAGGGGGAGCTCCTTGCCCCCGCGGGCGGCGGCCGTGAGGAACAGGAGCGAGAACGGCGGCACGAACAGGCCGAGCAGGGCCGCGGCGTACGTCCACACCGCGCCCTGGGGGTAGGCGCCGGGATCGGTGATGATGCGCGGCGGCCAGTGGACGAGCGGCCCGTAGTAGATCCGGAACGAGTACCACCACTCGTGGTTGATGAGGTGGTTGCTGAGCCCCTGCAGCGTGAGGACGAGCGCCAGGCCACCGAGGAACAGGGCACCGCGCCGCTTGTCCGGCTCCTGCCACAGCGCGAGCAGCGCGAACGGCACCACGAACGAGATCAGCGGGAACCGGACGATCAGCGCGACGCCCAGCGCCGTCCCGGCGAGCAGCGCGAACGTGCTGCCGTGAGGGTCGTCCCGCGCCCGCAGCAGCCACCAGCAGCTCGCGAGCAGCGGCGCCTGGCATACCGCTTCCTCGAACTGGTGCACCGCCGTGATCGGGAGTGCGAAGAACGTCGCGACGAGGAGGCCGCCGAGCAGGGCCGTGCGCGGCGTCGCCGTGCGCTCGAGGATCCGATAGACGAGCAGGACCGTGAAGAGCGAGTAGGCCGCCTGCACCAGCCGGACGACGAGGAGCTGGGTGGCCGGCGAGGGATCATCCAGGGTGCGGGTCGCCCCCATGATCAGTGCGACCACGCCGGGATAGAGGATCGAGCGCTTGTGCTCGACCTCCAGCCCCAGGCCGCTCACCAGCCGCTCCGCGGCGTCGACCAGGACGTGATGGTCGTCGATGGCGAGGAAGCCGCGGCTGAAGATGGCGGCGATGACGCGAACGAGAGCGGCGAGCAGCAGGACGGCGAGGAGCGGACGCTCCTGGAGCGCGCGCCTGAGCGCGATCATGCAGTGTGTTGGGGCGCGAGCGTCCCCGTTTCCAGCAGGCAGCGGTACATCCGCACGTAGCCCTCGGCCATGGCGAGATGGGTGAACCGGCGCACGGCCAGCGCGCGACAGGCGTCGGGGCTGCGGCTGTGAATCGTCGCGGCCGCGGCGATCATCTCCTCCACGGTGCCGCACAGCGCGCCCACCTCGGGCGTGATCAGCTCCGGCAGCGCGCCGCGGCGCGTGCCGAGCACGGGGGTGCCCGAGAGCAGGGCCTCGATCGTCACCAGGCCGAACGGCTCGTCCCACTCCGCGGGGTTCCAGAGACAGCGGGCCCGCGCGAGCAGTGCCGCCTTGGTCGCGCCGTCCACCTCGCCCACGTACTTGATCGAGC
>QHUR01000099.1 GCA_003221995.1 Gemmatimonadota bacterium | reverse complement strand
CCCTCAAAGCCGCCGAGCTGCTCGACGACACGATGTTCTATCGGGAGGCGCACCGCCTCCTGTTCCGCGCGATGGTGGCGCTCACCGAACGCGGCGACGTCATCGACCCGGTCACGCTGCGCGACGAGCTGGTGCGCCGCGGCGACCTCGACCGTGCCGGTGGGATGGAATACCTCGGCTCGCTCATCGACGTCGTCCCCACGGCCGCGAACGTCGACTATCACGCCCGGATCGTGCGCGACAAGGCGGTGCTGCGCCGGCTGGTCGAGGCCGCGACGTCCATCATCCAGGACGTCTACGACGGGCGCGGCAGCTCCTCCGAGGTGCTCGACAACGCCGAACACCGCGTGTTCCAGGTCGCCCAGCTCAAGCGCAGCGAGGAGTTCACGCGCCTCAAGGAGCTCATCTGGCCGACGATGGAGCGGATCGAGCAGCTGCAGGCGGGCCACGGCGCCGTCACGGGGGTGCCGACCGGCTTCGTGGACCTCGACCGGCTGACCGCGGGCTTCCAGAAGGCCGACCTGGTCATCATCGCGGCGCGGCCGTCGATGGGGAAAACGGCCCTGGTGCTCAACGTGGTGCAGCACGCGGCGATCGAGCGCAACATCGGCGTCGCGGTCTTCTCGCTCGAGATGTCCAAGGACGCGCTGGTGCAGCGCCTGCTGTGCTCGGAGGGCCTCGTGGACGCGCAGCGGCTGCGGCGGGGCCAACTCCGCGACGACGACTATCCCAAGCTCGCCCGCGCGGCCGGGCTGCTCGGGACGGCGCCCATCTGGATCGACGACTCCGCCACCCTCACCCCCCTCGCCATGCGCTCCAAGGCGCGTCGCCTCAAGGCCGAACACGACATCGGCATGATCGTCCTAGACTACCTCCAGCTGATGCAGGGCCCCTCCGACGCCGAGAGCCGCCAGCAGGAGATCTCCTACATCTCGCGCTCGCTCAAGGCGCTGGCCAAGGAGCTCGACATCCCCGTCGTCGCGCTGTCGCAGCTGTCGCGGGCGCCGGACCAGCGCACCGGCGACCACCGCCCGCAGCTCTCCGACCTGCGCGAGTCGGGTGCGATCGAGCAGGACGCCGACGTGGTGTGCTTCATCTACCGTCCCGAGATGTATTACGGCCCGACCGACAAAGACGGCAACAACATCGAAGGCCTGGCGGAGCTGCTCGTCAGCAAGCAGCGCAACGGCCCCACCGGCCTCGTGCCGCTGTACTTCAAGCGCGAATTCACCCGCTTCGATAACCGCACCCTGCGGGACACGCCGCCCGAGGCGAGCCGTGGCTAAAGCGCGCTCCGTATTCCGCTGCACGGAGTGCGGCGCGGAGCAGCCGAAATGGGCGGGGCGCTGCGACGCGTGCGGGGAGTGGAATACGCTGGTGGAGGAGGCGGTCGGGCGGACGGGGGGACGGGCGGGCAGAACGACGCCTCCTCCGTCCGGCAGTCCGCCCGTCCGCCTGTCCGCGGTGCAGGGAGGCGGCATGGAGCGCTGGCGCACCGGGCTCCGCGAGTTCGATTTCGTGCTGGGCGGCGGCATCGTCCCCGGATCCGTCGTCCTGGTGGGCGGGGAGCCCGGCATCGGAAAATCCACGCTGCTGCTCCAGTGCGCCGCGCGGCTCGAGCGGGCCGGGATCCCCACCCTCTACGTCTCGGGCGAAGAGTCCCCCGACCAGCTGCGATTGCGCGCAGACCGCCTGACGGACGACGCGCGCGGCGTGCACGTACTGGGGGAGACCCGGCTCGAGGCGATCCTCCATCACGCGCAGGCGCTCGCCTGTCGCGTCGTGTTCGTCGACTCGATCCAGACCACCTACACCGACGAGCTCGAGGGCGCGCCCGGCAACGTGGGCCAGGTGCGGGAGTGCGCCGCACGGCTGATGCGCTTCGCCAAGCAGGCCGGGCCCGCGGTGCTGCTCGTGGGGCACGTGACGCGAGGAGGCGGGATCGCCGGGCCGAAGACGCTCGAGCACATCGTGGACACCGTCCTCTACTTCGAAGGCGAGCACACGCTCGATCACCGCGTGCTGCGCGCCGTGAAGAACCGGTTCGGCTCGGTCGACGAGATCGGCGTGTTCGAGATGACCGGGGGCGGGCTCCTGCCAGTCGCGGACCCGGCGGCGACGTTCCTCGCCGGCCGCGCGACCAACATCTCCGGCTCCGCGGTGACCGCGCTGATGGAAGGCACCCGCCCGCTCCTCGTCGAGATCCAGGCGCTCGCCGCGAAGGCCGGGTTCGGCACGCCGCAGCGGGTCGCGACCGGCCTCGATCACCGCCGGCTCGCGGTGCTGCTCGCCGTGCTGGAGCGTCGCGGTGGCGTGGCGTGCGGGGAGCTGGACGTGTTCGTCAACGTCACGGGCGGACTCCGCCTGGCCGAGCCGTCCACCGATCTGGCGGTGCTCGCGGCGTTGGTCTCCAGCGTGCGCGATCGCCCCCTCCCCGCCGACGCGCTGTTCCTGGGTGAGGTCGGGTTGGGTGGCGAGATACGGCCGGTGGCCGGCGTGGAGCGGCGGCTGGCGGAGGCCGCGCGCCAGGGCTTCCACCGCGTCTTCTGCTCGGCGCGGTCGCGCATCGCGCCCGGCGGCGCCGCGGGTGTCGAGCTCGTGGCGCTGGACGGGATCGGTGAGCTCGCCCGCCGCGTCGCGGCCTGACATCGGCGTCGTGATCGTGGCGGCCGGGGCCGGAGTGCGCGCCGGCCCCGGCGAGCCCAAGCAGTTCCGGCCGATCCACGGCGTGCCGATGCTGTTGCGCGCGCTGCGGCCGTTCACGTCGCACCCGGCGGTGGCGCACGTGGTGGTCGCGCTCCCTGTGGGCCACGTCCAGCAGCCTCCCGACTGGCTCGCGAAGCTCGGGGGAGAGCGGCTGGGGCTCGTACCCGGGGGCGAAACGCGTGCGCAGTCGGTGCGCGCCGGGCTGCGCGCCCTGAGCGCGGACGCCACCGTCGTGCTGGTGCACGACGCCGCACGCCCCTTCGTCAGCCGCGAAACCATCGATGGCGTGATCGCACGCGCGCGCGGGGGAGTGGGCGCGGTCGCGGCCGTCCCCGTAAGCGACACCGTGAAGGAGGTCGCCGAGAACCGGCAGATCGTGAGAACCGTTCCCCGGGAGCGCCTGTGGCGTACCCACACGCCGCAGGGCTTTCCCCGGGCGATGCTGGAGCGCGCCTACGCACAGCTCGGCGGGAACGAGGCCCCCACAGACGACGCCGAGGTGTGCGAGCGCGCGGGCGTGCCCCTCGAGGTCGTGCCCGACACGCCGCAGAACTTCAAGGTCACGACCGCCGATGACTTCCGAATCGCCGAGGCGCTGGCGCGTGAGCTGCGGTGAAGCCCGTCCCGTTCCGGAGCGACGCCGAGATCGAGGGGGCCCTTTCCGCCGTCACGGCCCATCTGCAGCGCGGAGGCCTGCTCGCGTACCCGACCGAAACGGTGTATGGTCTCGGCTCACGGGCGCGCGAGGCCGAGGTGCGCGCGCTCGCTCGGCTGAAGGGCCGCCGCCCGAACAAGCCCTTCCTGCTGTTGGTGAGCAGCCGGACCATGGCCGAGGCCCAGGGCCTCGCGTTCAACGAGGTGGCGAGCGCCCTCGCCCGCGCCTTCTGGCCGGGCCCCCTCACGCTGGTGCTCCCCGGAGGGGGCGGCCGGCTTCCCGATCTGCTGCGCGGACCGGAGGGGGGAATCGCCGTGCGGTGGACGTCGCATCCGGGGATGGCCCGGCTCGTCGCAGCCCTGGAGGAGCCGATCACCTCGACATCGGCCAACCTGCCCGGCCAGCCGCCGGCCCCCGGCGCGGAGGCGATCCTGCGCGACTTCGCGGCGGCGGCCGAAGCAGGTACACTAGTGGTGTTGGATGGCGGGGTGCTGGGGAACTCGCCGCCGTCGACGGTGGTTGACTGCACACGCCCGACGCCCCGCCTGGTGCGCGAAGGGGCGCTGACGCTGGTGGATCTCCGCCGCGCCGCGGGCCGGCTGGCTCCGTGAAACGCGAATGAAGACGATCCTGCTCGTCTGCACCGGTAACATCTGCCGCAGCCCGCTCGCGGCCGCGTTGCTGGAGCGCGCGCTCAAGGAGCGCGGGTTCGAGGCCATCGAGGTCTCCTCGGCGGGGACCGGCGCGTGGGACGGGGCGCCGGTATCCGAGGGCGCCTACCTGGTTGGGCTCGAGCGCGGGCTCGATCTCTCGGGCCATCGAGCGCAGCTGCTCACCCGCGAGATGGTGGACGCGGCCGACCTGATCCTCACGATGGCGCGCCACCACCGCGCGCGGGTGGACGAGCTGGGGGGCGAGGGACACGTCTTCGTGCTGGGCGAGTACGCCGGCCGGGAGGGTGACGAGGCCGAGGTGAGCGACCCGTTCGGTGGCGACCTCGATGTCTACCGCGACACCTGCGCCGAGCTCGAGGCGCTCGTCGCCACGGCGGTGGAGCGCATCGTCGCGGAGGCCGGGCGTGGAGATCAGCGCTAGCACCAGGCTGTTGGGGGTGATCGGGGATCCGATCGCCCACTCGCTCTCTCCCACGATGTACAACGCGGCGTTCCGAGCCCTCGGGCTCGACGCCGTCTACGTGGCGCTGCCGACCCCCGCCGCCGCCCTCTCCTCGCTGCTCAGCGCGCTCGTAGGCATCGGCGCCGCCGGGAACGTCACCGTGCCCCACAAGGAAGCGGTGGAACGATGCTGCGCGCGGAAAACCGATCTGTGCGCGCGCGTGGGAGCGTGCAATACCTTCTGGACCGAGCAGGGTCAGCTGGTGGGGGACAACACGGACGTGGCCGGTGTGCTCAGCGCCCTGCGCGCGCTGGGCGGGGACGGGGCGGGGCGGTGGCTCGTGCTCGGCACCGGGGGCTCGGCCCGCGCCGTGGCGGTCGCGGCGGCGGAGGCGAAGGCGGAGCTGCAGGTGCGCTCCCGCGACCCGGAGCGCGCGCGCGCCTTTGCGCGCTGGGCGGAGGGCGCGGGCGCGAGCGCGCACGCGGCCCGGGTCCCCGTCGCGACCGAGATCGTGATCAATGCCACTCCCCTCGGCCTGGAGGACCGCGACCCCCTGCCGCTCGCCGCCGAGGAGATGCGGGACATCACCGCAGCACTCGACCTCGTCTACGCCCCGGGCGAGACCCGCTGGGTGCGGCTGCTCCGCGCCCGCGGCATTGCCGCCGCGGATGGCCGCGAGGTGCTGGTGCGCCAGGGGGCGGCGGCGTTCGGCCGTTTCTTCCCAGGCCAGCCCGCGCCAGTCGAGGTGATGCGCGCCGCCGTGAACCGCGCCCTCCGTGCCTAACGCCCTCGAACAGCTGCTCTTGCCGGCGGAGTGCCTCCTGTGCCGCAGTCTCCTGTCCTTCCCCGACGCCGACCGCACCGTCTGCTCCGTGTGTCGCCATCGCTGGCGCGCCGTGCGGCCGCCGTGGTGCGAGCGTTGTGGACAACCGGAGCCACTGTTCGGCGGCTGTCGCCTCTGCGCCGACTGGCCGGCGGCCCTGCAGCGCGTTCGCTCGGCGGTGTGGCTCGAGGGCGGCGCTCGCGAGGCGGTGCACGCCCTCAAATACGCCGGGCTCGCGCGCGTCGCCGATGACCTCGCCGCCGCGATGAGCAGCATGGTGCTGCCGGGAGGGGAGGGGGCCATGCTCGTCCCCGTTCCCCTCGGACCCCGGCGGCTGCGCCAGCGTGGCTACAACCAGAGCGCGCGCCTGGCGCAGGCACTGGGGCGGCGTTGGCACCGGCCCGTCGCCGAGCTGCTGGTGCGGGTGCGTGACACGGCGACGCAAACGGCGTTGACACCGGCCGCTCGCCGGGCGAATGTGGCGGGGGCGTTTGAAGTGCGGAATGAGAAGTGCGGAATGCGGAGTCCACCCATGCAGAACTCCGCACTCCGCAATCCGCACTCCGCACTAGTCTTGGTGGACGACGTCTTCACCACCGGCGCCACGCTCGCCGAGGCCGCGCGGGTCTTGGAGTGCGCCGGCGTGACTGCCGTCCTGGCCGTGACGTTCGGCCGGGCCGTCCTTCCGGATTTCAGCTAGGGAGCACCACGATGGCAGTGCGGGTCGGGATCAACGGATTCGGCCGGATCGGCCGCAACGTCCTGCGGGCAGCGGTGACGACGAAGGCGACCGCCATCGACTTCGTCGCAGTGAACGACATCACCGACCCCAAGACGCTCGCCCACCTCCTCAAGTACGACTCGGTCCACGGCCGCTTTCCGGGGAGCGTAGAGGCGAAGGGCGATTGCCTCGTCGTGAACGGCCGGGAGATCCGCGTCACGGCCATCAAGGAGCCAGAGCAGCTCCCGTGGAAGGATCTCGGCGTGGCGCTGGTGCTCGAAAGCACCGGGCGCTTTACCGACCGCGACGCGGCGGCGAAGCACCTCACCGCCGGTGCGAAGAAGGTCGTGATCTCCGCCCCGGCCAAGGGCGAGGACATCACGATCGTGATGGGCGTGAACCACGACCGCTACGACCCGGCCAAGCACCACGTCGTTTCCAACGCCTCCTGCACCACTAACTGCCTCGTGCCCGTAGTGAAGGTGGTGCTCGACCGCTTCGGGTTCGTGCGCGGATTCATGACCACGGTGCACAGCTACACCAACGATCAGCCGGTCCTCGACCTGCCGCACAAGGACCTCCGTCGCGCCCGCGCGGCGGCGCTCAGCATCATCCCGACGACGACCGGGGCGGCGAAGGCGACCAGCCTCGTCATGCCCGAGCTGAAGGGCAAGATCGACGGCATCTCGTTGCGCGTGCCCACGCCCGACGTGTCGGTCGTCGAGCTCGCGGCCGAGGTCGGGAAGCGGACGACCATCGAGGAGGTGAACGCCGCGTTTCGCGATGCGGCGCGCGGGACGCTCAAGGGGATCCTCGAGGTGAGCGACGAGCCGCTCGTCTCCGCCGACTACATCGGCAGCTTCGCCTCGAGCGTCGTGGACGCGTTGTCCACGAACGTCATCGACGGCACGCTGGTCCACGTGTCGTCCTGGTACGACAATGAAATGGGGTACTCGGCGCGCTGCGTGGACCTGCTCGCCCACATCGCCGCCAGGCAGTGACCCGGAAGCGCAGCCTGCGGGACCTCCCACCGGAAGCGCTGGACGGTAAGCGCGCCCTCGTGCGCGTGGACTTCAACGTGCCGCTGCAGGACGGGCGCGTCACGGACGACACGAGGATCCGCGCCGCCGCGCCGACGATCCAGTACCTGCGGGAGAAGGGAGCGCGGGTCGTCCTGCTGTCGCACCTGGGCCGGCCCGCGGGCGGGCCCGATCCCAAACTCTCCCTGCGACAGGTCGTGCGGGACGTCGAGCGCGTGCTCGCGACCACGGTCGAGTTCATCCCGGATCCGGTCGCCGGCGTCGCCGCCACGAAGCGCCTGCCGCGAGGAGGCGTCGCCCTCTTGGAGAACACGCGCTTCTGGCCTGGGGAAGAGCAGAACGACCCCGCGCTGGCGCAGACGTTCGCCGCACTCGGCGACTTCTACGTGGACGACGCCTTCGGATCGGCGCACCGCGCGCACGCCTCCACCGAGGGCTTGGCGCACACCCTCAAGCCGGCCGTCGCCGGGTTTCTGATGGAACGGGAGCTGCGCTTCCTGGGCGAAGCGCTGGAGCGGCCGCGGCGACCCTTCGTCGCCGTGCTCGGCGGCGCCAAGATCTCCGGCAAGATCGACGTGATCGAGGCACTGTTACCCAAGGTGGACGAGATCCTCGTCGGCGGGGCCATGGCGAACACGTTCTTTCTGGCCCTCGGTTTCGGCGTCGGCGGGTCGCTCGTGGAACGCGACAAGGTGGACCTCGCCAAGGGCCTCCTCGCGCGCGCCGGTAAGAAGCTCATTCTGCCGCGCGGGGCCGTGGTCGCACCGAGTCTCGAGCGCGTGGCCGAGCGGCGCCAGGTCTTGAGCGACAAGGTGCCGCTGGATTGCGCCGTGTTCGACATCGACGAGACCACGCGCCTCGACTACCGCGCGCGCCTGCTCCGGGCGAAGACCGTCGTCTGGAACGGCCCGATGGGCGTGTTCGAGCATCCGCCGTTCGACGCCGGGACGCGCGCCGTGGCCCTGGCGATGGTGGAGGCGACGCGCCGGGGGGCCACCACGGTGGTGGGCGGCGGCGACTCTGCGGCCGCCGTGGCCGGCCTCACATCGAAGCTGACCCACGTCTCGACGGGCGGCGGGGCGTCGCTCGAGTTCCTGGAAGGCAAGCCCCTTCCCGGAGTGGCCGCGCTGGAGGATGCGTGAGGCGGCTGCTCTTTGCCGCCAACTGGAAGATGCACCTCGGGCCGGCCGAGGCTCGGGCCTACCTGAAGACGTTCCGGACCCGCTACCGGCGTCACGACGACCGCGCCGTGTGGTTCTTCCCGCCGGCGGTGTCGCTCGAGGCGGCGGCCGAGGCCGTGCGAGAGCGCGAAGACCTGCTGGCGGGCGCCCAGGACATCCACTGGGAAGCGAAGGGCGCCTTCACCGGCGCGGTCTCGGCGCCCCTCGCCGCCCAAGCGGGCGCCAAGGCCACCCTGGTGGGCCATTCCGAGCGGCGCCAGCTGTTCGGGGAGACGGACGAAGACACCCGCAAGAAAACCGCCGCCGCCCTCGCGGCGAGCCTCGTCCCCGTGCTGTGCGTCGGCGAGACCCTCGCCGAGCGCGAGGCCGGCCACACCCTCCCCGTTGTGAAGCGCCAGCTCGCCGCGGCCCTGGGCGGCGTGGAGGGCGGCGCGCTGCGGCGGGTGATCATCGCCTACGAGCCGGTCTGGGCGATCGGGACGGGCCGCAACGCGACCCCCCAGGACGCCGCACTGGTGCATCGGGAGATCCGCGCCTGGCTGGCCGCGCACGGCGCGGGCGAGACGCGGGTCGTGTATGGCGGCAGCGTGAGCCTGAAGAACATCGCGGAGCTCCTCGCCGAGCCGGAGCTCGACGGCGTGCTCGTCGGCGGCGCGTCCCTCAATCCGGAGAGCTGGGCCGAGCTTGTGCAGACCGCCGCGGGCTGAGTAGCTTACCTGCCGCATGGTCTCCAAGATCCTGATGGCCATCCTGCTGCTCGATTCATTTGTCCTCGCCATGGCGGTGCTGTTGCAGGCAGGGCAGGGTGGCGGCTTGGCCTCGCTCGGGGGCGGGTCGGGTACGGAGATGTTCATGGGTGGGCGCCAGGCCACGACGCTGCTTACGAAGATCACCTGGTCGTGCGCCGGATTGTTCCTCTTCCTGTCGCTGTGCCTCGCGATCCTGTCGTCTCAGGGCGGGGCGCCCCGCTCCGTGCTCGAGGGGAACGTCCCGGCACCGGAGCCGGTGCAGGCCGCACCCCTGCCGCTCCAGACAACGCCTCAGCAGACGACTCCGCCACACCAGCCGCCGAGTCCCAATCCCCATCCCTGAGCCTCGCCCGGCCTACGTGCTCCTGGAAGATGGGGCATGGTTCCCAGGAACCGCTCCCTTCCCGTTCGAGCCCGCGTACGCCGAAGTCGTGTTCACCACCAATCTGTCCGGGTATCAGGAGGTCTTCACCGATCCCTCCTACCTGGGGCAGCTCGTCGTGATGACCGCGCCGATGATCGGCAATTACGGCATCAATCCGGAAGACGTGGAGTCGGACCGACCGCACGTCGCCGGCGTCGTCGTCCGGGAGCTCGCGGTCAAGCCGTCCAACTGGCGGGCAACGGGCGCGCTCGCCGACTGGCTGAACGCTGCTCACGTGCCGATCGTCGCCGACGTCGACACGCGCCAGCTCACCCGGCACATCCGTTCGCGCGGCGCGATGCGCGGCGTCGCAGCACTGGGCGAGCGGCCCGGCGAGGAAGTCCGTGCCGCCCTCGCCGCCAGTCCCTCGATGGACGGGCTCGATCTCGCGACGGCGGCGACGATCGCGGCGGAATCGAGCGAGGGGCCGGCCGACGCAAAGCATCACATCGTCGCCTACGACTACGGGATGAAGCGCAACATCCTGCGCCTCTTCGTCCAGAACGGGTGCCGCGTCACCGTGGTGCCGGCACAAACGCCAGCGGACCGCGTCCGCGAGCTGCAGCCGGACGGCATCTTCCTCTCGAACGGCCCGGGCGACCCGGCAGCGGTGGGATACGCGATTCATACACTGCGCGAACTCGCCGACGGGTCCGTGCCGATATTCGGTATCTGCCTCGGCCATCAGTTGCTCGGGCTCGCTCTGGGCGGTGAGACCGTGAAGCTTCCCTACGGTCATCGCGGGGGCAACCATCCGGTTCGGGATGTGCAGACGGGACAAGTACTTATAACGTCACAGAACCATGGCTTCGCGGTGCGGGGCGACACCTCGGGCGTGCCCGGAGCGAACGCGCTCGAGGTCACTCACCTCAACCTCAATGACGGTACTGTCGAAGGCGTGCGGCATCGCGAGTACCCGATTTTCGCCGTCCAGTACCACCCCGAGGCGTCGCCGGGCCCACACGACGCGCAGGGACACTTCCGTCAATTCCTCCAAGCCCTTGACACTCAATAGGTAAGCCCGTATGTTGGCCCCCGGCTTTGCGCAACCCTGGGCCCTTCAGGGGGGACGGATGACGAAGGCCGATTTGGTCGAAAAGGTCACCGCACAAATCGCACGAACCGCCGGTCCCCTCATTTCGAAGAAGGACTGCGCCCGCGTCGTTGACTCGTTCCTGGACGCCGTGAAGGCGGCTCTGGCCGAGCAGCATAACATTGAGATACGCGGGTTTGGGACGTTCAAGATCCGACAGCGGAAGACGCGGATGGCCCGCAACCCCCGCACCGGGGACCCGGTCGAAGTTGCCGCGCGTCCGGTGCCGGTCTTCAAGCCCAGCAAGGAGTTGCGCGCCATGGTGGCCGAGGCGAGTGAGAAAGTGAGTTCCTGAGCGCGCGCCTCGCGCCGACCGCGCGGCCCGGACTAACCGTCTGGGCCGCTTTGTTTTGAGTGGTGTACACAACACTCCACCCATGCTCACGGAGTCCCCGGTGCGCTGGCTGATCACCGTTTTGGTCGCCGTCCCGCTGTCTGCGCAAACCGTGAAATACGAGATCTCGATCCCCTCGCCCGCGACGAACCTGATTCACGTCAAGGCCGAATTCCCGGTGAGTGGCAAGGACACGCTGTACGTGTCGCTGCCGGCGTGGAGTCCCGGCGCCTACGAGATCCAGAACTATGCGCGCTACGTGCGCGGCTTCGGCGCGAGGAGCGCCACGGGCGCGGCCCTGTTTTGGGACCGCTACCACAAGGACACCTGGCGTGTCGCGACGGGCAAGAGCGACCGCGTGACGATCGAGTTCGACTACCTCGCCGACACGGTCGATCTGTCGCTCGCACGCGTCCTGGACGACTACGCACAGTTCCTCGGCACGAACCTGTTTCTCTACGAACAGGGCGAACTGCAGCGGCCGGCCGAAGTGCGGTTCGCGCTGCCGTCGGGCTGGCAGGTGGCCACGGCGCTCAAGGGCTCGGGCAGCGGCCCGTACACGGCTGCGGACTATCACGAGCTCGCCGACGCACAGACCTTTCTGGGCACGTACGGCCTCGACTCGCTGCAGGCGGATGGCGCGTGGGTCCGACTCGCCGTGTGGCCCGCGGACGCGTACACGCCGGCGGTCGCGCGGAACCTGCGGGCCGCCGTCGAACAGATCGCCCACGCAGAGGACCGCCTGATGGGCGGGCCCGTGTGCGGCACCTACACCATCTTCCTGAGCGTGATGCGGGAGCCCTTCAGCTACATCGAGGGGCTCGAGCACAGCTGCTCGCACTACGACATCCTGCCTGAGGCCGCCTTCGCCACCGCTCAGGGCACCCTCGGCGACTACGTGATTCCCTTGATAGCGCACGAGTTCTTCCACCGCTGGAACGTGAAGCGGATCCGGCCGGCCGAGATGTGGCCGTACGACTACCACGGCGAGCAGTACACCCCGCTCTTGTGGTGGTCGGAAGGCGTCACCGACTACTACGCCAATGTGACGAGCCTGCGCTCGGGTCTGTGGACGGCAGACCAGTTCCTCGCGAGCGCCGACGCGAACATACAGCAGGTGGAATCGGCACCGGAGCCTTGGAGCGAGGAAGACGGCAGCGTGGCGACGTGGATCAATGAGGTGTACGTCAACAGCTCCCAGCTCTACTACCCGAAGGGGTCGCTCACCGGGCTGCTGCTCGACGTCTCGATCCGCGACGCGACGAACAACGCGCGCAGTCTGGATGACGTCACGCGCGCGCTGTTCACGCGCTTCTACCAGAGAGGGAAGGGATTCTCCACGAGCGACCTGCTCGGTCTGCTGCGGGATGTCGGGATGCCGGACGTGGACGGATTCTACCAGCGCTACATCAACGGCCGCGAGCCGCTCCCGTATGAGGCGGTGTTGGCCAAAGCAGGCATCGCGCTCAGTCGCCAGATCGTTGCGACGCCGTTCCTCGGCGTCAACGCCCCCCAGAACGACCAGGGGCAGCGGATCGTCCTGGGCGTGGTGCCGGGCAGCGCCGCCGAGCGCGCCGGCGTGAAGCGCGGGGACCTGCTCGTCAAGGTGGGCGACGTCGCGCTGCTGCCGGACGCGGACTGGACGTCCCAGTACCGCGCCCGCTACCGCGGCAAGGCGGGCCAGCCGCTAACCCTCGTCGTGCAGCGGAACGGCCAGACGCTGAGCCTCGCCACCACGGTGCAGGAGCGCACCGCCACGACGTTCACGCTCTCGCTCGCGCCGTCGCCGTCCCCGAAGCAAGCCCGTGTCTGGAAGGGTCTGACGACCGGTTCCGCAGGGGGCTGAGAGGTCGTATTATCTTTCGACCCATGGCAGTCGCGAGGTCGGGAACGGTGACGGTACGCTTCTTCGCGCGCTACGCGGAGCTCGTAGGGCGCGAGGAGGCAGCGGTGTTTGTGGCGTTGCCGGCCACGGTCGCCGACGTCGTCCGCCGGGTGCGCGAGGAGCTGCCAGGCGCCCGCCAACTGCCCGAGCGGCCGCTCGCTGCCGTGAACCTGAAGCACGTGAAGCTGGACGCCCGTGTCGGCGACGGGGACGAGGTGGCGTTCCTTCCCCCCGTGGCGGGCGGATGACATGAGCGCGTACCTGAGCCGAGAGCCGATCTCCGTCGACGCCCTCATCGCCCAAGCGGCGACGCCGGAGTGCGGCGGCACCTGCCTGTTCCTCGGCACGGTCCGCAACGGGCCGGCGGAGAGCGGGGTGGCGGCGATCGAGTACACGGCCTACGACGACATGGCGGAAGCGGAATTGCAGCGGATCGTCGCCGACGCGCGGGAGCGCTGGCCGGGCGCGCGCATCGCCTTGCGGCACCGGCTCGGCCGCGTGGCCGTGGGCGAGCCGAGCATTGCCATCGTGGCCGCCGCGCCGCACCGGGCGCAGGCGTTCGAGGCCTGTCGCTACGTCATCGAGGAAGTGAAGCACCGCCTGCCCGTGTGGAAGAAGGAACTCCGCGCTGACGGAACCGAGGTCTGGGTCGATCCTTCCGGCCACCCCACCGCCGGCCCGCCCGTCCGCTCATTGTATGCGTGACGTCTTCGGTCGCCCCCTGCGAAGCCTCCGCATCTCGGTCACCGACCGGTGCAACATGCGGTGCCGTTACTGCATGCCCGAGGATGAATACGTGTGGCTGCCGCGCGAGTCGATCCTCACGTTCGAGGAGATCGAGCGCCTGGTCCGCGTGTTCTCGGAGCTGGGCGTTGACAAGGTGCGGCTGACGGGCGGCGAGCCGCTGCTGCGGCACGAGCTGGCGACGCTCGTGGCCCTGCTGGACCGCGTCCGCGGTCTCAAGGATCTCGCCCTCACCACCAACGGCCTGCTCCTCGCCCGCCAGGCGGAGGCGTTGCGACGGGCCGGGCTCGCTCGGGTCACGGTGAGCCTCGACACGCTGCGCCCCGAGCGGATGCGCGAGTTCGCGAAGAGCGCCCGCCATGCCGACGTGGTCGCGGGAATCCAGGCGGCGCGCCAGCTCGGATTTCACCACCTCAAGCTCAACAGCGTGGTGGTCCGTGGCTTCAACGACGACGAGCTGGCGGACCTGATCGAGTTCGGCAGATCGCACGATGCGGAGGTCCGTTTCATCGAGTACATGGACGTGGGGGGCGCGACCCGCTGGACAAGAGACCAGGTCGTGCCGCAACGCGAGATCCTCGAGCGGCTCACGCGCCGCTACGGCCCCATCGAGCCGGTCGCGACCCAAGAGAGCCCCGCGGCGCCCGCCGTGCGGTTCCGCTTACCGGACGGCACCGTGTTCGGCGTCATCGCGTCGGTCACGGCGCCGTTCTGCGGCTCGTGCGATCGCAGCCGACTCACGGCCGACGGCACCTGGTTCCTGTGCCTCTACGCCGCGCGGGGCGTGGACCTGCGCGAGCCGCTGCGCCGCGGCGCCACGGACGACGAGCTCGCCGGGCTGATCGCGGGCGCGTGGCGCGGCCGCAGCGACCGCGGGGCCGAGACGCGACTCGGCGTGGCCGAGCGGGGAGCCTTGTACCGCCTCGAGTCACTGCGCGCCGATCCCCACCGGGAGATGCACACGCGGGGCGGGTGACCTCACCATGCTCAACCGGATCACCGTGGTGGGCGCCGGCAACGTGGGTGCCACCGCCGCCCAGCGGCTCGCGGAAAAGCAGCTCGCGCGCACCGTGGTCCTCGTCGACGTGATCGAAGGCGTGCCGCAGGGAAAGGGCCTCGACCAGTGGGAGGCGGCGCCGATCGAGGGGTTCGACACGCGCGTCGTCGGCGCGAACGACTACGGCCCCGCGGCGGGGAGTGAGGTCGTGGTCGTGACGGCGGGCATCGCCCGCAAGCCGGGGATGAGCCGCGACGACCTGGTCCGCACCAACGCCGACATCGTGCAGCAGGTCGCACGGCAGATCAAGCAGCACTGCCCGACAGCGATCGTCGTCGTGGTCTCGAATCCGCTCGACGTGATGTGCTGGGTCACCAAGGCGGTCACCGGCTTCCCGCGCGAGCGGGTCATCGGGATGGCGGGTGTGCTCGATACCGCACGGTATCGCGCGTTTCTCGCCGAGGCGCTCGACGTCTCGGTCGAGGATGTCCAGGCGATGGTATTGGGCGGTCACGGCGACACCATGGTGCCGCTCCTCGCGTACACCACGGTCTCCGGAATCCCCGTCACTCAGCTCCTCGACAAAGCGGCGCTCGCCAAGATCGTCGAGCGCACCCGCAACGGGGGGGCCGAGATCGTGAGTTACCTCAAGACCGGCTCCGCGTACTACGCCCCTTCCGCCGCGGTCACGCAGATGGTCGAGGCGATCGTGCTCGACAAGAAGCGCGTCCTCCCCTGCGCGGCGTGGCTCCAGGGGGAGTACGGATTGTCCGGGATGTACTGCGGCGTGCCCTGCAAGCTCGGGCGCCGCGGATTGGAGCAGATCCTCGAGGTGAAGCTCTCCCCCGAGGAGCAGGCCGCCCTCAAGAAGTCTGCCGAGGCCGTGAAGGAGACGATGGGCGCCGTCAGCCTTGCCGATGGCTGATGGCGGCTTTGATGTAGTCCCGATTCAGCCTCGCAATGAAATCGATCGAGATCTCCTTGGGGCACGCCGCCATGCATTCGCCGTGGTTCGTGCACGCCCCGAACCCCTCCGCGTCCATCTGCGCCACCAGGTTCACCACCCGGGCGGAGCGCTCGGGCTGACCCTGGGGCAGCAGCCCGAGGTGCGACACCTTGGCCGCCACGAACAACATCGCCGAGGCGTTGGGGCAGGCCGCGACGCAGGCACCGCATCCGATGCACGCTGCGGCGTCCATCGCGAGATCCGCGTCCCGCTTCGGCACCGGAATCGCGTTCGCCTCGGGGGCGCTGCCCGTGCGCACGGTGATGAAGCCTCCGGCCTGGACGATGCGATCGAAGGCCCCGCGGTCGACCACCAGGTCCTTGATGAGGGGGAAGGCCCTGGCGCGCCACGGCTCGATCCACAGGTCGGCGCCGTCCGGAAAGGTCCGCATGTGCAGTTGACAAGCCGTGGTGGCACGCTGCGGGCCGTGCGGCCGCCCGTTGATCACCATGCCACACGCGCCGCAGATCCCCTCCCGACAGTCATGGTCGAACGCGATGGGTTCCTCCCGTCGCGCGATGAGCTGCTGGTTCAGGACGTCCAGCATCTCGAGGAACGACATGTCGGGGCTCACGTCCGTCATGTCGTAGCGGACGAACCTGCCAGGGGCAGTGGGGCCCGCTTGGCGCCAGACGTGGAGCGTGACCTTCATTCGGTGTAGCTCCGCTGCGCCGGATGCACGGCGGCGAACCCGAGCGGCTCGCGGTGGAGCACCGGCGCGACCCCGACGCCCGCGAACTCCCAGGCGGCGACGTAGCCGAAGCGTGCGTCGTCACGCTTCGCCTCACCCTCGGGCGTCTGGAACTCCTCCCGGAAGTGGCAGCCGCACGATTCCTCGCGATGCAACGCGTCGTGGCACATCAGCTCGGCGAACTCGAGGAAGTCCGCGACGCGGCCCGCGTGCTCGAGTGTCTGGTTGAAATCCTCGCCCGTGCCGCCGACGTAGGCGTCGCGCCAGAACTCCTCGCGCAGCGCGCAGATCCTGTCCCGTGCCTCCTGCAACCCCGCCGCGGCGCGCGACATGCCGCACGTGTCCCACATTAGGCGGCCCAACTCGCGGTGGAAGGCGTCGACGCTCTTCCGGCCCCCCGCAGCGACCAGCGTGTTCACGCGGTCGCTCACCTCGGCCTGCGTCCGCCGAAACGCCGGGTGCGCCGTGTCGAGCCGGTCGAGCTTCACCTGCGCGAGATAGTCGCCGATCGTGTAGGGCAGGATGAAGTAGCCGTCCGCGAGCCCTTGCATCAGGGCGCTCGCCCCGAGCCGGTTCGCCCCATGGTCGGAGAAGTTGGCTTCGCCGATCGCGTACAGCCCGTCGATCGTCGTCATCAGGTTGTAGTCCACCCACAGCCCGCCCATCGTGTAGTGCGGCGCCGGATACATGCGCATCGGCACCGCGAACGGATTCTCCGCTGTAATCCGCTGGTACATCTCGAACAGGTTGCCGTAGCGCTCGGCGATCACCTCGCGGCCGAGCCGGGCGATCGCATCGCGGAAATCCAGGTAGACACCGTGACCTCCCGGGCCCACGCCCCGGCCTTCGTCGCACACCTCCTTGGCGCGCCGCGAGGCGATGTCCCGCGGGGCGAGGTTGCCGTAGCTCGGGTACAGCCGCTCGAGGTAGTAGTCGCGCTCGTCGTCCGGGATCTCGTTGGGACTCCGCGTGTCCCCCTTGCGCCGCGGCACCCAGATGCGGCCGTCGTTCCGCAGGGACTCGCTCATGAGCGTGAGCTTCGCTTGGTGGTGGCCCGTCACCGGAATGCAGGTGGGGTGGATCTGGGTGAAGCAGGGGTTCGCGAAGGC